>NZ_FUYT01000019.1:0-91721 GCF_900167995.1 Luteibacter sp. 22Crub2.1
GAGGCTTCACTGAAGCCGTGCTTGCGACACAGGTCTTTGACCGCCATGCCGGCCTCGACCTCGCGTAGGAAGCCGATGATCTGTTCTTCGGAAAAGCGTTTCGTCACATCCAATCTCCTTCTCGTGGGGGATTGGACTCGAAACCGGGCCGCTACTCAAATCTGGGGGGACGTCGCCCTAAGCCTAATCAGTCACCGGCCCATTCATCTCCATTTATCCGAAATAAGGGTGAAATACATCCACGGCATGCCCTCCGCGTCGAAGAGAGCGTCTATCTCTAGCAGGAGTGATTCGCTATGCATTCCTTCGGTGCTACATATCTGCAGTTCAAGCCACCGGCCGAGGGCTCCGGTATTACACAGATGCGAATCGAACGGATCAGCGGGCGACAGGTCTACGACCAAGCTCCTCAGGGCCATCGCGGGCATTGCAGTGGATTTGTCGCCACCCCGTAAAATTGTCCCGGTTGTCACTTGCACTTGCCACGTCCAAAGTCGCCCCGGCGCGTTACTGCGAACATCGCGACGCTACACGACTCGTCGCCCTTGGCCGCCTGCATCGCGACGCCGAACTGCCACACTAGCGTCGCTTGCGCAAAAACGCTGATGCCGCCGGCTCAAGCGCTCACTTATCACTTTCATCGTGTTCACTTCCCTTCACCTGCTCGCCACCACCCCGGGATTGCCGACCTGCGCCACCGCCATCGGTCTCCGAATTGCCCTTCGGGTAGTGAATTGCCTGAACAAAGGCCATCGCAATGCCCACCACGACGGCAGCTCTCGACGCACGATTCAGGATATAGCGCACAACCACAGCGTCGACTTCAAACCCCCGCATGACGTAGATGAGCAAATACAGACCTACGCCTAAGACAATCGTCAGGAGCGCGAACATGCCGCCAAAAGCCAAACATTTAAGTAGCTTTATCATATCTTCCCTTTCACTTCGTCTCAGCCGCGGGAGAAGGCTTTTTATCCAGATCTAACAGCGGCCCTAAGAGCTCGCTTATTATCGGACCGAGTACATTTCCTCCGACAGCTGGAGCGAATGAGTTCGCTGTCCTTGTACCGAGCCAAGTCGAAAACTTCTCTCCGGCCAAGTAACCGCCGCCTGCTGTTGCTCCAGCGGCTACTGTATTCAAAGCAACGCTTTTGTTTTCATTGTATTGCCAATTGTTGTACTCGGTTTGCACGAATCCACCCGCCGACCCGACAGCAGTATTCCACCAAAAGCCGCCCCCAGCCCCTAGGCTCCCCGTAGCGGTTGCAACGAGCACATTGCTTACGCGTACGGGCTCTCCTTGAGAGTATTGAGACGCCGCATTTACACCTCCGGCGATCAGACCCGCTCCAGCTCGCGCCGCGAGTGTCGACTGAATCATGCTCATGACGGTCTGACCTTGGCCAGCGACGTTGATCGCGCTCGTTCCAGCAAGACCACCGGCGAGTGCCAGCTGAGCATTGAAGCTCAAGAACTGCGCAGTGTCCCTTTTTTCCCATGCATCATAGCGCTCCGGATAGCTCGCACCCACGTAATATCCTCTGAGGGCTTTTTCGACGGCCGGATCACCAGTTGGATTCATAGCTTCAAGAACGTAACCCATCGCCCTCTGATCTTGCACAAGCATCGCCGATCCTAATGTTGCATCTGACTTATCGTCGCCCCACGAAGACAGATCGTATCGCAATCCCTGGGCACCAAAAGGAGTGTTGTAATAGAGGAAAATCATTGCATCGGTTCGCGATTGTTCTGTGTCCACAGTGCCAATGTATCGCGCGCTGAAGTCATCATTTTCCGCCATGGCGGCACGAATAAGTAAGCCACGAGCCTCATCCTCTGATATACCTTTCGCTTCCGCATATTTTGCGGCCACGCCGTCAGCAATGAAGGTCACCAGTTCTGGATGTATTTGCCGATTGTACTTATCTCCGTTCAGCGCCACGGCCGCGCCGGAACCTTGTCCAGAAACCCCTCCAATGGCGGCACTTCCCAGTTCCATAAGGGCATTCCAGTCCTCACTTCCCGGCGCCACGCCTTGCTCAAATAGAAACTGCTGCATCGCCTTCGATGCCGCTTCGCTGGTCGCACCGCCAACGGTGCCCTGGATCGCATTGCCGCCACCAAGCGACGCCATCACCGCACCCACCAACCCGTGCAGAATGACCTTGTTACGACCGCCATCACCCCAGGCCGCACGCTCGGCATCGGACGAACTGTGGTTCTGCATATACTGGGCAAGATCACCCACCCCACGCATACCCGTGTAGCCCGCCAGACTCGTCAGCTCCTGCTGCTCAGCAACTTTCTCCTGATCGAAGGCGTTCTTAAGCGCCTCGTTCTCCAGCGTCGGATTCCGATCCAGGTCGCTCAGATTCTTACCCGGATCGTTGCGAACAATAAGGCTCCCGGCGGCAATACCCGAATGGGTATCGCTACTCGCGTTGTCATGCTGCGGCGTCATAGCACCCACGGCAGCACCGACCGCCCCGGAGATATTGCTCGCCATCGTGCTGCCGCCACTGACCGTGACCTGGCTCGCCTTGTACTTCGACTCGTTGTGCAGATCCTCATAAATCAGATCGCCCGTGCTGAGAATGTTCTTCGACGGATCGGCACTGCTGGCAATCTGCCCACCGATCAGATGCGTGGTTCCGCCCACGCCCAGCTGGAAGCCGCCGTCACCTGCCTTGATCCCACTGACCTCATTGACGCTCTGATAGTGGCTATCGATCTTGCCCTGGCTGTAATACCCGCTCGCACTGACAAAGCCGCTCTGGGTCAGGCCAAACATCACCTTCGCCCCCGCCTGCATCGTCTTGCTGGAGAAGTCGTCGGTATCCTGCTCGCTGCGGATCGTCAGGTTGTTGCCGATGTTGGCGATAACCTGATTGCCCTTCAGCTGGGCGCCCTGAATCGTCGTGTCGTTGCCGCTGATCAGCGTCAGCACGCTGTCGGCGTTGATCGTCGTCTCGGCATGCGTGATGCCGTTGCCGCGCGCCTTGCCGCTGCCAATGCTTGCCTCGGCATAGATACCGAAACCGTCCGTGCCGAAGCTGACCCCCACGCCACCGCTGCTGTTCTTCGAATCGTTCTTGAGTGAATGATTCTCCGCCTGGCTTAGCAGATTGATGTCATGGGCGGCCGCGAGGGCGACGTTGTCGCCGGTGACTTCGCTGCCGATGATAGTGAGGTCGCCACCGGTCGCGGCGATGGTGACGTCGCCGTTGCTACGGATGTGACTGCCGAACGCCGTCTCGTCGTGGCTGGTGGTCTTGCTACTCGCACTCTTGCCGCCGATGCCCACCTGAACGTTGATGCCTTCCTGGCCAGCTCCGCCCTTGCCTGCGCCGATGCCCTGCGTCTTATACGTATCGAGGATGTCCTTGCCGTCGTAGTAGGCCTTGGCGGCGTACAGCGCTTTCAGCCGGTCATCGTCGACCTCGCTGCCACGCTTCACTGAATTCCGCGCGTCCATCGCCAGCTCGACCATGGAGCCGCCGAGACCCACCGTGATACCGCCCTCATTATGCCGCTGAAACTGCGTCGTATCCGACGTATCCACCGCCGCATCGATCGTCACGTTCTTGCCGACGATCGTAGTCGCCTTGTCGCTGATGACGTCGGTGCCGGTCAGGTGCAGGTTATTGCCCGCCGTGAGCGTGACCTGGCCATCCGTCGAGCCGACCAGGCTGCCGGTGTGGGTGACTTCCGTATCGCTCTGGCCCTGGCTGTCCTTGACCTTGCCGTAATGATCGTTGAGACCCTGACGCGAGAAGCCGGTATACGTGACGGACTTGTCCTGGCCCGTGCTGTACGTGTTCTCGGCCGTGGTCAGGGTGAGGTCGTTACCGGCAGCGAGCAGGACGTCGTTGGTCGCGGCAATCTGCACGCCTTCACCGACGATGTTACGACCCGCCGCCGCGGTCACGCTGTCGCCGCTGAGGGTGGTGCCGTGGGCGATGGTTTGGGTCGTCGAGGAATCGCGGTCGGTGGTCTTGCCCTGCTGCATCGGCGCCAGGCCGTGATTCAGTACGAAGCCCGACTTCTTTACCGTCGACTCGTGCGATTCGCTGTAGCTGTCGTGCGTGGCTTCGAGGTTGATGTCACGACCGGCGGCCAGCGCGATCGCGCCGTCGGAGCTGACCTGCGTACCCTGAAGCGTGATATCGCGCGATGCGGCGATGGTGACGCCATCGGCACTCTTGATGCTGCTGGCGATGGCATAGGTATCGTCGGTGGAATCGCTCGTACGCGTCGTCTTGCTCGAGAACGTGCTCGAGGTCTTCTTCTGCGTCGTCTGATCCCAGGTGTGCTGCTCACTACCCGCGTTGAGAATGACGTCATTCTTGGCCGCCAGCGCCACGCCGCCGTTGTCGCTACTCATCGTGACGGCGGTCGCGTTGATGTCATGCCCCGCACTGACGATCACGCCATTCGTCCCGGCAAGGCTGCTGCCGGTCAGGGTCTGATCCATCGTCGAGGTCTGGATCAGCTTCTTGCCGTCCTTGCTGCGGTCGTCGTGACGCTCGGTATCGGTGACCGCGTTGAGGATGACGTCGCGATCCGCGCTGACGACGATCTGATCCCCCGCCTTAACCTTAGCCCCCTCACTCACCACATCCCGACCCGCCGCGAGCACCGCATTCCCGCCCGCGTCGATCGTCGTCACCGTGTGCACGGTGCTCTCGCTGTTCTGCTTTCCACCCTGCACGGCCGTCGTCTGGCCGATGGCATTGAGGCTCAGGTCACGCCCGGCGACCAGCTGTGCATCGCCGCCCGCCTTAACCGATGTCGCCGTGAGCGAGAGATCGCGTTTCGCCGACAACGACAGATCGCCACCCGCGGACACCGGCACCGCGCCCAGCGTCAGGTCGCGACCCGCGCTTGCGGACAGGTTGCCCGTCGCGCTGATCGCACCACCCGAGGCCAGGCCCAGGCGCGCGGCGTCCACTGGCGCGATCGCGTCGCCCAGCTTCAGGCCACCCAGATCGACGCGGCCGATATCCGCACCGCTGACAATGTCATTGCCCGCAGTCAGGCTGACATTGCCGCCCTTGATGCTGCCCGCGTTCAGGATGTCCTGCGCGGCGGTCACGCTTAGGTTCCCGCCCGCGCTGAGGTTGCCGCCGTTGAGCAACGTGCCGGCCTTGAGGCTGGCGTTTTCACTCGCGGCGATCGTGCCCGTGTTGGTCAGCGTGCCGGAGGCGTCGAGGATGACCGTCTTGCCTGAGAGGATCGCGCCGTTCTGCGCGACTTCCTGCGCGTGCGCGGCGGACAGGTAGACCACCGGCACGAGCACCTTCTCGCCGTTGACCTCCTGGCTCACCATCCAGACGATGTCCTGGGTAAGGCTGGCCATCTGGCTGGCGGTGAGCGCGATACCGACCGAGAGCTGGAACTCGCCTGACGCCGACACGCCTGCGTCCATCAGCGCGCGGTACTGCGCCATGGCGTCGGTGTTGTCGGTGAGGTAGCGACGACCGGTGAGCGAGGTGATCTGGTCAAGCACCATGCGCTGCTCGTAGAAGCCATCGCCCAGGCGCTTCATCGTGCTCTCACCGTTGAAACCGAGGCGATCCATCAGGTAGTCGCTACCGAGGAAACCCGCCTGACTGGCGAAGCGCGGATCGGTCTCGATCAGGTACGGGCTCGCGCTGCCCGGGTGCGTCGTATACAGGCCGCTGGTCGGCAGGCGGATCTGGCCGGCCGGGGCGTCGGGCGAACCGATGCTCTGCGAGCCCGGACGCGGACCCGCATTGCGCGTGTCGCCGCTGGTGGTGCCGACGGCACCGACGCTGTTCGCATCCGGAGCGTTGCCCAGGCCACCGACACCGCCGAGATCGACGTTGCCGCCCGCCGCGCCGACATGCCCCGCGCCTGTGCCGGATACGTTGCTGCCGCCGCTATTCGCACCGAGCTGCACGCCACTGATCGGGCTACCGTCGGCGCCGACCGTGGTGTTCTCGATGGTCTGGCCGTGGAATTCCAGCGTGCCGCCCGCGGTCATCCTCGAGACGAGGCCCTGACCCGGATCGATCCCGATCCATGCGGGGCGCTGCCCGTCGCCGAGGGCGATGGTCGCAATGCTGCTGCCGTTGCCGTAGATCCTGAAGCCGTTCGGCACCCATCGATGGGGATCGTGCACCACCGACTCCCAACCAACGCCATAGGACGCGTCGGTACGCACGGTGCCGGTGGGATTCCATGCAATGTTGCGAATGGTCTCGCCACCGATGTTTACATCACCGGGCCCGACCGCACTCTGCCCGCCACCATTGATGACGAGATTGCTTCCTGCCGCGACGGTGGACTTGTCGTTGGTGACTGAGCCCGACAACGTAATGTCTTTCCCGGCGACAAGGCGTCCCTCGGCGCTTGCACGTGAAAGGCGCACGTAGGACAACAACGTATCGGTGAACGAAGCCTGGAAGCTGACCGGCGTGCCGTCGCCGTTACGGAAACCGATACAGCGGTTGTCGTCGTAGCCCGCGCCCTGGCAATACGTCCGCGCCCGCTGAATTTCTTCCGCACTGACGACCTGGCTCGGATCGATATTCGGCGGCTGGTGGTTCGGATCCGGATCGTTATACGCATAGCGCACGATGGGACCACCCACCTGCTGCACCGCGCCGTCGGCCAGGTTGACCGTCTGCGTTTCGAAGATGCGGCGCTGATTGGTGATCTGGTTGGCGGCGAGCGTGATCGAGCCGTCGGCTTCGATGTCACCGGACAGGTTGGTGATCGCCCCGGCACGGCTGCCACCGTCGTTGGCGGCGATGAAGATGTCGCCCAGCGCGAACACCATTGCATCGCGGTTGAGGAACGTGCCACCGATCAGCAGACGGACGTTGTCCGTCGCGGCGATCAGGGCCGACTGATACGCCGTGTTGTCCGCGACACCGCCCAGATCCGCGCCGTTGGTGAAGTTGTTCGCGCGAACGGTGATGTTGTCGCCGATCAGCGAACCGGTGTTGTCGATATCCGTACCGTTGACGTTGAGCGTGTCGCCTTCGAGGCGACCGCGGTTGACTACGGCTCCACGCGAGTTGAGCGTGGTCGTCGCGCTGCTTATGCGCGCGCCGTTGCCGTTGGTGATGCTGGCGGCATCGACGGTCAATGCGCCGACGCTTTCAAGCGCCGCGCCGTCGCTGTTGTAGAGCGAGCCACCCAGGTGCAGACCGAAGTTGCGGTTGGCCTTGAACTGACCGCCCGCGCCGTTGGTGAAATCGCCCGGCAGCGTGACATCGAGATCACGACCCGCGATGACGCGCCCGTTGCCCTGAATACCGCCGAGCAGGTTGAGCGCTACGTCGCCGTTGGACGACGTATTGCCGCCGGCGTTGTTGAGCCACGCCAGCGTCAGCGCAAGACGCGTACCGGCACCAAACTGGCCGTTGGTATTGATCAGCGTCGCACCGCCGTTGTTCCAGTCCAGGGTACCCGCCGCATACACGTTACCGCTGGTGTTCTCGAAACCACCGATACCGAGTGACAGATCGCCGCCGGAAACCACCCGGCCGCCGGTGTCGTTCAGCGAGGTCGCATTGATTGCCACGCCACCCTGACCGCCAAGCGTGCCGCTGGTGTTGTTGATGGCTCCGCCCGAGGCAAGGCGGGTCGTGCCCGTGCCCGTATTGGCGATACGGCCATTGATGTTGGAGAAGCCACCGCCCATGACGGTCAGCGTGGCCGCCGCATCCCCGCTGCCGCTCTCGATACGACCGTTGTCGTTGATCAGCGAGCCGTTGGCGACCACCGTCGATGAACCCATCGACTGGACGGCGCCACGATTCACCAGGTTACCCGTGGCGGCGATATCCGCCGTCGTATTGGCGTACAACTGCCCCGCGTTATCGACTGAGACGGCATGCAGCCACAGGCCACCGTTGCCGCCGATGAAGCCGCCGACACCATTGCTCAGCGCCTGCGCGATGCTCAGGCGCATCAGCTCACCGGACAGCCCCTTGATCTGACCGCTGCCGTTGGCCAGCGAGCCTGCCGTGATCGACGTCGCGCCACCCGACTGAAGCGTGCCTGCGCTATTGCCCAGCGCACCCGCCGTCGTGATCGTGAGCGCACTGGCGACCAGCGTGCCGTTGTCGTTGGCGATGCTGGCCGCGTCGATCGTCGCTCCGTCGGTCAGGCTGATCGTGCCGCCCGTGGAATCCAGCGCCCCGCGCGTATCGAGATCGAGCGCGCCGTTACCGACGATGCGTCCGCCGCGATTGGCGATGCCGTTATCGCCGTCGATCGTCAGCGTGCCCGTACCCGCGTGTTCGATCGCACCATTGTTGTTGGTAATCGAGGACGCACGCACGGTGAGGTTGCCGCCGTTGCCGGCGATGCGACCGTTGGTGTTATCCACGGCACCGGCGAAGTCCAGCGCCTGATCGGTCGTTCCGGTCTGGACGAGCGTCCCGCCGGTGTTGTCGAGGCTGACGGCCGTGACGTCGAGCGTGCCACCCTGCAACGTGCCGGCACGGTTCTTCAGCGCGCCGCTCGCCTGAAGCGCCAGCGTGCCGTCCGTGGCGATATTCGCGTTACCGGTATCGATGTCACCCGCCGTGGCGATCAACGCGATGTCGCCGCCAGTACGCAGGCGCGAGGCGGCCAGGTCGAGGGACGCGGCACGTAACGCCAGGCGGCTGGCCGCCAGCGTGTTGCCATGCACCGCCAGCGCGCCGGCCACCGTGGCGTCGAGCACGCCCGACGCGCCGAGACTGCCGTCAGCCTGCACGCCCGCGCCGAGGACGCCGGTGGAGACGAGAGTGCCGGCGACCACGGTCAGGTCGCCCTGAGCGACGAGGGTGCCGGTATTGCTCAATTGCTGGGCCAGGGTCCAGCTGGCTTTGCCGCCCGTATAGATGCTGCCGTCGTTGCTGGCCGTGGTCGCGTTGACGGTCAGGTCGCCGCCCGTGCGCAGGCTGCCGCTATTTGTCAGCGAGCGCGTCGACAGCGTGGCATCGCTGCCGGCGTAGACCGAGCCGGCGTTGTCGATAGCGTCCGTCGTTGCGACGTCGAGATGCGAGGTAGCGTAGAGGCTGCCGGTCGCCGTGTTGTCGAGACGCGTCAGGGCCTTTGCGTAGAGATCCGTTCCGGCCTGCACCGTACCCGCGTTGGTGAGCGTGCCGGTGTTGTCGATGCGGAGCACGCCGTCGGCGACGATCATCGCGTCCGCGGCGTTGTCGACATCACGACCGCGGAGGGTCGCATCGCGTTTCGCGTAGATCACGCCCTGCTGCGTCAGCGTGCCCGTGTCGATGGCCACGTCGCGGCCCGCTTGCAGGTGGCCGCTGTTGGTTACCGCAACCGCTGCGACGGACAGATCGCGATCCGCCACCGTCGTGCCCGTGTGGGTCAGGTTTTGCGAGGCCGTCAGGCTGATGTCGCCCACAGCGCTGACCGTGCCGCGCTGGGCGATGTCCGACGCGATCAGCGTCGCATTGCCGGTGTCGGCAAGCAGCTTGCCGCTGTTGTCGACCGTGGTGTTCGCCGCTACAGCGACCGAACCCACCGCTTCCGCTGTACCCGCATTGCTTACCGAGCCGCCACGAAGCGAGACATCGGTCTGCGCGTAGATATCGCCCGAAGCCGCGTTGTTGAGAGCCTGACCGGCCGTCGCTTCCAGTGCACCGCCGATCGCGTACAGCTTGCCGCTGTTGGTCAGCGCACCCGACGCGTCCAGCGCCAGCTTCTGCGCCGCCTGCATGGCGCCGGTATTGACGATGTCGCCGGCCACGTCGACGACAAGGTTGCCGTCGGCACGCAGGAGGTTGCCGTTGTCCAGCGAACCCGCATGCAAGGATGCATTCGTCGTCGCGTAGATCTGACCGGCATTGCTCACCTTGCCGTCGACATCGATCGTCAACGCGTGACCGGCATACAGCACCCCTTGCGCACCCAGCGTCAGCGCAGCCGTCGATACGACCAGGTCACCGCCCGACTGAATCTGGCTGTTATTGGTGACGTTGGCGGAATGGATCGCCGTGTCGCCGCCGGCGACGATGTTGCCGCTATTGGTCAGCGCGCGCGACGCATGCAGCGACGCCTGTCCGGCAAGGCTGATGCGGCCGCTGTTGTCGAGGGTGGCGGCATCGAGACCGGCCGCCCCGCCGGCGATGATGGTTCCGGTATTGCCGAGACGATCGTTCGCCTGCAGGCTCAGTTCGGTACCCGACTCGACCGAGGCGGCGTTGTCGATACTCCCCGCGCGCAGCGTGACGCGCTTGCCTGCGTAGACGTCACCCGCACCGCTGTTGGTGATAGCGGAGGCGTTGACGCCGAGCGAGCCGCCGACGGCATAGAGCTTGCCGCTGTTGGTCAGCGCGCCAGCGGCGTCGATCGATGTGTCGCTGGTTCCGTAGATGGTGCCGCTGTTATCGAGCGCTCCCGTGGTCGTTACCGCCACGTTGCTGCCCGCCGCCAGCGTGCCGCTGTTCGACAGCGCCGCACCCTGTATCGCCAGCTGCCCCGTCGACGTCGTCCTGCCGGTCAGCTCGAGACGGCCTTCCTGCGTGATCGTGAAGTCACCGCCCTGCGTCGCGAGTTCGCCCGCATTGCGTACGCCGACACCGGCTTCGGTACCGACGAGGCGGATCTTATTCGCATACATGCCGCCCAGTGCGGCCACGTCCAGGCTCACGCCATCCGTGGCGCCCTCGCCTGCGATCGCCTGCGCCGACAGGTCGCCGTAGTTCACCTGGTTCGCACCGGTGACCACGTTCAGCTCATTGGCCCAGACCTTCGCGTTGGCCGCGACGGTACGCGCGATCAGGTCGAGCCGGTCCGTGCCGGTGCCATTAAGACCCGCGCCGTTGATGGCCAGCGTACCGCGCGTCACACGGAAGGCCGCGAGGCTCCCATCGCCACCGAATACCGGCGTACCCGTGACCAGCGTGCCGCGCGAGGTGTTGATGAAGCCGCAGCCGTCGCAGCTGATCCCGTTCGGGTTGGCGATGATCACTTCGGCGCGGTTGCCCGCCACCTCGGTAAAGCCGCGCAGGCTCGATGCATTCTGTGAGGTCACCTCGTTGACGATGATCCGCGCCGACTGACCGCTGGCGAGATTCGCGTTGCCGACGATGTAGCCCGCCTGTTGCGTCTGACTGACCGCGGCGCCGTTATTGAGGATCAGGCCCTTCGGGTCGACGTTGAAGTGCTCGTACTGGTTATGCGACACGCCGCCCTGCGTGGGCGCGACGATGTTGACCACCGGCGTGCCGTTGGCCGCCGTATCCACGGTCGGCCGGTGGGCCGGGTTCGCGGCGCCGGCCACCTGGGCCTGCGAGGCGACAGGCGCGCCAACGAAGGCGACGAGCAGCGCGAGGGCCAGCGTATGCGTCATGCGGCGGGCAAAGTGAGGGCGCAGTGTCATCGTGCAGTCCTTGTCAGTACTGGTAAACGAGCTGGAAGCCCGTCGCCGGTCGCATCGTGTTGAGGGCGCGACCGCCCTTGTCCGCCCAGCCGGCGAACGCGTCGAAGCTGAAACGCCCGAAGCTGCCGCGCAGGCCGACGAATTCGCCACGCAGGGTTTTCTCGGGCAGCGTGCGAATGCTCGGCCCGCCGACGTGGCCGCCGTCGATACCGGCGTAGGCCGCGATGGGCAGGTTGCCCAGCGGCACGCTGAAGGTGTTGCGCCAGTACCAGCCACGCTCGCCCGCCAGCGTCTCTTCACCATCGAACCCACGGACGGAATAGCGTCCGCCCAGCGTGATGAATTCCGAAGCGTAGAGCGTGTCGCTACTGCGCTGGGCACGCAGTTCCGTCGTCCACTGCACCGGCACACGGCCGAGCTTGAACGGCACGTTGAGTGAGGCATCGAGCAGGTTCAGGCCGTACTGGAAGGTCGGCGCGTCTTTCGACAGGCCCGCCGCATCCTGCTGGCCGCCGAACCAGGTGACACCGCGGCGATGGGCAAGGCGCAGATCCAGCTGGGCGTTACCCAGGTACTGGCGCTGCACCAGCGCGAGCTCGGCCGTGGTGACGTCACGCTTCTGCGTCAGCAGCTCGGAGTCCTCGATAAAGCTGTGCGCCCAGCGTTTGCCGATGCGCAGTTCCAGCGAGGTCTTGCCGTACTTCGTGCGATGGAGCATGCGCTGCACGGTGATGTCCGTCGTGCGCGACTTGCCGCTGGAGGTGAAGGTCTGCTGCGAGCCTTCCACCGTCTGGTGGTACTTGTAGTCATACAGCGAAGCGGTGAACAGCCAGTCGCCATAAGGCACCGCATAGTTCGCCGTGTTGCCGCGCGTGCCGTGCCCGTCGCTGTGATAGACGTCGTGGTTGTAACCCAGCGACAGCACGTCGTTGATGCGCAGAGGATTGTCGAGTCCGAGGTTGATACCGCCCTGCAGGCGGCCGGTTGCGCGCGACCCGCTGTCGTCGAGCGACGCGACCACATGCCAGGGTCGCGAGCGCTTCGCGGTGATGACCAGATCCGACTCGCCCGGTTGTTCGCCCGGGGCGATGTCGATAGTGACGTCCTGCGAAGGCACGCGCTTGAACTGCTCCAGCCCCTGCTCGATGTCGCGCAGGTTGAGCAGGTCGCCCGGCCGGGCGGCGAGCGCGGTCTGCCAGGCACCCACGGCCGTATTATCGGCGAAGCGCACCGCACGAATCGTCCCCGGCACCAGCGTGAGCCTCAGCGTGCCGCTCGACAAGTCCTGCGGCGCGAGCCCCACACGAGTAGTCACGAATCCACGATCGATGATCATGTCCGATACACGGCGGACAATGGCGTTGACGCCCTCGTGGCCGACGCATTTACCGGCGTAGCGGTCGAGATAGCGCTGCGCGAAGACGAAGCCCTCCACGCGCTGGCCTTCGAGCACGACATGGGCGAGTCGGAAGCATTCCGCTTCAACCGGCACATCCGTGCGACGGAAATCCGTCACGGGGACGGAATTCAGTCGCACATCCGGCTGTTGTTGCTGCTCCAGACGAGCCTGTGCCTCGCGCTGGGCGCGATCGCGTTGCTCTTGCTGGTCAAGCGTCTGGACTTGTTGCGCCTGTGCGACGCCCGTCACAGTTAGCAGAATGCCGGCCACACGCATGGCCGTCGAGACGCCCTGCCCGCGCCTTCCTGAGGTGATGCTCACGTTTTCCCCTGTTTCTGGCCGGTCCGGGCCGTGCTGCTCCGAGGTGGGGAATTTTAGAGCCTGCGCATCTCAGGGGCTGAGCTTTAGTCGTAGGATATTGCCGACACGTCGTGTAGGGGAATTCCTACAAGAATTTCACCTGCACGGACATCAGGTCCTGATCGCCCTGACGGAACTGGCATAGGCGACCCACTTCGGTACTCAGCATTTTCATGGCGAGATCGTGAGCTTGCTCAGACGTGACGTCCGGCCTCGCCGCCATCGACTTTGCCATGGACGCGACCATAGGGTCATCTGCTGCCGGTGGCTTGCTCTGAGGTTCACAGGTCAGAGACACCGGGGAGCCCTTATACGTACCGGCGATGCCCTTGGTCGTTTCGTCATCGATACCTTCGACCACCGTGGACCAGCCAATTTTCACTACGTACTTATCGTGGCTCATGCTGCCCTCGGTGACGCAGAGCTTGGCATCTACCTGCTTGCCGCCGATCGCGACCGGCCGGGCCTGACACACCGTGCGTCCGGGCACCGCGGTAAGCGGTTCGCCATCCGTATCGGCGGCCAGGGCGGGTATCGACATGGCCGTAGCGATCGTGAGCAGCACGAGTTGTTTTTTCATCTGAATCATCATGACTCCAAGCAAAGTTAATCCATAAACGCGTGAGCGGCTGCGGGCTCGACTCCGCTCGACGCCACGTGTGACGTTCTGGCTATACGCTGCTGATGTGCCAGTCATCCGGGCCGCGCCATGCCATGGTACGGAATTGCAGCGAGGGATCCACGTCATCTCGGTATGCCCGCGCGAACTCTGCGGGCGACCAACCTTGGCCATCGACGAACACGGCGTCCAGGTCAATCAAATCGAGGAGAACCTGCCGTCGATGGTCGCCCGATGCGACGACAGACCGACTGATCCCCTCTTCGATCAGGATGCGCACCGACTCCCTATCCATGTGCAGACGCTCCAGATAGACACACACCGACAGCAAAACCCAACCACCCGGCGACGGTCACGGTGCCGCTACTCAGCAGCCCGAACGCGATCGGGTAAGCCAGCAGGATGGTCGCGAGAATCGCCAGTAAGCCCCTCACGGCTGCCGTCTACCTCAACGATACCCACGATTGAGCTTGCTGTTCCGCACGCCATACGTGAAATACACGATCAGGCCCAGCACCATCCAGATCGCAAACCGCTCGAAGGTGATCGCCGGCAGCCCCCAGATCAGCGCCAGCGAGAACAAAATGCCCAGCGGCGCCACGAACCACACGGCCGGCGTCTTGAACTTCCGCTCCAGGTGCGGCTTGCGTACGCGAAGCACCAGCACCGAGGCGCAGATCAGGATGAACGCGCTCAGCGTACCGATGTTTACAAGCTCCGCCACTTCGCCGATAGGCAGCAGACCCGCTACGACGGCGGTGAAGATGCCCAGGATCATCGTCGGGCGTGCCGGCGTACCGAAGCGCGGATGCACTTGCGCGAACCATGCTGGCAACAGCCCATCACGCGACAGCGCGAACCAGATGCGCGCCGCGCCGAGCATGAAGGCGAACAGCACGCTGATCACACCGATCACCGCCGCGACGGCGATCACGTTGCTAAGCCACGGCAGGCCGATGGCGTTGAAGGCGTCGGACACTGAGGCTTCGCCGCTTAGCGTCCCGTAAGGAACGATGCCGGTGAGCACCAGCGACACGGCGATATACAGCACCATCGCGACCGCGAGCGAGAGCAGCACCGCGCGCGGCAGGTCGCGCTGCGGGTTCTTCGCTTCCTCGGCCGCCGTGGTCAGCGTGTCGTAGCCGAACACCGCGAAGAAGACGACGCTCGCGCCCGTCAGCACGCCCTGCCAGCCGAAGTGGCCCATGCCCTTGGCGTCGAAGACGCGCGCCGGGATGAACGGGTGCCAGTTGTCGGTGTTGATGAAAAACGCGCCGACGCCGATCACCAGCGCTACGCCGATCACCTTGATACCGACGATCAGGGTGTTGAGGCGCGCACCCCACTCCGTCTTGATCGACAAAAGGATGGCGACGAACAGCGAGATACCGGCGGCGATGACGTTGAAGCGGTGAGCGTCGGTCGGGCCCGGCAGCGGATTCGCGACGCTGAAGCCGACGCCCAGCTTCGCCTGCTGCCAGTAATAGTTCATGGTGTCGGCGCTCATGCTCTTCTGCGCCCACTCCGGCAGATGTACGCCTGCCGTGGCCAGCAACACCTGCACGTAGCCGGACCAGCCGATGGCGACCACCGCCACCACCAGGGCGTATTCGAGCAACAGATCCCAGCCGATGATCCAGGCCGCGCCTTCGCCGAGCACGGCGTACCCGTAGGTGTAGGCACTGCCGGTGACCGGGATCAGGCCCGCGAACTCCGCGTAGCAGAGTGCGGCACAGGCGCTGCCGAAGCCGGCGATGATGAAGCTGAGGGCGACGGCCGGGCCGGCGTTCAGGGCCGCCTGCTGGCCGGCGAGCACGAAGATGCCCACGCCGATGATGCCGCCGATACCGATGGCCGTGAGCTGCCAGAGGCCGAGGACCCGGCGGAAGTCCGTACGCAGGCCGACCTCCGCCTGCAACTGCTCGACGGACTTGTGGCGGAGAAACTTGGCTAACGACATCGGGGCGACCCCTGGAGCTGGCAGAGCCCGGGATCATAGCGGGGCAAGGGCCAGGGTGTCGTCAGAAAAGCCCGACACCCCGCAGGATCAGGGGCGATCCAGCGCCTTGCGCCCCAGCGCAGGGTCGTCGGTAAAGAACGCATCGATCCCGGTCGCCAGATAGGCCCGGATCTCAGCCACCGAACCGGCTTCGTTCCGCGCCGCATCCCCCGCGTCGTCGCGGAAATCCGCCGCCAGGAAGTGGTTCTCCGGCCGGAACGTATACGGATGCACCTCCAGCCCGGCGGCGTGCGCGTCGTGCACCAGCGGCGCGACCGGCGCCAGCTTTCCGTCTCCGGTCAGCGGAATGATGCTGCGCGTGGACGGCCCGATGGCGTCGGCGTAGGTGGCGATGGCCTTGAGACCTTTCGGGGTCATCATCGCGCTGTAGGTGGTCGACGGCTGGTCGGCCGGGTGCTGGTCGGCCAGATCCATCAGCTGGAGCAGACGGATGTTCGGGTGATCCTTGCCCAGCTTGCCGCGCAGGTACTTCAGATTGCCGATCTCGAACGACTGGATCTCCACGGGTGCGGTGCGCGTATAGGCGTGCGCCGCCAGCGTAGCCAGCACCTTGTCTTCCATCGGCAGGCCGACGCCATGGAAATACGTCGAGTGCTTGATCTCCGGAATGATGCCGATGACCCGATGCCTGGCCGACGCTTCCGCGGCGACAAACTCGATCATCTCGTCGAAGGTCGGCACGGTGAACTGGCCGTCGTAGGCCGTGTTGGCCTTGCGGATATCCGCAAGGCGCTCGCGGGCGCGCAGCGTCTTCAGCTCGGCGAGGGTGAAGTCTTCGGTAAACCACCCCGTGATCGACTCGCCATCGACGGTCTTGGTCACCCGGCGGCTGGCGAACTCCGGATGCGAGGCCACATCGGTCGTCCCCCCGATCTCGTTTTCGTGACGCACGACCAGCACACCGTCCCTGGTGGAGACCAGATCCGGCTCGACGAAGTCGGCACCGTCCTCGATGGCCACGGCGTACGAGGCCAGCGTGTGCTCCGGACGCAGCGCACTGGCGCCGCGGTGACCGATGACGAGGACCTTCGCGGCAATCGGCTTACCGGGAGCCGGGGCGGCGGACGTGGGCATCGAGAGCACTCCAAGGGCCAGGGCCAGAGCGCATGAGGATAGTGCAATCGCCTTCATCAGAAATCCGCCGACAGGGTAACGAAGCTCTGGCGCGGCGCGCTGGCATGAAACGCCAGTGCGCGGCCGTTCGGATCGGTCGCGCCGAACGCGGTCAGATTGGTCGCGTAACGATGGTCGGTGAGGTTGGTGATGTTCAGCGCCAGCGTCAGCGACTTGAGGTAGCCGATCGTACCGAAATCGTAGCCCGCGCCGAAGTCGAACGAGGTGGCGCCGGCCACACTCTGATCGTTGGTATAGGTGTAGTAGCGCTTGCCGGTGTACTTGCCACGCAGGCTGGCCGACCAGGGGCCGTAGGTGTAGCTGATCTCGCTGGAGTACATGCGCTTGGGCGTGTCCACCGTGGTCTTGCCCTTCACCGGGACGACCACACCGCTGGCGACGTAGTTGTCGTCGTAGCGCGAGCGGTTGAACGAGGCGGAGTTGTACCACTCGAAGCCACGGACCGGCTTCCAGATGAAGGTGAATTCCGCGCCGCGACTGGACACCGAGCCGACGTTGACGAAGGCGGTGTTGCACTCCGGACGCGTGCCCTGCTCGATGCTCGGGCAGGGGTTGAGGGAGAGCAGACGATTGTCGAACTTCACGTCATACAACGCCACCGATGCTTCGTACGACTGACCGACGCTGCGGAAGCCACCATCGATGGAGCGCGACTGTTCGGGCTTGAGGTTGGCCTTGGTACCGTCGAACGCGCTCTGCGACACGGAGAGCGGGCCACCGGCACCGCCGCCCTGGAACGCCGCGATGTTCTTTGCATACGACAGGAACACCTCCTGACCGGGCGCCAGCTGGAAGGCAAGACCTGCCTGCGGCAACAGCGACTTGCCCGCCTTGAGCGTGCCGTTGGCATACGGGCTTTCCACGCCCGGCGCTTCGACCGCCTTCATGGTCGTGTGCGGGCTCTTCACACCGACGTCGATGGTCAAGCGGTCGTCCATCGCCTTGAAGCTGTCCTGCAGGTACGCCTGTTTGGTGGTGATCGTATAGTCCTGCGAGAACAGACGACGATCCGGGTCGGACAGATAGAAATCGTCGTTGAACGGACCGTCCACGTAGTAGAAGTTGCGCTCCACGTGATGGTTGTTCTTCTCGTACCACACGCCGCCCTCGACATGATGATTGCCGAGGTCCCACGACAGCGACGCGATCGCGCCATTGCGATTGATCGTGTAATTGGTGCTGCGCAGGGAGATCGGCAGCTCCGCGGCGGTGCCGGGGTTGGACTTCTGACCCGGCGCCCACCAGTGGCCCTGGCCCGCGTTCTCATGGTGATAAACCTGGGTATGCAGCGTCGCGCCATCGGCCACGGCGAAGTCGCCCGCCACGTAGTACAGATCGTCGCGTCGCAGCGCGCGGCTCAGGTAGTAGGCATCGTCGGTGTTGTCGACGCCGCCGGAGTAACCGCAACGCGAGTCGCGCACCCCACCGACCGTGTAAGCCGGCGTGCAATAGGCCGCCGCCAGGGCGCGGTTCCAGTCCGGTGCGTAGAGATTCCAGTCCCAGCCGAGGCCGCGCCTCATGCCGCTCCTGGACAGATAAGCGTAGTCGGCCTGCGCGGTCCGCGAAGTGTCCGCGAAGCCGGTGATCCGGTTGCCGTCACCGAACTCATAGACGGCCTTGCCGTTGAACTGCCTGGTCGTGGTCTTCGAGCCCGGCTGGGCCCACATGTCCGCGTCGGCCTTGATGCCGGACAGGTACATCGAAAAACCCTTGTAGTCACCCGTGTCGATGCGCGCATAGGTGCGACGGTTGTGGTCGCTGCCGAAGGTCTGCGCCGCCTTGCCACCGAAGGTCTTCGCCGGATCCGACGAGAAATACTGAATGGCGCCTCCGAGGTTGCTGGTCGACGCCGTCCCGAGCGCGCCGATGCCCTCGGACAGCTCGACCGTCGCCATGTTCTCGGCGATCAGGGCGCGCGAGATATTGAGGCCGTTGTAGTTGCCGTAGGCGTTGTCGCCCAGCGGCAGACCGTCGAGGGTGTAGCCGAGGCGCGTGGTATTGAAACCGCGCAACGTGATCGACTGGGACTCCTCGTTGGCGCCGAAGGCGTCATTGGACTGCACCGAGACGCCCGGCAGGCGATTCAGGATCTTCTGAGGGCTGGTACCCGGCGGGAGAACCTTCTGGTCCTGGGGCACGATGCGCTGCACCTGGCGGGTCTCGCCCTGGCCGATCACCGAGACCGCGTCCAGATCCTGCGTCTTCGGGGGCGGCGCGTCTTCGGCGTGAGCCTGCAGGGCGATGGCGGCGGCGAGGGCGAGAAACAGGGCGCTGCGGTTGTGCTTCATCGACAGGAAACTCGTAAAACGTAAGAAGCCTTCGAGCGTGGCCGCCCAGTGTTTAGGTTTTCTTACGAAGAGAAGAACATGTGACGCGGAGTGACGCAGGTCGCAGTTCGGCCGCGTCCCCGTACTGCAACACGCACGCCTCACCATGGCGTCCTTTACCCTCACGCGGAAACGATCCATGCGCCGACTCGCCCGCTTTGCCGCCCTGCTTCTGGTGATCCTGGCCGTGGACGCGCACGCCTCCCGCCGCGTCATCGTTTTCGTCTGGGACGGCATGCGACCGGATGCCATCAGCGAAGACGACACGCCGAATCTGGCGGCGCTGGCCAGGCAGGGCACGTATTTCGCGGACAACCACTCGACCTACCCGACCTTCACCATGGTCAATGCGTCGAGTTTTGCCACGGGCTCGTTCCCGGGGACGATCGGTTTTTACGGCAACCGCTTCTGGGCGCCGGGCGCCAGCGGTTTCGATGCGAAGGGCGCACCCAGCGACTTCGCCTCGCCGGTCTACACCGAGGACTATGCGGTACTGCGCGCGCTGGACGATCACTGGCACCACGATCTGCTGGAAGCGCCCACGTTGCTGGAGCGCGCACGCAAAGCGGGGCTGAAGACCGCTGTGGTGGGCAAATCGGGCCCGGCCTTCCTCCAGGACATCCACGAAGGCGGCGTGATCCTCGATGAGAACGTGGCGCTGCCGCTGGCTTTCGCGCAGCGACTGACGAAGGCCGGCTATCCGCTGCCGGCCAATACCGTACACGCCTACGATCCAGATCATTTCCACCTGGAGCCGGACAACGGCACGCCCACCGCGCCGTTGCCGCTGGTCACGATGAAGGACGGCGCGACCACGGACGCCTCCGATGGCGCCGGTGCGCCGGCCACACCGTCCAATGCGTTCCTGATGAAGGCCTTCCTCGACTACGTTCTGCCAGTCGAGAAGCCCGATATCAGCTTCGTCTGGCTGCGCAATCCCGACGGCACCGAGCACAGCTACGGTGTGGGTTCGCCGAACTTCCACCTCGCCCTGCGTGCGCAGGATGAACTGCTCGGCCAGCTGCAGGCGAAGCTGAAGTCGCTGGGCATGGATGCGGATACCGACCTCGTGATCGTCTCCGACCACGCGCATAGCAACGTCGCCGGTCCTGCCGACCTGTTCCCCTTGCGTCAGATCGCCGATGGCCGTGTCGGTCGCGTCGAAGCGGAATGGGGCTTCTCCACGTCGGGCGCGATTCGTCTCGCCGATGAGATGACCCACGCCGGCTTCAAGGCGTTCGACGGTTTCGGCTGCATCTACGCGCCAGTGATGTCCGGCGTCAAAGCGGATGGCGCGCAGCTGCATCCGACCCGCTTCGACGATGACGGCCGCGCTTGCGGCAAGCCCGGCCCGTATACGACGCCGTCGTACAAGGTACCGGCCGACCTGCCGAACGATGCCTTCGTCATCGCGCCGAATGGCGGCAGCGAATACCTCTACCTGCCCTCGCACGAGCGCGCTCGCATCGTGGAAGCCGTACGCTTCCTGCAGAGCCGCGAGATGTTCGGCGCGATTTTCGTCGACGCCCGCTACGGCAAGATCCCCGGCACACTCCCGCTGGCGGCCGTGCATCTGGAGAACACGCGTTCACCCGACATCATCGTCAGCTACGACTTCAACGCCGACGCGACCGTGCAGGGCTTCAAGGGTACGGTCTATACCAGCATGTCCAACGAGCGCGGCATGCACGGCAGCTTCAGCCCGATCGACGTGCACAACATGCTGCTGGCCAGCGGTCCGGATTTCCGCAGGAACCTGCGGAGCGAACTGCCGAGCGGCAACGTGGACGTCGCGCCGACCATCGCGGCCGTGCTGAAAATTGACCTCGGCAGGCCGGACGGGCGCGTGCTGCGCGAGGCGCTGGAAGGGCACTCGCCCGAAGGTCTGAGCGTGAAGCCCGCCGATATCGCGACCGACACCGCGACGGGCCTGGACGTGCGCCGCGTGGACGGTACGCCGATGAATCGTTCGACGTACCGCTTCGTCCTCAAGACCAGACAACTGAGCGATAACGGCAAGACCTACACCTACTTCGACCAGGCTAAGGCGGAACGCCTCCCGTAAAAGCGCGCCCCACCCCCGCGTGTAGGAGCGCGCCCCGCGCGCGAAAAGCCAACGAAGCGGCGACGCGGCACACCAGAGGCACACCCGCAACACACCCATCGCGCGCAAGGCGCGCTCCTACATGACCTTTTCTGCTAGTTTTCCGCCCCGAATCTCCTTGTTCCCACCCGGATACCCTTCGATGTTCAGATCTCTCGCGATGGCCACGCTTTCGGCCGCCCTTCTCGCTGCGTGCGCCAGCGCGCCGACCGCGGATAAGTCCGGCAAAACCGGCAGCGTGAAAGATGGCGCCACGCTCGACCTCGCCATCCTCGAGACCACCGACGTCCATTCGAACATCCTCTCGTACGACTACTACAAGCAGAAGGACGACCCGAGCTTCGGCTACGAGCGTCTCGCCACGCTGATCCATCAGGCGCGCAAGGAGTTCCCGAACACGGTGCTGTTCGATAGCGGCGACACCATCCAGGGCTCGGTACTCGCCGATTATCAGGCACTGGTCAAACCGGTCGGTTGCGATACCGAGCTCGGCATCTACGCCGCGATGGACGCGATCGGTTACGACGGCGGCACCGCCGGCAATCACGAGTTCAACTACGGCCTGCCGTTCCTTGCGCAGGTCACCAACACCGCGATGAACGTCGACGGCGTGAACCCGCGGCAGTGTGCCGGCCCGAAGTTTCCGCTGGTGCTGTCCAACGTCTACAGCGTTCGCGACAAGCAGCCGATCTTCAAGCCGTGGACGATCGTGACCAAAACCGTCGAGGTGAAGAACGCCGACGGCAGCACCACGCCGACCGCGCTTCGCATCGGCATCATCGGCTTCACGCCGCCGCCGATCCTCGACTGGGACAAGCGCAACCTGCAGGGCAAGGTCACCGTCGACGGCGTCGTCGAAGCGGCCAACCGTTACATGCCGGAAGTGCTCGCGCAGAAACCGGACCTCGTGGTCGCCATCCTGCACGGTGGCCTCAACACCGCGCCGTACACGCCGCAGATGGAGAACGGCGGTTGGTACCTCGCCGGTGTGCCGGGCATCGATGCGCTGCTGCTCGGCCATTCGCATACCGAGTTTCCGGGGCCGCGCTACATGGACATGAAAGACGTCGACGCGAAGCGCGGCATCGTCCGCGGCGTGCCTGCGGTCATGGGCGGCTTCTTCGGCAAGGATCTCGGTGTCATCAACATGACCATGACCCGCGAGAACGGTCGCTGGGTGGTGCAGAAGGACAAGAGCCACAGCCAGGTCCGTCCGATCTGTCCGAAGAAGAACGAGTGCGTGCCTGCGGATCCAACCATCGCGCCGATCGTGAAGGAAGCGCACGACGCCGCGGTCGCGTACGTCAACACGCCGATCGGCGCGACCGATCACGACCTCACCAGCTACTTCGCCGACGAAGGCAACATGAGCGCGCTGGCGGTGGTCAACGCGGCTCAGGCCGACTACGCACGCGACGAGATCGCGCGTGAGCATCCGGAGTGGAAGGACATTCCGGTGATTTCCGCGGCTTCCGCCTTTCGTACCGGCTTCGGCGGTCCGGACGATTACACCGATGTCGCCAGGGGACCGATGACGATCCGTAACGCCGCGGATCTTTACTTCTATCCGAACACGCTGGCGGCGGTGAAGATCGACACGGCAGGGGTGAAGGCCTGGCTCGAGAAGTCGGCGACGCGCTTCAACCAGATCGATCCGTCGAAGGACGGCGAACAGCCGCTCACCGGCAAGCTGGTGCCGTATAACTTCGACCAGATGCAGGGTGGCATTACCTACACCATCGATATCACGAAGCCGGAAGGCGAGCGTATCGGCAACCTGCGTTACAAGGGCAAGGCGATCAAGGATGGCCAGGCCTTCATCGTCGTGACCAACAGCTATCGTGCGAACGGTGGTGGTGAGTTCCCCGGCATGAACGGTGAGTCCGTCGTGCTCAACGCGCCGGACGGCAACCGCGAAGTCGTGATCAAGTGGGTCGAGGCGAAGAAGACCGTGACCGCGAAGGACGTGGACAAGCGTTCGTGGAGCTTCGTGCCGGTGAAGACCAGGGGGCCGGTGACGTTTACGGCGGCGTCGGGGAAGGAAGGCGTAGCCAAGGCGCAGGGACTGGCGATCAGGCAGCTGCGCGACAACGGCGACGGTACGGCGGTTTACGCGCTGGATCTTTCGAAGCGTTGAGGTAGTTCGCGTCGCCCGCGGGGCGGGCTCCTACAGAGGCTGCGATGGACGGGGTCGCCCGCGGGGCGGGCTCCTACAAAATTACGCAGACTTGTAGGAGCCCGCCCTGCGGGCGATTCAACCTTGCCCAGCCCCCCCCGGCAGCAAAGCCAGATCCTCCATAGGCCATCCGGCCACGTCCGACGCGCTTGACAGCCCCCATCACCCGGGCATAACGTCGGGCACATGTATCCCATCACGCCAGCGCTGCGTTTCACCACGGTCTCCCCGACCGGCACGCTTGCGTCCGTGACCACCACCGCGACCACATCCACTACGACCATTACCATGGTCGGAGGATCGGAGTTCGCGCGCGCCTAGTTCCTTGTCGCTGCCGGCCCCGACCTCCCGCAGGACGGGATCGGCGCCGGAACTCCCAGCCAAGATCCCCACCTGACGTGACCACGGGCCTCTCACCGGAGGCTTTGATCGTGTCCATCGCTGTCGCATTACCCCGCTCACCCTTACGCGCCGCGCCCGTGCGCGCCGCCGTCCAGCCTCTCGTGGTGCATGTCGGCGTCGTCGGACCCGGCAAGGTCGGCAGTGCGCTGCTGAACCAGCTGCGCCTTGCGGCTCCGCGTCTGCTGCGTGACTGCAACCTCGAACTCAGCCTGCGCGCCGTAAGCGACAGCCGGCACATGTGGCTCGACTGCGACGACGACGCCCTCAACGGCCGCCAGCACGGCGCGCAGACCTGGCGTCCGGCCGAACTCGATGAGTTTGCCGCCTATGTCGCCGGGGACGGCCACCATGTCGCCGTCATCGCCGACTGCAGTGCCAGCGACCTGGTCGCCGACCACTATGCCGGCTGGCTCGGCGCCGGTATCCACGTCGTCACCCCGAACAAGCGCGCGGCCAGCGGCCCGCTCGAACGCTGGCGCAAGATCGCCGCCGCGGCCGACGCCAGCGGTGCGCACCTGTACTACGAAGGCACGGTCGGTGCCGGCCTGCCCGTCGTGCAGACCCTGCGCGACATGATCGATACGGGCGATGAGCTCACGGCCGTCGAAGGCATGCTTTCCGGTACGCTGGCCTGGCTTTTCAACCGCTTCGATGGCTCCGTACCGTTCTCGGCCCTGGTCCGCGAGGCCCACGCCATGGGCTACACCGAACCCGACCCGCGCGACGATCTGTCCGGCATGGACGTGGCCCGCAAGGTGGTGATCCTCGCGCGCGAGGCCGGCGTTGCCCTGTCTCTGGACGATGTGGCCGTCCGCAGCCTGATCCCTGCCGAGCTCGCCGGCTCCTCGCGCGACGAGTTCATGGACAACCTCGAAGCGATGGATGCGCCCATGGCCGCCCTGCTGGCCGATGCCCGTATCGCGGGAGGTGTACTGCGCCACGTCGCGCGGCTCGATGGCCACCGTGCCTCGGTCGGCGTGCAGGTGGTCGACGCCGACCATGCCTTCGCCCATTCGAAGCTCACGGACAACGTGCTGCGTTTCGCCACCCGCCGATACTGCGACAATGCCCTGGTCGTCCAGGGGCCGGGTGCCGGTCCCGAGGTCACGGCCGCGGCAGTATTTACGGATCTGCTGCGCGTGGCCGGTGCCATGGGAGTAAAACGGTGCGCATGCTGAAAGAACAATCCTCACCCCTGATCCGCGCGGACGTCGCTGTCGCCGAGGCGTATGCGAGTGTCGGCAACGTCGGCATCGGTTTCGACATCCTGGGCCACTGCGTCGCGGGCGCGGGCGATCGCGCGGAAGTGCGCCGCATCCCCGAACGGGAGGTGCGCATCGCCGCCATCCATGGCGTGATCACCGACCTGCCGCTGGCCGCCGCGGACAACACCGCTGGCGCCGCACTGCTGTCGATGATGCGCGCGCTCGACCTGCC
Source organism: Luteibacter sp. 22Crub2.1 (assembly GCF_900167995.1). Classification (NCBI taxonomy): domain Bacteria; kingdom Pseudomonadati; phylum Pseudomonadota; class Gammaproteobacteria; order Lysobacterales; family Rhodanobacteraceae; genus Luteibacter; species Luteibacter sp. 22Crub2.1. The sequence continues at coordinate 25,353 of NZ_FUYT01000019.1, forward strand.
CTTCGGCTTCGAACTCACCCTGCACAAGGGCATCGCGCTGGGCTCCGGGATGGGCGGCTCCGCCGCGTCCTGCGTGGCCGCCGTCGTCGCCGCGAACGCGTTGCTCGACGAGCCGCTGCCGCGCGAAGCGCTCTATCCGTTCGCGCTGGACGGCGAAGCCGTCGCCAGCGGCAGCCGTCACGGTGACAACCTCGGCCCCATGCTGCTCGGCGGACTGGTGCTGGCCACCGACAAGCGCCTCGTGCGCATCCCGGTACCGGCGGCATGGCATTGCGCCCTGGTCCATCCGCATGTGGTGCTGGAGACCCGCCGGGCGCGCGCCGCACTCGCGGGCCATTACGCGCTGGGTGAATTCGTGGCGCAGAGCGCCAACCTCGCCCTCGTGCTCGCGGGTTGCTACCGCGGCGAAGCGGCGCTGGTACGCGAGGGTCTGTCGGACGTACTGGTCGAACCGCGACGTGCGCCTCTCATTCCGGGCTTTGCCGACGTCAAGCAGGCCGCGCTGGATCACGGTGCCTTCGGCGCCAGCATTTCCGGCGCGGGGCCCAGTGTGTTCGGCTGGTTCGAAGACCGCGCCTCGGCTGACGCCGCGTCGCACGACATGCGCGCCGCGTTCGCCGCGGCCGGCCATGACAGCGACATACTGGTCGCTCCCATCGACGGCCCTGCCGCCAGGGTTCTCTGAGCATGCGCTACGTCAGTACGCGCGGCGGTGCCGCGCCCACGCGCCTTTCCGACGCCATCGCCGCAGGCATTGCCCCGGACGGCGGGCTCTACGTTCCCGAACGGATGCCGACGGTCTCGCTGCCTTTTCGCCAGGGTGACCTCGCCGGCACCGCGCTGCGGATGCTGGAACCGTTCTTCGCGGGCGATCCGCTCGAGGATGAACTGCCTGCCATCTGTGCGGAAGCCTTCGCCCATCCGACGCCCCGTCGTCAGCTGCCCGTCCACGGCGCACATGTGCTGGAGCTGTTCCATGGCCCCACGGCGGCGTTCAAGGATTTCGGCGCGCGCTTTCTCGCCGCGTGCCTCAGCCGGCTGCGTCGCGACAACGACCGGCCGCTGACCATTCTCGTCGCGACCTCCGGCGATACCGGCGCGGCGGTGGGAGCCGCCTTCCACCATCTGCCGGGCGTGCGCGTCGCCATTCTCTACCCGGACAACCGGGTATCGCCGCGACAGGCGCATCAGCTCGGCAGCTTCGGCGGCAATGTGCGTGCGCTGCGCGTGGAGGGCAGCTTCGACGACTGCCAGCATCTCGTGAAGGCGGCGCTCGGTGACCCAGCCCTGCAATCCGACGTACCGATGTCCTCGGCGAACAGCATCAGCCTTGGCCGCCTGCTGCCACAGATGGCCTACTTCGGCCATGCCTCGCTGGAGGCCGACGAAGCGATGCACACGATCGTGCCGACGGGGAATCTCGGTAACGCGGTAGCCGCCTTGTGGGCGCGCGCGATCGGGTTACCGATCGGGGATGTGATGTTTGCCTGCAATGCGAACGATACGCTGCCGGAATTCTTCGGCGGACAGCCTTATCGCGCGCGCGATGCGGTGGCCACGATCGCCAACGCGATGGATGTCGGCGCGCCAAGCAACTTCGAGCGGCTCTGCCATTTGTTCGGCGGTGAGGGAGCGGCGCGACGCGGCGGGCACGCCGAAAGCGTCGACGACGCGGAGATCCGCGATGTCATTCGTCGCCATGCGAGTAACGACGGCGAGATCTTCTGTCCGCATACCGCGACGGCTGTCCGCGTGTTCGAGCGACATCGGCATGCCGGCGATCGACGCGCATGGACGATCGCGGCGACGGCACATCCCGCGAAGTTCGATACGGTGGTGGAGCCGTTGATCGGACGTACGGTCGCGGTGCCCGAAGCGCTGGGTGCCATGCTGTCGCGCAGGGCGGCCGCGGAGCCGATGGCGGCGGACGGACGGATGTTCGCGGAGTGGTTGCGGGGCTGGTAACCAGCCCCTGCCGGCGATGCGTCCGATCAGAACTGGTAAGCGATCATCAGGCGGTTGCTCGTCCACGGCAGGTTGCCGGGATTGAGATTGTTGGTACCGCCCACCGGGTGCTCCCAGCGATCACGGATCTGCAGACCCTTCAGCACGTCGTCGAGCTTGTAGACGATGTCGACGTACAGATTGTGGCTGGTACCACGCAGATTGGTGTCGTAGTGCGCATAGGCCGCCGTGAGGCTCAGCGCATCGTGCAGCATCAGGTAGGTCGCCTTCGCCTTCCAGGCATGTCCCGGCCCCTGCTCGACCAGGCCACGCAGCATCGACGTGGTGTACAGCGGATCGGCCGAATAGCTGTTGCTGTACGGCGAGATGATCGCGCCACCGCCCACCGCGTCGTGCTGACGCTCAAGCTTGTTGTACGCCACGTCGAACCTGGCCTTGCCGACCGACGCACCCGCATCCACGCCCCAAGCCTGCGCATCGACGCGGTCGCCGGCGGCACCGGTGAGCCTGGTGTGCGTTTCGACGAGCACATTATCCGGGCCACTGGTCTGGCGAACGATCTGCGCGCCGACGAACGGCGTGATACCGCTGTCGTTTCTGAACGTGTACATGCCGTCCACGTAGCTCATCCGGCCGAAGTGCTCGAAGTCGTAGAACCACGCCTGCGCCTTCAGGCCGCCGGTCGCGTACGTCGTACCGATCGCCGTGGTGCCGTCCATTTCCTGCGCGGTGCGCGGCAATGCGCCGTTGTTCCCGTACATCGAGTCGTGATGGTACGTCGACGGGTAATACAGGTTGTCGTCGTTGTAGCCGCTGGAGGTTCGGCTTTTCCAGCGGAGCGTGCGGATGGCGAAAATGTCCCAGCCTCTGGCCGGCTTGAAGTCGAACATGGCCGCCTGATAGGAAGCGGGGATCGCCCGCGAGTCGAACTGCCCCATCCACGGCGTGTTGAGATACTGGTCACCGGCCCGTGCCACGAGCCAGTCGTTCGCATACTCGGCATAGGCCTGGGTGAACCCGCTGACCGCGTGGTTCGGTCCCATCAGCGAGGTATCGACCCGGCCCGGGTTGTCGGCACGCGTACCGAGCGACTGCGCCGAGAACGCGGTGGCGGCGAGACTGAAGCCACCCACCTTGCCGCTCTTCACGGTGAACAGCCCCGCCAGTGACGTGGCTCGCGTGTTGTACTGCGTGTCGGCATCGTAATGACGAGCAAAGCTGTACAGGCGCAGTTCGCCGTTGAACGAACCGTCGCGGAAGAAATCATCGGCCTGGACGCCGGCGGCCGTGCATGCGAGTGCGGCGGCGATCAGATAACGGGCGCGCATCAGTGCACCGCACCGGCGTAAAACGAGCTGACCACGGTTGTATCCCCTGCTTTGCGTTTCAAGCGCAATTTCAATTCAAGACCGGGGACGTCGCGGAAGAGGTACTTCGCTCGTCACCCACGCTTTTCGCAACTTCATGCGATTCGACTTGCAACAGCGCGGATGACGCGACGGGTTGCCCGCCCATTATCGGCAACCCTGTAACGAACTTGAAACAAAAATGACATTTCGGAGTTGAGGAAAATCCATGGCGGGGCCCGGTTCGTGGGAGCGGCGGATGCCGCTCCCACGAGCTCCAGCCTCGCCGTCAGGGCTCGTCCCGGCCCTCCGAGCGGGCCAGCAGTGCGCGGATCGCATCGCCCGTCTTCGCCACCACCCCCAGCGGCCCGGGCGAACCGACCTCAGGCAACTGGGCCGTGATCGACGCAAGCAGTAGGCCAAGCCTTGCTTCGGGGTCGTATTTCCCTTGCGCATCGATCGACGTGCCGTCGCTTCCCTGCACCCGTCGCAGCGAACCGTCGGCGGCGTAGATCAGGGAGACCCGATCACCGATGGTGACCACGCGATCGTCATTGATGAGGAATTCGGACACCGACTCACGGGAGACGCCGCGCACCCGGATGCCGGCATCCTCCTCATTCACGGTCCAGCGCACGCTCCGCCCGCCCTCGGTCACCTCGCGCAAGGTGAGCTTCCCGTCCTGGTAGGCATCCGAGACATCACGCTTCCCGGCAACCGCCGAAGCGCGCCCGGCCGCCTGACAGAACACGGGGAACATGTTGTCCACATCGAGCTCCCGGTTCGCGAAGGGCCCCATCGGCATGCCTAAGGCCATCATGTAGACCGAAAATCCCGGCGCGCAGGACATGTAGCCGTAGCCGCCATCGCCGCTGCTGTGCCATTCGCTGTCGCCGCCCGGCCGGTCATAGCGGAACTGATAGGTGTACGCGTAGCCGATGTCGCTGGTTCTCGCCGAGATGAGCTGGCAGTCGGGTTCGTTGAAGTGTTCGCAGCGCGCCTGCATGGCCCGGAGGCTCACCTGCATCAGGTCGGTGAAATACTCACCGGCGGCTTCGTACTCGATAAAGGGAGGGGGCGCGTCAGCCGCATGGGCGAGAGGGGTGAACGCGAGGAAGGTGCATGCCGTGAGCCGCGCAAACATGCGCGCTCCGGCCGTCCGTTGCTTGGCCATGAATCGTCCTTTGGGATACGTCGACTGGAACGTGACCAGTTTAGGTGGCGCAAAAAAACACGGTCAACGTGACCAAGTGCGACCTCCGTCACACTCCCACTAACTGTCCATTTTTCTCATTCCATGAGGGCCATACCACTTGGCCGCAAGCCGCATTCCAGCGCGGCCTGCGTAGGAAAACCACGACATCGGGCGTCTAGCCGTCCAAACGTCCTAGGAAAAAAGTTTCGCGCGAAAGTGTTGACACACGTCGACGAAGTGACATACGTTCGATGACATGACGCAGCGCACCACCCATGGCCGCTTTGACCTGAACCGCCTTCCGGCGGTCGGCAAGCTGCGTCTCGGTGGCGGCCTCCTTCTTCTTAGCCTTGTACTTATTACCTGCGGAGGTGCGGGCTGAGGGCAAGTGTCCAGGTGAATAAGCAACAAACCTGAAGACTCCTGAAGAACCCCGCACCCGGCAACGGATGCGGGGTTTTTTATTGCCCCGGGCCCGCCTCATTCACGAGCGGAGCCAGACATGAATCCAGCAAACCAGGGCAGCACCGAATCCGTCGAGAGCGACGTAGGCGGCCGCGTGCGTATCTTCGACACCACCTTGCGCGACGGCGAACAGGCCCCTGGATTCTCCATGGACCGACGAGCCAAGCTGCGCATGGCGCATGCCCTGGAAGAACTGGGTGTCGACATCATCGAGGCCGGATTCCCCCAGGCCTCACCCGACGATTTCGCCGCCGTAGCCGAGATCGCGAGATCGCTGAAGACGCCCACGGTCGCCGCGCTGGCCCGATGCCAGCCAGGCGATATCGACAGCGCGGGCAGAGCATTGCAAGGCGCGCATCACTCACGGATCCACCTGTTTCTGTCCACCAGCCCGCTGCATCGCGAACACAAGCTGGGCAAGAGCAAGCAGCAAGTCATCGACATCGCCGCCGAATCCATCCACCGGGCGAAGGCCCTGGCCCACGAAGTCGAATTCTCCGCCGAAGATGCCCTGCGCACCGAACCGGACTACCTCGCCGAGATCTTCTCGGTCGCCGTTGAAGCCGGCGCCAGCGTCCTGAACGCTCCCGACACCGTCGGCTACGTCACCCCCGACGAAATCACCCGGATGTTCACCTACCTGCGCACCCACGTGAGAAACGCGGACAAAGTCGTGTTTTCGGCCCACTGTCATGACGATCTCGGCCTGGCCGTCGCCAACTCGCTGGCCGCCGTCGCCGCCGGTGCACGCCAGGTGGAATGCACCATCAACGGCATCGGCGAACGCGCCGGCAACGCCGCCATGGAGGAGATCGTCATGGCGCTGCACACGCGCCGCCCACTGTTCAAGGTCGATACCGGCATCGTCACCCGGCACTTCTATCCGACCTCTCGCCTGCTGGCCGAAGTGACCGGGCAGGCCGTGCCGCGCAACAAGGCGATCGTCGGCGACAACGCCTTCGCGCACGAGTCCGGCATCCACCAGCACGGGATGATCAAGCATCGGGGCACGTACGAAATCATGCGGCCACAGGACGTCGGGGCGAAAACCTCGCTGGTCCTGGGCAAGCACTCCGGTCGCCACGCGCTGCGGCAGCGCCTGGAAGAACTGGATTACGACATCGACGAAACGACGCTGGACGCCGTCTTCGATCGCTTCAAGGCGCTGGCCGACAGGCAGCGCTCGGTAACCAACGACGATCTCACCGCTCTGATGAGCGCTTACGAATTCGATACCCAGGCCGCGCCCGTCGCGGTCCAGTCCTGAGGAGGATCCATGGAAGCCCCGAAACATCTCTGGCACAACGGCCGCATCACGTCCTGGCAGGACGCCACCGTCCATGTCGGCGCACACGCGCTGCATTACGGCTCCTCCGTCTTCGAAGGCATTCGCGTGTACTCCACGCCGGATGGCCCGCGCTATTTCCGACTGGAAGAGCACACCGAGCGGCTGTTCCATTCCGCGCGTGTGTACGACCTGGTGATGCCGTACGACGCCAGGCAGATCAATCAGGCCTGTCGCGATGTCATCACCGCGAACGGACTGCAGTCCGCTTACGTGCGTCCCATCGTCTTCCGTAGCGGATTCACCTTCAGCCTGGCGCCGTCGCTCGACACCAGGGTCGACGTGTCGATCATCGCCTTGCCCTGGGGCGCTTACCATGGCGCCGACGCGATCGAGAAGGGTGTCGACGTCTGCGTCTCCTCGTGGAACCGCGCCGCGCCCAATACCTATCCCAGCGGCGCCAAGGCCGGCGGCAACTACCTCAACAGCCAGCTGATCGCGCGCGAAGCGATCAATGGCGGCTTCGCCGAGGGCATCGCGCTGGGCACCGACGGGCTGCTGAGCGAAGGCGCGGGCGAGAACCTGTTCATCGTGCGCAAGGGCGTGATCTACACGCCGCCCGCCGCCTCGTCGATCCTGTGCGGCATCACGCGGGACTCCGTGCTGACGCTGGCGCGCGCGCGCGGCTTCCAGGTCATCGAACAGCCGCTGCCGCGTGAAATGCTCTACTTCGCCGACGAAGTGTTCATGACCGGTACGGCCGCCGAAGTCACCGCCGTGCGTTCGGTCGACCGCAAGCCGGTCGGCAGCGGTCGTCCGGGGCCGATCACCCGTCAGTTGCAGGACGACTTCTTCGGGCTGTTCGACGGCCGCACCGAAGACCAGTGGGGCTGGCTGTCGCCCATCGGGGAAACCGCGGACGGGAGGGTCGCGGCATGAGCGCGCGTACCCTGTTCGACAAGCTGTGGGACAGCCACCAGGTAAAAGCCGAAACGGAAAGCACGCCCGGCGTGCTCTACATCGACCTGCACCTGGTGCATGAAGTCACGTCGCCGCAGGCTTTCGACGAGTTGCGCGCACGCGGGCTGAAGGTGCGCCGCCCCGATCGCACACTCGCCACGCTGGACCATTCCACGCCGACGCTGCCCGCCGATGCGGACGGCAGGCGTCCGTACTACACGAAGGAGGCGGAAGCCCAGGTCGCGAAGCTGGAGTCCAATGTCGCCGAGTTCGGCATCGACCTGATGGGCTGGGACAGCCCGCAACGCGGCATCGTGCATGTGGCCGGACCCGAAGTGGGCGCCACGCAGCCCGGCATGACCATCGTCTGCGGCGACAGCCACACCGCCACGCACGGCGCCTTCGGCGCCCTGGCCTTCGGGATCGGCACCACGGAAGTCAGCCATGTGCTGGCCACGCAGTGCCTGCTGCAGCGTAAGCCGAAGTCCTTCGCGATCCACGTCGACGGCGCGTTGCAGCGAGGCGTCACCGCGAAAGACCTGATCCTGCACATCATCGGCCAGATCGGCATCGGTGGCGGCACCGGTTACGTGCTCGAGTACACCGGTGAAGCCATCCGCGCGCTGTCGATGGAGGAGCGCATGACGGTGTGCAACATGTCGATCGAGGCAGGCGCACGCGCAGGCCTGATCGCGCCGGACGAGACCACGTTCGCCTGGCTGAAGGGCCGCGAGCGCGCGCCGAGGGGCGAAGCCTGGGATCGTGCGGTTACCGCATGGCGTGCGCTGCCCACCGACGCAGGCGCCACCTACGACCGCGAAGTCCGCATCGACGCATCGGCGATCCAGCCGTCGGTCACGTACGGCACCCATCCCGGCATGGTCGTGCCGATCCACGCCAACGTGCCCGCTGCCGCCGACGCGCAGGAACAGCGTGCGCTCGACTACATGAAGGTCACCGCGGGCAGGCCGATCACGGGCGAGACGGTCGACGTCGTCTTCGTCGGCAGCTGCACCAACGGTCGCCTGTCCGACCTGCGCGCCGCCGCGGAAATCCTGCGCGGCCGCACCGTCGCCGCCGGCGTCCGCATGCTGGTGGTGCCGGGCTCCGAGCAGGTACGTCGCGATGCCGAGCGCGAAGGGCTGCACGAGGTGTTCCGCGCCGCCGGTGCCGAGTGGCGCGAGCCGGGCTGCTCCATGTGCATCGCCATGAACGGCGACCTCGCCCAGCCGGGCCAGCTGGTCGTCGCCACCAGCAACCGCAATTTCGAAGGTCGTCAGGGCAAGGGCGCACGCACGGTACTGGCCAGCCCGCTGGTCGCCGCCGCGTCGGCGATCGCCGGCCGAGTCGCCGATCCCCGCGATTACATGAACCAGGAAGTCGCCGCATGAGCCAGACCAGCCGCCCGCTCGCCTACGTGCATTCCCGCACGGCGGTGCTGCGTAACGAAAACATCGACACCGACCGGATCATCCCGGCGCGCTTTCTGACCACCACCGAACGTACCGGCCTGGGCAAGCATTGCTTCGAAGACTGGCGCTACGCCGCCGACGGCAGTGACGACCCCGCGTTCCCGCTGAATCAGCCCGCGGCGCGCGGTTGCTCGATCCTCGTCGCCGGCCACAACTTCGGTTGCGGCTCCTCGCGCGAACACGCGCCCTGGGCGCTGCTGGACTACGGCATCCAGGCGGTGATCTCCAGCGAGATCGCGGATATCTTCCGCGGCAATTCGCTGAAGAACGGCCTGCTGGCGATCGTGGTCAGCGAGGCCGAGCACCGCTGGCTGCTCGACAATCCCGGTGTCGAACTGCGCATCGATATCGCCGAAGGCAGCATCCGCCTGCCGGACGGCGGCACCATTCGTTTCAATCTGGACGCGTTCTCGCGTCATTGCCTGCTCAACGGCGTCGACCAGATGGGTTTCCTGCTGCAGCAGGAGGCCGACATCGCGGCGTTCGAAGCACGCATGGAGGAAGCCGCATGAAGGCCTCGATCGTCGTATTGCCGGGTGACGGTATCGGCCCGGAAGTCGCTGAGGCCGGCGTCGCCGTGCTGAGCGCCATCGCCGAACGTTTCGGCCACGAGTTCACGTTCGCCGAGCACGCCATCGGCGGGGATGCGATCGATCGCTTCGGCGATCCGCTGCCGCCGAGGACGCGTGACGCCTTGCTGGCTTCCGACGCGATCCTGCTGGGTGCCGTCGGTGGTCCGAAGTGGTCCGACCCCAGCGCGAAGGTCCGTCCCGAACAGGGCCTGCTGGCCATGCGCAAGCTGCTGGGTGTGTTCGCCAACGTGCGCCCGCTGAAGCTGCATCCGCGCACCGCGGCGCTGTCACCGCTGAAAGCGGAGCGGACGAAAGGTGTCGACCTGGTCTTCATCCGCGAACTCACCGGTGGCATCTACTTCGGTGCGAAAACGCGCAGCGAGACCGATGCGACGGATGAATGCCGCTACAGCGTCGAAGAAGTGGAACGCGTGGTCCGCCATGCCTTCGAGCTGGCACGTACACGCCGCGGGAAGGTGACCTCGGTCGACAAGGCCAATGTGCTCGAGACATCGCGCCTGTGGCGCTCGGTGGCAACGCGCGTCGCCGCCGATTACCCCGATGTCGAGCTGGAACATCAGCTGGTCGACTCCATGGCGATGCATCTGCTGACGCGTCCCGCCGACTACGACGTCATCGTGACCGAGAACATGTTTGGCGACATCCTGACCGACGAAGCCTCGGTGCTCGCCGGCTCGCTGGGTCTGTCCCCTTCCGCGTCCATCGGCGGTCCTGGTGCGGGCGTCTACGAGCCGATCCACGGTTCCGCACCAGATATCGCCGGCCAGTCGCTGGCGAACCCGCTCGGCACGATTCTCTCCGCCGCGATGTTGCTGCGTCACTCGCTCGGTCTGGCCGACGAGGCCGCCGTGATCGAAGCCGCGGTGGATCACGTCCTGGAGCACGCCAACCTCACCCGCGACCTGGGCGGCAGCGCGAGCACGCATGACGTGACCCGCGCCGTCCTGGAAGCCTGTCACGCCAACGCGGAGGCCGCATGAACGACAAGAAGATCCCCATCCGCACGCTGCGCAGCGATGCGATCAAGACCGGTCCCGACCGCGCGCCGGCACGTGCCATGCTGCGCGCCACCGGTCTCGACGACGACGCCATCGCGCGGCCGATGGTCGCCATCGTGCACAGCTGGTCCAACGTGTCGCCGTGCAACCTCAACCTGCGTGAACTGGCGGAAGCCGCTGCCGAAGGCGTCCGTGCGGCAGGCGGCACGCCGGTCGAGTTCAACACCATCGCCGTCACCGACGGCATCGCGATGGGCACCACCGGCATGCGTTCGTCGCTGGTCAGCCGTGAGGTGATCACCGACTCGATCGAGCTGGCTGTCGACGGTCACTGTCTGGATGCCATGGTGTTGTTGTGTGGCTGCGACAAGACCATTCCCGCCGCCGCCATGGCCCTGGCCCGCCTGAACATCCCCGGCGTCGCGCTGTACGGCGGCAGCATCGATCACGGCACGCGCAACGGCTGCGCCATCACGGTACAGCAGGTGTTCGAAGCGGTGGGCGCTCATGGCGCGGGCAAGATCGACGATGCCGAACTGGAAGACGTCGAGCGTCACGCCTGCCCCGGCGCGGGTGCCTGCGGCGGGCAGTACACCGCCAACACCATGGCGATGGTGCTGACCACGCTGGGTCTGTCGCCGGTCGGTCTCAACGATATCCCGGCGACACATCCGTCGAAGCGCGACGCCGCCTTCCGCTGTGGCGAGCTGGCGATGGAATGCCTCAACGCCGATCGCAAGCCGCGCGACATCATGACCCGCAGCGCGTTCGACAATGCCGCGCGCATGGTCGCCGGCACGGCCGGCTCCACGAACGCGGTACTGCACCTGCTCGCCATCGCCAACGAAGCGCGCGTTCCGCTGTCGATCGAAGACTTCGAGCCGGCCTCCGCGCATACGCCGGTCATCGCCGACCTCATGCCCGGCGGCCGTTACAGCGCCGTCGAACTGACCGCCGCCGGCGGCACGACCATCGTCGCCCGCGAACTGCGCAAGGGCGGCATGCTCAATGACACGCAGACCGTCACCGGCCGCAACCTGTTCGCCGAACTCGACGCCGCACCCGCGGCCACCGAGGGCCAGGAGGTCGTTCGCTCCGTCGACAGCCCCTTCAAGCCGCGTGGCGGCTACAGCATCCTCTACGGCAACCTGTCGCCCGAGGGCTGCATCCTGAAACTCGCGGGCCACGGCCGCAGCAGTCACGCCGGACCGGCCCGTGTCTTCGAGAGCGAAGAGGAAGCGTTCGCCGCCGTGAAGGCCGGACGTATCCGTGCCGGTGACGTGATGGTCATCCGCAACGAAGGACCCGCCGGCGGTCCGGGCATGCGCGAGATGCTGGCGGTGACGGCCGCCCTGATCGGTCGCGGGCTCGGCAACGATGTGGCGCTGATCACCGATGGTCGCTTCAGCGGCGCGACGCACGGATTCATGGTCGGGCACATCGCACCGGAGGCCGCGCGCGGCGGCCCGATCGGCCTGATCCGCGAGGGCGATGCGATCTTCATCGATGCCTCGACGCGGGAGCTCCGCACCGACGCGGACCTGGCATCGCGCCGCGCGGCATGGCGACCGGAGCCGCCGAAGGTCACCCGTGGCGTGCTTGCCAAGTACGCACGCCTGGTCGGCTCCGCCGCCGAGGGTGCCGTGACGCAGGCCTTCGACGACGCGCCCGCTACCGCCATCGCTAACCCGCCACGCCGCGAATACGCCGAAGACGACTGCACGCAGGAGCTCATCGGCAACTGATCGTTCCGACGACTCATCAACGGGAATCGCCAACCGATCTGGCTCCCACTCAGACAACGACGCATCAAGGAGAACACCGTGACCGACAAGCAAGCCACTACCGCCCCACTGCAGAACGCCCGTATCGCCGTCCTCGGCTACGGCAGCCAGGGCCGCGCGCATGCCCTCAACCTGAAGGACTCCGGGCTCGACGTCGTCGTCGGCCTGCGCGCCGGCGGGCCGTCCTGGAGCCGCGCCTATAACGACGGCTTCGCGGTCGCCGAGCCCGCCGACGCCGTGCGCGGCGCCGACCTGATCGCCGTGCTGACTCCGGACATGACCCAGCCTGGCATCTACAAGGACGCTATCGAAGCCAACATCAAGGCGGGTGCCACGTTGCTGTTCGCGCACGGCTTCAACATCCACTTCGGCCAGATCGAACCGCGCAAGGACATCGATGTGGTGCTGGTCGCGCCGAAGGGTCCCGGCGCACTCGTCCGTCGCGAGTACGAGATCGGTCGCGGCGTCCCGTGCCTGTACGCCGTGCACCAGGATGCGACCGGTCACGCGACCGAGCGTGCCACCGCCTATGCGGCCGGCATCGGCGGCGCTCGCGCCATGCTGATCGAGACCGACTTCAAGGAAGAAACCGAGACCGATCTGTTCGGCGAGCAGGCCGTCCTTTGCGGTGGTGCGACCGAGCTGGTGATCAAGGGTTTCGAGACCCTGACCGAAGCCGGCTACCGCCCGGAGATCGCCTATTACGAAGTGATGCATGAGCTGAAGCTGATCGTCGACCTGTTCTACGAGGGCGGCATCGCGCGCATGCTCGAGTTCATCTCGGAGACGGCCCAGTACGGCGATTACACCCGCGGTCCGCGCGTGATCGACGCCAGCACCAAGGAGCGCATGAAGGCCGTGCTCAAGGACATCCAGGACGGCACCTTCGCGCGTGAGTGGACAGCCGAATACAAGGCGGGCCTGCCGAACTACAAGAAGTTCAAACAGGCGGATCTGGATCACCCGATCGAGAAGGTCGGCGCCCAGTTGCGTGCCCGTATGCCGTGGCTGCAGGCGAATCAGCCGAAAGCCCCCGCCGAAGCGGCCAAAACCGCGGAATAACCGAGAAACCCTGTAGGAGAGCGCGCTGCGCGCGATGTCCCTCAGTCGCGCGCAGGGCGCGCTCCTACACGCCGCCAAAGGAATCGATATCAACGTGAACGCGCAACTGGATACCGTCGGCGAAACCCGCCGCATCGCATCGAATCACCCGCTCGCCGGTCAGTCCATGACCGGTGCCGACATCGTCGTGCAAGTGCTTGCCGACGAGGGCCTCGACGTACTCTTCGGTTACTCCGGCGGCGCGATCCTTCCCGTATACGATGCGGTGTTCCGTTACAACGCGGAGCATACGAAAGACGACGGCAACGAACCGATGCCGCTCATCGTCCCCGCCAACGAACAAGGGGCCTGCTTCATGGCCGCCGGCTATGCCCGTGCCTCCGGGCGGGTGGGTGTGGCCCTGGTCACCTCCGGCCCCGGCGCGACCAACGCCGTGACACCGGTGCGCGACTGCATGGCCGACTCCATTCCCGTCGTCGTGATCTCCGGCCAGGTGCCAACGGGCGCCATCGGCACCGATGCCTTTCAGGAGGCGCCGATCAGCACGATCATGGGCGCGTGCGCCAAGCACGTCTTCCTGGTCACGGACGCCTCCACGCTCGAAGCCACGTTGCGTACCGCGTTCCATATCGCGCGCAGCGGCCGGCCCGGCCCCGTGGTGATCGATATCCCCAAGGACGTGCAGAACGCACCCCTCATTTTCGAAGGCCGCCGCGAATTACCCGTGCGCGGCTATCGCTCGCGGCTGCGCGCCGTGGAGTCGGCGACTATCGCCGACGCCCATTGCGCGAGCTTCTTCGACGCTCTGGCCAGGGCCGAACGCCCCCTGATTTACGCGGGCGGCGGCATCATCGCGGCGGGCGCGTCATCCGTCCTCCGTGAGTTCGCGCACGCCTTCGGCATTCCGGTGGTCACCACACTCATGGGCATCGGAGGCTTCGACACCACCGACCCGCTCGCGCTGCACATGCTGGGCATGCACGGCGCGGCGTATGCCAACTATGCGATGGACGACAGCGACTTCGTCTTCGCCCTCGGCGCGCGCTTCGACGACCGCGTCGTGGGCGTGCCGACGAAGTTCGCACCGAGCGCACGCGCCATCGCGCAGATCGACATCGATCCCGCCGAGATCGGCAAGGTCAAGTCGGTGGACTGGCACCACGTCGGCTCGCTCGACGTGTCGCTTCAGCGACTGCTGGATTACGGCAGGCGCATCGGATTCAGACCCGACTACGCGGCATGGCACGCCCATGTCGGCGCATTGAAGACCACACACGCGATGAATTTTTGCCGGGACGGCGAGACCATCCAGCCTTGCGCGGTCATCCAGGCGATCAATCGCATCACGGACGGCCGCGCCATCATCAGTACGGGCGTGGGCCAGCACCAGATGTGGGCCGCGCAGTACTTCGATTTTCGCGAGCCCAGACACTGGCTCACCTCGGGCTCGATGGGCACCATGGGCTTTGGCTTGCCCGCCGCCATCGGCGCCCAGTTCGCGCGGCGCGACCTGACCGTCATCGACATCGATGGCGACGCCAGCATCCGCATGAACATCGGCGAGATGGAGACGGTCACCACCTATGGCCTGCCGGTAAAGGTCGTCGTACTCAACAACAGCGGCGACGGCATGGTTCGTCAGTGGCAGAAGCTGTTCTTCAAAGGCCGCTTCTCCGCGTCGGACAAGAGCCTGCACAAGAAGGATTTCGTGCGCGCCGCGCAGGCGGATGGCTTCGAATGGGCGCAGCGCCTCGACGACCCTGCCGCCATCGACGCGACGATCGCCGATTTCCTTGCCTTCGACGGCCCCGCCTTCCTGGAAGTCGTGATCGATGCCGACGCCGGCGTCTATCCGATGGTCGGCCCGGGCGCCACCTACGCCGAGATGATCACCGGCGACTGGATCGCCAGCCGCAACCCGCCGATCGCCTCCACCGCCGAACCTACAGGGATGTTCTGACCATGCGCCACTTGATCTCCATGCTGTTGCAGAACGAAGCCGGCGCCCTGGCGCGTGTGGCGGGCCTGTTCGCATCGCGTGGCTACAACATCGAATCGCTGACGGTAGCCGCCACGCATGACGTGGACGCCTCGCGACTCACGCTGGTGATCTTCGGCGACGACGACGTGGTCGAGCAGATCATCAAGCAGTCGGCCAAACTGATCGACGTGATCGAGATCGCCGAACTCACGCGCCGCGAACACGTGGAACGCGAGCTGCTGGTGGCGCGCATCGAGGCCAGCCACGCCGCGGTCGATCTCTGCCTCGCGCAGTTCGGCGGGCGCATGCTGCAACGCGCGGCGGGTCAGTCGGTGGTCGAGTACACGGGGCGCGCCGACGAAGTGGATGCGTTTCTTGTCGCACTGCGTGTCGCGGGCGAGATCGTCGATCATGCGCGGAGCGGGATCGCCGCGATTGAAAGACCGCTGGCGATCGCCTGACGTTCGGGCGGGATGGTCTACCAGACCTTGTAGATCTTCCCCGTCTCCCGCCCCTCGACCGACCGCGAAAACGCCAGCGCCGCCCGCGCGGCGCCGACCGGCTCGAAGCCCCGGAAATACGGCCCATACGACGCCATGGCCTCCGACAGGACACTGGGGCTGACGACGTTGATGCGGATACCGCGCGGCAGCTCGATGGCGGCGCCACGCACATAGCCCTCGACCGCGCCGTTGACCATGCTTGCGCACGCGCCGGCCAGGATCGGCTGCTCGGTGAGAATGCCGGTAATCAGCGTGAATGAGCCGCCGTCGTTAAGGGAGTCGACGCCGAGCTGGACGAGGCGGACCTGCCCCAGCAGTTTGTCCTGCAGGCCCTCGACGTATTTTGCCTCGGTCAACTCGGCCAGGGGCGCGAACGGTACCTTGCCCGCCGCGCAAACCACGGCGTCGAGCTTGCCCAGTTCACGGTACATGGCCTCGATGCTTTCGCTGTCACGAAGATCCACGCGGAGATCGCCACCCGAGCGCCCCGCCGTGACGATCTCATGGCGCTCGCCGAGTTCGGCCGCCACGGCGCGGCCCAGCGTGCCACTGGCACCGACGATGAGAACCTTCATTGCACTGCTCCTTGGAGATTGCCAGCGGGAGAGGGTACTCTCGGCCGCATGAATCGTCGCGCCGCCCTTTCGCTGCCGCCACCCATGGCCGATACGTCGGCACTCGGTCGTGAGCAGGATCTGCTGGGTCTGTCCGACGAACCGTCGATTCATTACCTCGAGCACGGCTCGCGCAGCCGGCTGATCCGCTGGCATTACCACCCCGCGTACGAGCTGCACCTGATCGTATCGACCGAGGGCACGGCTTATGTCGGCGACTACGAAGGCCGCTTCGCGCCTTATACGTTGATGCTCACCGGGCCCAACGTTCCGCACAACTGGGTCACCGATGCAGGATGCGAGCCCTCGCCGTTGCGTGACAGGGTGATCCTTTTCTCAGAAGCCTTCGTCCGTCGCTGTACGGAATTTTTCCCGTCCGCCCGCCACGTGAAGTCCCTGCTGCTCGAGGAAGCCCGCTACGGCATCCAGTTTTCTTCGGAACTGGGCAGGCAGCTCGAACCGCTGTTCCGCCGCGTCTCCGATCATCCGGGACTTCGCCGGGTAGCCAGCTTCTTCGAGATGGTGGAGGCCCTGGCCGAAGACACCGCGCGTCGGCCACTGAGCAGCCGGCCCTTTCAGGCCTCGGCCGATCCCAGCCAGTCGATGAAGCTCCACCGTGCCGTGGCCTTCATCGACCGGCATTACACCGGGGACGTATCGCTCAGGGCGGTGGCGGACCGCCTGGGCATGTCGGAATCGGCGTTCTCGCGCTTTTTCCATCAGCACACGGGCTACCGCTTCATCGACTACGTCAACCAGACGCGCGTGCAGCACGCCTGCGAGAAGCTGGTCAGCTCACCGGCCTCGATTACCGACATCTGCTACGAGGTCGGTTTCAGCAATCTCTCCAACTTCAACCGCCGCTTCCTGAGCCTCACCGGGATGACCCCGCGCGAATATCGGATGCGTCATCGGCTGCCCGTCGCCGACCTGTAATGTCGCGACGCGTCACGCGTCCGTTTCCGCCGAATCCTCATCCTCGCGTTTTTACGTACTTTATTGTCACGCATCGGGAATGCTGCATCGCAGCATAAAGCTGGTCGTATCGCCGTTTTCCGGTACCGCCGCCGGGGCCTTTTCGCAAGAAAGTATGTATTTTCACCGGAAAACCACGTTGCGCGTATTGGTGAGCCGTCCTCGATAAAACCTATAAACGCACATCCATTTCGACGCGACGGCAGATACGTCACCGCGCGAAAGCCCGCCGCCCAGGGAGGCACGATGAGCGATTACCGGAACCGGCTCGGCGCCCTAGCCGCCTCCGCGCTGTTCGCAGCGCTGGGGATTTCCGCCGCCCACGCCGACACGACACTGACGATCGGTACCGTGAACAACGCGGACATGGTGCGCATGCAGGCCCTGTCCCCCGAGTACGAGCGCACGCATCCCGGCGTGCATCTGAACTGGGTGGTGCTCGAAGAAAACACGCTGCGTCAGCGCCTGACCACGGACATCGCCACCCATGGCGGGCAGTTCGATGTCATCACCATCGGTGCGTACGAGGCGCCGCTATGGGGTAAGCAGCAGTGGCTGAAACCGCTGGATAACCTGCCGGCCGACTACGACGTCAACGACGTCATGAAGAACGTGCGCGAACAGCTGACGGTGGATAACCACCTGTATGCCGTGCCTTTCTACGCCGAGGCCAGCGTTACATACTTCCGCACGGATCTGTTCGCCAGGGCCAACCTGACCATGCCGGCCGAGCCGACCTGGGACCAGATCAAGGGCTTTGCGCAGAAACTGCATGACCCGGCCAACGGCGTGTACGGCATCTGCCTGCGCGGCAAGGCCGGCTGGGGCGAGAACATGGCCCTGCTCGGCACCATCGTCAACAGCTATGGCGGACGCTGGTTCGACGAGCAGTGGCATCCGCAGATCGACACGCCCGAGTGGCACAAGGCGGTCAATTTCTACGTCGATCTGCTCAAGAACTACGGACCGCCCGGCCCGTCGGATAACGGGTTCAACGAAAACCTCGCGCTCTTCGCCGCAGGCAAATGCGCCATGTGGGTCGACGCCAGCGTCGGCGGCGGCACGGTCACCGATCCGAAGGAAAGCAAGGTGGTCGGCAACGTCGGCTTTACGCGCTCGCCGCACCAGATCACCGATCGCGGTTCGTCGTGGCTGTGGGTCTGGTCGCTGGCGATCCCGGCCAGCACGCGCCAGCCCGATGCGGCGCGTGACTTCATCCTCTGGGCGACGTCCAAACCGTATCTGAAGCTGGTCGCGGACAAGTACGGCGCGCAGGCGACGCCACCGGGTACCCGTGAGTCGACGTATGCGAACGCGGGCTACATCGAAGCGGCACCCTTCGCGAAGGTCACCTACGACTCGCTGAAAGCCGTCGATCCCTCGCACCCCACGCTCAAGCCCGTGCCGTACAAGGGTATTCAGATCGTTTCCATTCCCGAGTTCCAGGCGGTGGCGACGCTGGTCGGCCGCCAGATCGCCGGTGCGCTCGCCGGCCGCGGCAACATCGATGAATTGCTGCACACGGCCCAGGGCGCGGTCAGCCGCACCATGAAACGTGCCGGCTACTACGACAACAAGCCGGTCATCCAGAAGGAGTCGCCGTAATGAGCGCGCGCATCCGTAAACGTCCGGAACGGCTGCTCGCCCAGCCCGCGATCATCATGCTGCTGGTATGGATGATCGTGCCACTGGCGATGACGCTGTATTTCTCGACCCAGTATTACAACCTGCTCTACCCGGGTAAGTCGGCCTTCGTCGGGCTGGAAAACTTCGCTTACTTCTTCACCTACCCGAGCTTCTGGACCTCGATCCTCAACACGATCCTGCTCGTGGGCAGTGTGCTGGTGATCACCGTGATCGGCGGCGTGCTGATATCGGTCCTGGTGGACGAGACCTTTCCGGGCCAGGGCATCGTCCGCATGCTGCTGATCTCGCCGTTCTTCATCATGCCCACCGTGGCGGCGCTGGTCTGGAAAAACCTGCTGATGAATCCGGTATCGGGCTTTCTCGCGTGGGTCTGGAAGGCCTTCGGGGCCACACCCGTGAACTGGTTCGCCGACTGGCCGCTACTGTCCGTGATCACCGTGGTGTCGTGGGAATGGCTTCCGTTCGCCATCCTGATCTTCGTCACCGCGCTGCAGTCGCTGGATCGCGAGCAGATGGAAGCCGCACGCATGGACGGTGCGCGGGGCTTCGCGATCTTCCGTTATCTGACCCTGCCTCACCTGGCGCGCCCCATCGCCGTGGTGGTGATGGTCGAGGCGATCTTCCTGCTCAACATCTTCGCCGAGATCTTCGTCACCACCAACGGCGGACCGGGCGATGCGACGACCAACATTCCGTACCTGGTGTACACGCAGGCGCTGCTCGAATTCGACGTGGGTGCCGCGTCGGCCGGCGGTCTGGTCGCCGTGGTACTGGCCAACATCATGGCGGTGTTCCTCATCCGCCTGATCGGCAAGTCGTTGACCGAGAAGGCGTGAGGAGACAGCCATGGCCAAGAAGACCCGCAACCCCCTCGCCCGCACGCTACGCATCGTCGCTTCATGGATCGTCGCGTTCGTCATGTTCTTTCCGATCCTCTGGATGGTGCTGACCAGCTTCAAGTCCGAGCTGGATGCCTTCAGCATGCCGCCGCACTTCCTGTTCGCGCCGACGCTGGAGAACTACGAGCAGATCCTGGCCCGTGCGAATTACCTGCACTACGCGTGGAATTCCATCGTGACGGCGGGCGGCGCCACCATCCTCGGCATGATCGTTGCGGTCCCGGCGGCGTACGCCTTCGCGTACCACCCGACGATGAGGACCAAGAGCGTGCTGCTGTGGATGCTCTCGACCAAGATGCTGCCGAGCGTGGGCGTGCTCGTGCCGATCTACCTGATCTGTCGCGATCTGAACATGCTCGATTCGAAGACCGCGCTGGTGATCATCTTCGCGTTGATCAACCTGCCGATCATGGTCTGGATGATCTACACGTACTTCCGCGACATTCCGTACGACATACTCGAAGCGGCCCGCATGGATGGCGCCAGCACCACGCAGACGATGTTCCGGGTGCTGATCCCGGTGAGCCGCGGCGGCCTCGCCTCGACCGCGCTGCTCTGCCTGATCCTCTCGTGGAACGAAGCGTTCTGGTCGCTCAACCTCACCACCGCCAGCGCCGCGCCACTGACCGCGCTGGTGGCCTCGTTCTCCAGTCCCGAAGGACTGTTCTGGGCGAAGTTGTCCGCCGTGTCGACCCTGGCCTGCGCACCCATCCTGGTGCTCGGCTGGCTGTCGCAGCGACAGCTCGTCCGCGGTCTCACCTTCGGCGCAGTCAAATAAGGAGCCACCCATGTCCCGTCTGGAAATCCGTCAGCTGCGCAAATCGTTCGAGGGCGTCGACGTCATCAAGGGCATCGACCTCGTCGTGGAGGATCGCGAGTTCTGCGTCTTCCTCGGGCCTTCGGGCTGCGGCAAGTCCACCACGTTGCGTCTCATCGCCGGCCTCGAAGAGGCCGACGACGGGCAGATCCTGCTCGACAAGGACGACATCACCGATAAGCCGGTGGACAAGCGCGACCTTGCCATGGTGTTCCAGAGCTACGCGCTCTATCCGCACATGACCGTGCGCGAGAACATGTCGTTCGCGCTGAAGCTGGCGAAGATGGACCAGCGCGCGATCGATGAGAAGGTGGCCCGGGCAACGAAGATCCTCGCCCTGGAGCCGTACCTCGACCGCAAGCCGTCCGCACTCTCCGGCGGTCAGCGCCAGCGTGTCGCGATCGGTCGCGCCATTACCCGCGAACCACGCGTGTTCCTGTTCGACGAACCGCTGTCCAACCTCGATGCCGCGCTGCGTGCGGCGACGCGCCTCGAGATCGCCCGGCTGCACACCGAACTCAACGCGACGATGATCTACGTCACCCACGATCAGGTCGAAGCCATGACGCTGGCGGATCGCATCGCGATCTTCAGCCACGGGCGTATCGAGCAGATCGGCAAACCGATGGCGCTGTATCACAAGCCGGTGAACAAGTTCGTCGCCGGGTTTCTCGGCATGCCGCAGATGAACTTCCTCGAAGCGACAGCCGAAGGCGGTACGTTCCGCCTCGCCAACGGCAATACCGTCAGCGTGGCCGGCGTCGAAGCCACCGGCAAGGTCACCATCGGCATTCGCCCGGAACACCTTCGCGTGTGTGACGGCGACGGTAGCGGCGAGACGATCAACGGCAAGCTCAGCGTCGTCGAGCGGCTTGGCAGCGAAACCTATGCGTACGTCGACGTGCCGCAGGTCGGCTCGATCACGGTGCGCGCGGAAGGCGACTTCGAGCGCCGCGCCGGTCGCGACATCTGCATCCGCCTCGACCTGACGCACGCTCACGTCTTCGATGCCAACGACGTCGCCATTCATCATCCTCCACGAGTCTGACCATGGCCTTCCCCCTCCGTAACGACTCGCTCGACCGCCTTCCCCAGGGCGTCGACGCACCGCCCTTCGACCGCACGAAGGTCACCGCCGGCATCGCGCATATCGGCGTCGGCGCGTTTCATCGTGCGCACCTGGCGATCTATACCCATCACACGCTGTCCGATCCCGCGATGCATGCGTGGGGCATTCTGGGCATCAACCTGCTCGAGCACGACCGTCCGCTGGCGGAGGCGTTCAAGGCCCAGCAGGGCCTGTATTCGGTCAGCGAATACGATCCACGCGGCGAGCGGAAGACGCACGTCGTCGGCGCCATGGTCGACTACCTGTATGCGCCCGATGACGGCACCAGGGTGCTGGACCGCCTCGCCGACCCGGCCATCCGTATCGTCTCGCTGACGATCACGGAAGGTGGCTACCTCGATGAGCACGGGACGTTCCGTCTCGACGATGAGACGGTGGCCTATGACCTGAAGCATCCGGACACGCCGAAGGGCGTATTCGGCTTCATCGTCGGCGCGCTGGAAAAGCGCCGTGCCGCCGGCGTGGATGCGTTCACCGTGATGTCGTGCGACAACCTTCGACACAACGGTGCGCAGGCGAAGCGCGCCGTGCTCGCGTTCGCGAAGGCACGGTCGGACGAACTGGCGGACTGGATCGACCGGGAGGTCGACTTTCCGAACGCCATGGTCGATCGCATCACGCCGGCGACCACGGCGAAGGTGCGCGACGAACTCAATGCCGCGACCGGCCTCGACGATCAGGCGCCCGTGGTCTGCGAAGACTTCATCCAGTGGGTACTCGAGGACAAGTTCCGCCACGGTCGGCCATCGTGGGAGAAGCACGGCGTGCAGATCGTCGACGACGTCTCGCCGTACGAGGATGCCAAGATCCGGCTGCTCAACGGCTCCCACCAGATGCTGGCGTATCCGGCGTTCCTGGCCGGCCACCGGCGGGTCGACGTCGCCGTAAAGGATCCGCTGTTCAACGCGTACCTCACCGCCTTTCTCGACGACGACGCGGGCGTCTGGCTGAAGTCGCTGCCAGGCATGGATCTCGGGCCGTACAAGAAGAAGCTGCTCGACCGGTTCAGCAACGCGTCGATTGCGGACCAGCTGGACCGGCTGTGCCTCGATGGCGGCTCGAAGATCCCCGGGTTCCTGGGGCCGACGATCACCGCGTGTCTGGAAGAAGGCAGGGATGCCCGCCGCGTGGCCTTCCTGCTGGCGACCTTCGACCGCTATGTACGCGTCGGCAAGGACGACAACGGTGAGACGTATCCATTGCGCGAGCCGAATGCGATGCGTCTCGTCCAGCCGCTGATCGACAGCGGTTCGAAAGACACGCTGATCGAAAGCGTCGAACTGGTGGGTCCGTTGCCCGCCAGGGACAAGCGATTCCGCAGGCAGTACGACATCTACGTGGAATCGCTGGAAAAGCAGGGCGTACGCAAAACGTTGGAGAACCTCGACTCCCTCGTCGACTGAGGTTTCATGGGGCGATCTCAGGGACTTCACTTACCCGATCCTACGGTGGTCCCCCGACCTCGTAGCAAGTGGAGTCCCCACCATGCCCTACAACCCGACCAACCCGCAGCCGCCCTTTGCCGAACCGGGCAAGAACCGCCCGGAAGATGAGATCCGCCAGCCCGGCAGCTACAAGCCGGAGCGCGACGCGGACCCCGAGCCGCCAGTCAACGATGATCCCATCGAGCCGCTGGAACCTTGATCGACCCCGGGCGCCGAGAGGCGCCCTTTTTTTTAGACTCGCTTCTGTATGACGCAGTCCCGGCGGCGAATCCCGGCGAAGCGATGACGCGGTCACCGCTTCAGCCGCTAGACTTCACGGCATGAGTCCGACACCGAACAAGCCCGCCCCGCGACGCAAGGCGCCGACCACCGCGCGCAAGGCAGTGGCGCCCGCGCCCGACGTAGCCGCACGCCCCGCCGACGCGTCCACCAGCGCCGAACGCGTGCTTGCCTTCCTGCTCAAGGGTTTGCCTGCGGCCCGTCGCGAGAAGATCCACGCCTATCTCGTCCTCACCCGCATGGACCGCCCCATCGGCGCGCTATTGCTCCTGTGGCCAACCTGGTGGGCACTCTGGCTCGCCGCGAAAGACTTTCCGCCGGTCGGCCCGTTGATCATCTTCACCCTCGGCGTGTTCGCCATGCGCTCCGCCGGCTGCGCGATCAACGACTACGCCGACCGCAAGCTCGACCCTCAGGTTGCGCGGACGGCCGGACGGCCGATCGCCAGCGGGCGAGTGACGCCGCGCGAAGCGCTCTGTGTGTTCGCCGGGCTGCTCGTTTTTTCTTTCGTACTGGTCCTGTTTACCAACACGCTGACCATCCTGCTGTCATTCGCCGGCGCGGCGCTCGCGGCGGTGTACCCGTTCTCCAAGCGCTACACCAACCTCCCCCAGGTGGTGCTCGGCGCGGCCTTCGGCTGGTCGATCCCGATGGCGTTCGCCGCCGTGACCGACACGGTGCCACCGGTGGCGTGGCTGCTCTTCATCGCCAACATCATCTGGTCGGTGATTTACGACACCGAGTACGCCATGGTCGACCGCGAGGACGACATCAAGGCCGGCGCGAAATCCACCGCCATCCTGTTCGCCGATGCGGACCTCGTCATCATCGGCATCCTGATGGGCACCTTCCTGCTCGCCATGCTGCTGGTGGGCACACGTTCGGGGCTGGGCTGGCCGTACTGGCTCGCGCTCGCCGCCACGACGGGGCTCTTCGCCTGGCAGCAATGGATCATGCGCGACCGCGATCGCCAGGCCTGCCTTAAGGCGTTCCGCCAGAACAACTGGGTGGGCCTGGCGTTGTGGGTGGGGATCGTGGTGGCGCTGGCCCTGTAAGCGGCATGCCCGGCGCCGGCGTGCGCGCCAGGGCCCACACATCCACCCGAGGAATGCCGGCTTCGATCAGCAACTGCGCGCACTCGCCCAGCGTCGCGCCCGTGGTCATGACGTCATCGAGCAACGCCACGTGGCGTTGCGGCGGCATGCGCCGTACGTCGAAGGCGCCGCGTACGTTACGCGCGCGCGTGACCGCGTCGAGTTCGGTCTGCGCCGCGGTCCGCTTCACCCGCCTGAGCACGTCGTGCCTGACAGGAATACCCAGATGCCTGCCCAGCGGACGGGCGAGTTCGAGCGCCTGGTTGTAGCCACGGGAGCGCAGACGGGACGTGTGCAACGGCACGGGCAGGATGAGCTCGGGCATCGTCGGCGGCTGGCCGGCGGTTAGCCACGCGTCGGCGATCACCCGGCCGGCGACAAGGCTTCCCGCGAACTTGAAACGGGCCTCCAGCACGTCGATCGGCCAGGTGTAGACGAACGGCACCCAGAGATCGGCCCACGGCCTCTCGCGCTGGCGGCACGCATCGCATTCGGCCACGGCTACCGGAAGCGGAACGGCACACCTCCCGCAGCAGACGTCGTTACGGACGAGGCCGGAACGGCACGCCCTGCAAAGCGCCCGGCCATCCCTACTCTCTGCCTCGCAGACCAGACAACGCGGCGACAGGAGGAATCGAGTCGCCGCGTTCAGCCACGGACGGTATCGGGACGCATCCATGCGTCGCAGGCCGCGTCAGTCGCGCCGCCGGAACATCGCGGCGTCGACGATCGACCACAGGTGGATGATCCAGCCGAGCCAGATGATCCATAGGACAGCCGCCAGCACGAACATGATGAGTGCCTTGAAGACGCGGCCCTGGACCAGCTGACCCAGGCCCGGGATAAAGAAACTGCACACGGCGGCGATGACGTTGCCGCTGCTGCCTTGTCCAGCGCTCATAGATGGTCTCCGCGAAGGTGGTTGTCCCCATCGTACGGCGGCACGCGTCGTTCGACCGTAAACCTGCGTATAGCCGTTAAGGTTGACAGTGTGAGCCGACCTTTCCACACTGCGCGCCTTCGTCCCCGGGATCCCCACCATGACCGCAGCCCTACGCCACGACTGGTCCCGCGAAGAGGTCGAGCACCTTTTCGCCCTGCCGTTCAACGACCTGCTCTTCCAGGCGCAGAGCGTGCACCGTGCGTATCACGACCCCAACGCCGTGCAGGTTTCGACCCTGCTCTCCATCAAGACGGGCGGCTGCCCCGAGGATTGCGCCTACTGTCCGCAGGCGGCGCGCTACGCCACCGGCGTTAAGGCCGAGAAGCTGATGAGCGTCGAGGCCGTCGTCGCCAGGGCGCAGGCCGCCAAGGATGCGGGGGCCAGCCGCTTCTGCATGGGCGCCGCGTGGCGCTCGCCGAAGGATCGGGATGTGGCCAAAGTCGCCGAAATCGTCGGCGCGGTGAAGGCCCTGGGCCTGCAGACCTGCGCCACGCTGGGCATGCTAACCCAGCCACAGGCCGATACGCTGAAGTCCGCCGGCCTCGATTTCTACAACCACAACCTGGACACGTCGCCGGACTTCTACGGCGAAATCATCCACACCCGCGAGTACCAGGACCGCCTGGACACGCTGGAGCATGTGCGCCACGCCGGCATGAAG
Source organism: Luteibacter sp. 22Crub2.1 (assembly GCF_900167995.1). Lineage (NCBI taxonomy): Bacteria > Pseudomonadati > Pseudomonadota > Gammaproteobacteria > Lysobacterales > Rhodanobacteraceae > Luteibacter > Luteibacter sp. 22Crub2.1. The sequence continues at coordinate 51,465 of NZ_FUYT01000019.1, forward strand.
ACCTGCTGCGGCGGTATCGTCGGCATGGGTGAATCGCGCGCCCAGCGCGCCGGCCTGCTGATGACCCTGGCGAACCTGCCCGAACATCCGGAGTCCGTGCCGATCAATCGCCTGGTGCAGGTCGCCGGTACGCCGCTGGCGGGCACCGAGGCACTGGATCCGTTCGAGTTCGTGCGCAGCATCGCTGTCGCCCGCATCCTCATGCCGGCCTCGGTCGTCCGCCTCTCGGCCGGCCGTGAGTCGATGGACGACGCTCTGCAGGCGCTGTGCTTCGCCGCGGGCGCCAATTCGATCTTCTATGGCGAGAAATTGCTGACGACCGGCAATCCCGATGTGGAGCACGACCGTCGCCTGTTCGAGCGCCTCGGTCTGAAACCGATGGAGGTCGAGATCGAGCCGGGCACCGTTCACGCGGACATCGTCGAACGCGCCGACGCGGCGTGAACCGACCGGGCCTCCTCGTCCGACTGGAGGCCGCGCGCGCGGCCCGCGAGCAGACCGGCCTGCTGCGACGCGCGCGAACCTGCGAAAGCCTGGGCGGCGCCCGTCGCATGATCGACGGGCGCGTGCTCATCGATTTCTGTGGCAACGACTATCTCGGGCTGGCCGGACATCGCGACCTGATCGCCGCGATGTCCCGCAGCGCCTTCGCCGAAGGCGTCGGCACCGGAGCCGCGCACCTCGTCTCGGGGCATCGCGGCGAACATGCGGCGCTGGAAGAGGAACTGGCCGACTGGACGGGCCGCGAGCGCGCCGTGCTCTTCTCGACCGGCGTCATGGCCAACCTCGGCGCCCTGCAGGCCCTGCTCGGGGCCGGCGCGATGCCCTCGCCGGGCAAACCGGCGGCCCTCTGCGTCCAGGACCGCCTCAACCACGCCAGCCTGCTGGACGGCGCCCATCTCGCCGGCGCCGAGCTGCGCCGCTATCTCCATGGCGACGCGCAGGCCGCCGCACGGCAACTCGATACACGCCCGGACCTGCCCGCCCTCGTGGCGACCGATGGCGTGTTCAGCATGGACGGCGATATCGCCCCGCTGGCCGAACTGGCCCGGGTCTGTCGCGAGCGCCAGGCCACGCTTTATGTGGATGACGCGCACGGCCTGGGCGTGCTCGGCCCGGAGGGCGCGGGCTCGGTGGCGGCGGCGGGGCTCGATGCGAGCGCGGTGCCCGTCCTGATGGGCACGCTGGGAAAAGCCCTCGGCAGCGCCGGGGCTTTCGTCGCCGGCGACGCCGCGGTCATCGAGGCGATCGTTCAGTTCGCCCGGTCTTACATCTACACGACGGCGATGCCCGCGGCGCTCGCGGCCAGCACGCGCGCCGCACTGCGACTGGTCCGCAAGGATCCGGAAGGCCGGCGCGAGCGCCTCCGGGAGAACATCGCCCGTTTCCGGGCGGGAGCGGCCCAGATCGGGCTGTCGCTCATGCCCTCCCCCACGGCGATCCAGCCCCTGCTGATCGGCGGGGCGGACGACGCGATGGCCGCCGCGCGCGCGCTCGAGGCCGCCGGCTTCCTCGTGGTGGCGATTCGCCCGCCGACGGTGCCTCGCGGAGCGGCGCGCCTGCGCATTACGCTGTCCGCGACACATACGCCCGACCGCATCGACGGCTTGCTGGGCGCCCTGGCGGCGCTGCCCCGCCCCCGGCAGGACGTGGTCGTATAATGGACGACCGCACGCCCCACGCCATGCCCATGTCGATCCTCAATATTTCCGCCTACAAGTTCGTCGCCCTGGACGACCTGGACGACCTGCGCGCGCGCTTTGTCGCGCGCTGCGACGCCCTGGCGCTGAAGGGCACGATCCTGCTGGCGCCGGAAGGGATCAACCTGTTTCTGGCCGCGCCGCGTGAGGCCATCGCGTCGTTCATGGCCTGGCTGCACGAGGACGCCCGCTTCGCGGATATCGCACCGAAGGAGAGCCTTTCGGACGACGTGCCGTTCAGCCGCATGCGCGTACGCCTGAAGAAGGAAATCATCACCATGCGCGCGCCTGCGATCCGCCCCGGGGCGGGCCGCGCGCCGCATGTCCTGCCGACCGATCTGCGCCGCTGGCTCGATCAGGGCCATGACGATGACGGCCGTGAAGTGGTGCTGGTCGATACGCGCAACGATTACGAAGTGGCGGCCGGCACGTTCGAGAACACGGTGGAGTACGGCATCGCCAGCTTCACGGCGTTTCCCGACGCCGTCGCCGCCGACCGCGCGCGCTTCGATGGCAAGACGGTGGTGTCGTTCTGTACGGGCGGCATCCGCTGCGAGAAGGCGGCCATCCACATGGCGGGGATCGGTATCGATCGCGTCTTCCAGCTCGAAGGCGGCATCCTCAAATACTTCGAGGAGGTCGGAGGCGCGCACTGGCGCGGCGACTGCTTCGTCTTCGACGATCGTGGCGCGGTCGACCCGGGCCTGGCGCCGAGCCCCGCCGCATGACCGGCCTGCATATCGAGACGCATGGTACCGGCCCGACGCCGCTGGTGATGATCCATGGCTGGGCCATGCACGGCGGCATCCTCGCGCCACTGATCGAAGCGCTTGCCGACCGTTTCACGATGTATGTCGTGGATCTGCCGGGCCACGGTTATTCCCGCGACTCCGACATCCCGCTCGAGCCGCTGGCATGCGCGCGCGCTATCGCCGAAGTCACCCCGCCCGCCGTGTGGCTGGGCTGGTCGATGGGTGGACTGGTTGCGCTCGTGGCGGCACTCGACCTGCCTGACCACGTCCGCGCGGTGGTGCCGGTGTGCTCCACGCCGTGCTTCGTGAAAGATGAGAACTGGCCGCATGGCAACGACGCGGCGATGGTGCGGAAGCTGGCGGCGGACCTCGATGCGGACTACCGCGCGACGGTCGAACGCTTCATCGCACTCGAAGCCATGGGTAGCGCCGACCCGCGCGCGGAGGCGCGACGCCTGAAGGACGAGGCGTTCTCGCGCGGCGAGCCCGATCCGCGCGTGCTGATGGAAGGCCTGCGACTCCTCGAGGCCACCGACCTGCGACCGCGCCTGCACGAGATCGCTCGCCCCAGCCTCTGGATCGCCGGTCGTCGCGACCGCATCGTCCATCCCGACACGATGCGCTGGTCCGCGGAAGCGGCCGGCGGACGGTTCGAAGAAATCGCCCATGCCGGGCACGCCCCCTTTATCGGACACGCCGCCGCCGTGGCGGAAGTCCTCACGCAGTTCACCGACGCGAATCCATGAGCGACTTCCATTTCGATCGACGCCAGGTCCGACGTAACTTCGGCCGTGCCGCGGGTACCTACGAAAAACACGACGCGCTACAGCGTGAAGTGCAGTCGACACTGGTCGAGCGCCTTGAGATATTCGAACAGGTGCCCGAGGTCGTACTCGACGTGGGCGCCGGAACGGGACGCGGCAGCGCCGCCCTGAAGAAGCGTTACCCGAAGGCACAGGTGATCGCGGTCGACCTCGCGCTGCCGATGCTGAAGCAGGCGAAGCAGCATGCCAGCTGGCTGAAGCCATTCGGCCGCGTCGTCGCCGATGCGTACACACTGCCGGTGCCGGATCGGAGCGTCGATATCCTCTTCTCCAATCTTTGTTTTCAGTGGTGCGAGGACCTGTCGCGGCTTTTCGCCGAATGCGCGCGCGTGCTCAAGCCCGGTGGCCTGCTCACCTTCTCGACGTTTGGCCCGGACACGCTGACCGAATTGCGTGCCGCCTGGGCCGAAGCCGATCAGCACGCCCATGTGGCACGCTTTCTCGACATGCACGATGTCGGCGACGCGATGCTCGCGCAGGGACTGAAGGACCCGGTGCTGTTCGCCGAGCGCTACACCCTGACATACCCGACGCCGCGCGCCGTACTCGACGAGCTGAAGGGCCTGGGTGCCAACAACGCCGATGCCGACCGTGCGCGCGGCCTCACCGGCAAACAGCACTACAAGCGCATGATCGACGCGTACGAAGCCATGCGAAGCGACGGCGTCATTCCGTCGACCTGGGAAGTCGTCACCGCGCACGCATGGGGTCCGCCCGCGGGTCAGTCGCGCCGCGAAGGCGGCGGTGAGATCGCAAGCTTCCCCATCGAAAACCTGCGTGGCTCACGGCGCAAGACGCCGTTCTGATCGCGAGCACTCGCACCGCGCCAGGTGGTCGTTGACCATGCCGGCGGATTGCATCAGCGCGTAGCAGAGCGCGGTACCCGCGAAGCGAAACCCACGCTGGTGCAACGCGGCGCTCATCCGGTCCGACGCTTCACTGCGACAGGGGACGTCGCCCGCCCGCTGCCATGCATGGATCACCGGCGCGCCGCCGACAAAGTCCCACAGGTAAGCCGACAGCGAGCCGGTGTCCTCGACAATACGCTGGCATCCACGCGCGTTGCCGCGCACGGATGCGAGCTTCAGGCGATGTCGTATCAGTCCGCGGTCGAGCGCGAGGGCCGCAAGCTCGCCGTCGCTCATCGCGGCCACCCGCCCGATGTCGAAGCCATGGAAAGCGCGGCGGTAATTCTCACGCTTATCCAGCACCAGACGCAGGGCGAGACCCGCGCGCGCGCCATGAAGCGTCAGATGCTCGAAGAGGCGCGTGTCGTCATACAGCGGCACGCCCCACTCGGTGTCGTGGAACCGACGCTCCACCTCGCTTCGCTCCGCCCAGTCGCAGCGCATGTCCCCACCTCACGGTTTGTCCGAAGGGGGACAAGCATATGAAGCCGGACGCACACGACGATGTCCGCGAACGCAGGCTGGGAACGTGCGAATGCGGGGAACACCATCGAAGTGCATCCGCCCGCACCGACACGGGGCGTCTCCGTCAGTCTGTGGGCAGGACGGCGGTAGTTACCAGGGCAGTGCGTCGAGATCGACATTGCCGCCGCTAAGCACGACGCCCACACGACGTCCGGCGAAACGGTCGGGATAACGCAGCATGGCGGCGAGCACCGTGGCGCTCGATACTTCCACAACGATGCGCAGCTCCGTCCACAGCAGCTTCATGGCGTCGATCGCTTCGCCGTCGCTGACGCGCAGTACGCTGACGCCATGCTCGCGAAGAACGTGAAAGTTCGGTTCGCCGATCAGCGTGCGCAAGCCGTCGCATACCGTCTCCGGAGTGAACGGCCCGACCCGCCGTCCGCTCTTGAGCGAACGCGCCGCGTCGTCGGCACCTTCCGGTTCGGCACCGAACAAGGCGATGCCTGGATCGATGCCGTGCGCGGCGATCGAACATCCGGAAGCCAGACCGCCACCGCCGACGGGAAACAGGATGGTGTCGAGGCCAGGTGCCTGACGGAGCAGTTCGGGCAGCAGCGTTCCCTGGCCCGCCATCACGCGCGGATCGGCATACGGGTGCACCAGTTCGGCGCCGGTCCGCGCCTGTATCTCGGCGGCCGCCGCTTCGCGCGCCGCAGTCGTCGGCGCACAACGGTGAATGATCGCGCCCGCTGCGGCGATCGCATCCACCTTGGCTTTCACCGCGCCCTCAGGCACGACGACGTGGGCGGCAATGCCCCGGGTGCGTGCCGCCATCGCCAGCGCATTGCCGTGGTTACCGGACGAATGCGTCACCACGCCGCGCGCGGCTTCCTCGTCACCGAGTGACCAGACGGCGTTCGTGGCGCCACGAAACTTGAACGCACCGCCGCGCTGCAGGTTTTCGCACTTGAACACGATCGATGCACCCACCAGCGCGTCGATGCGGTCGCTGCGCAGCACCGGTGTCACGAGGGCATACGGCGCGATACGCGCGGCGGCATCACGCACATCCGCGAAGGTCGGCCCTGTCACGCGTCGAACTCCACACCGCAGATGAAGCGACGTTCCTCGCCCGGCGCCAGCGTGATCAACGGCGCGCAGTCATCGCGATTGAAGGCATCGGGCATGCACTCCATCGGTTCGAGGGCGACGGACTTACGCGCGTCGCGCTCCGCCGTATCCGAGGTGAAGACGAGCATGACGCCCTTCTCCTGCCAGACCGCGATCGCCGCGCCCGTCGCCGGATCGCGCAGGCGCGTACGCGCCTTGCCGTCGGTGCCGAGCTGAAGGTCTGCATAGGTATGATTCAGCGCCGTCGCGCCGATGGCCCGCGGCTTGCGAAAGTCGAACTGACGATCCGCCTTGTCCACGGACTGCCACGCACGCGTACCCGGCAACGGAATGAAGCCTTCGTCCGTCGCGATGATCTTGTCGGCGGGCACTTCGAGCTCCCAGCCTTCGATCGGGTTGTCAGAGAGGCGGAAGTACGGGTGCCAGCCGAAAAAGGTCGGCGCCGCGCTGTCACCGACGTTGCGCGTACGCGCATCGACCGTCAGGCCGTGCTCGTCGAGCGTAAAGGTCACGCTGAAGTCGAGCGAGAACGGATAGCCAGGCTGCAGGTCCGGACGAATCACCGGGGTGGCGAACGTGACCGACGTTTTATCGTCGTCACTCTGCTCGTTATGCACGTCGAAAAGAACGCCGCGCAGAAAGCCGTGACGAGCCGCACGGTCGGCACCGACGGCACCGGGCTGCAAATCGTAAGATTTTCCTTCAAAGGTGTAGCGCGAGTCGTTCACGCGATTCGCGAAGGGCGTCATGATCGCGAAGCGCGAGCCCTTGTGGCCCACCAGCTCGTTCTCGTCCCGAAAGCCATCGGCGATGTTGCGCTGCACGCCGCCCGCGCGTGTGGTGATCGACAGCACGGTGGCGCCACGGCGCGCGATGCGGACTTCGCGATCCGCGTCGGCATCGACCAGCACAACCAGTTCGTTGGCGCCCAGGGTGGAGCGCGTCACGGTGAAACGGGACATGGGTAGGCTTCCTTTTGACGGATCTGGCCGCATGTTAGCCTGCCTGTCAGACAAGAAGATGTGTTGTGCCAGCCATGAGCGATCGTTCGGACGCCCCCACCACTGTCATCCGCCTGGCCGACTACCGGGCACCCGCCTGGACGGTCGAGCACACCGCGCTGACCTTCGATCTCGGCATTGACCGGAGTGAGGTCACCGCGACGCTCGAGCTCCGGCGCCGCGCCGACGAACCGGTCCGCCTCAATGGCGAAGGCCTCGAACTGCTCGAACTGACGGTCGACGGACGCCGTCTGGTCGAGGGTGAGTACATCCTCGCCAACGGCCTGCTGGAGATCGCAATCGAAGGCGATCGCTGCACGATCGGCACACGGGTCGCCGTGCGGCCGGCCGAGAACACGGCCTTCGAGGGTCTCTACCTTTCCGGTAGCCGCGAGAAGGGTTTTCTGCTCACTCAGTGCGAGGCCGAGGGGTTCCGGCATATCACCTTCTTCCCGGACCGCCCCGACGTGCAGTCGAAGTACACGGTGGAACTGCGCGCGGACAAGGCGCGTTTCCCGGTGCTGCTCGCCGGCGGCAATCCCGATGGTGCCGGTGATCTGCCCGACGGGCGGCACTGGGCACGCTTCGTCGATCCGCATCCGAAGCCGAGCTATCTGTTCGCGCTCGTGGCCGGGCATCTGGAGCGGATCAGCCACGACTACACCACCGCGGACGGCCGTGCCGTCGCGCTGCACATCTGGGCCGAGGCCGATGTCATCGACCGCTGCGACTACGCCATGGATTCGCTGATTCGCTGCATGAAATGGGATGAGCAGACGTACGGTCGCAATTACGATCTGGACGTGTTCCACGTCGTCGCCACGCATGACTTCAACATGGGCGCGATGGAGAACAAGGGCCTCAACATCTTCAACGCGAAATACCTGCTGGCCGACCCGGATTCGAGCACCGACGACGAGTACCGTCACGTCGAGGCCGTGGTCGCCCACGAGTATTTCCATAACTGGAGCGGCAATCGCGTCACCTGCCGCGACTGGTTCCAGCTCAGCCTGAAAGAGGGCCTGACGGTTTTCCGCGAGCAGAACTTCTCCGCCGACATGAACTCGGCGCCGCTCAAGCGCATCGAAGACGTCGCCCTGTTACGCCGCGCGCAGTTCCCGGAAGACGCCGGCCCCTTGTCGCATCCGGTACGCCCCTCGCAGTACAGCGAGATCAACAACTTCTACACCGCGACGGTGTACGAGAAGGGCTCGGAACTCGTGCGCATGCTCGCCGGGCATCTCGGCGCGGCCGGCTTCCGCCGGGGTATGGATCTGTACTTCGACCGGCATGACGGTCACGCCGCGACCATCGAGGATTTCCTCGCCGCGCTGGGCGAGGCGAACGACACGGATCTCTCGCCCTATCTTGCCTGGTACGGCCAGGCCGGCACGCCGCGCCTGACCGCCGAGGGCCGCTACGACGCGGCACAGCGACGCTACCGCCTGACGCTTCGTCAGCGTACGCCGGCGAGCGCGGGTCAGCCGACCAAGCAGCCGCTTCCCGTGCCTGTCCGCCTGTCGTTGTTCGATCGCTCGGGCAAAGCCTTGCCGCTCCGCCTGGAGGGGGAAGATGCCACCGGCGAGACCGAGCGCACGCTGGTGCTGCGGGACGCGGAGCATGCCTTCGTCTTCGAAGACCTCGACGCAGTTCCGGTGCCCTCCTTGCTGCGCGGCTTTTCCGCCCCGGTCATCCTGGAATTCGATTACGCGCCGGATGAACTGGCCGTGCTGCTTCGTCACGATGTGGACGGCTTCAATCGCTGGGAGGCGGGCCAGCAACTGGCCGGCCTGGCCTATGACGATGTCCGTGACGGTCGAACCACGGGCGCCGCCATCGGGGCGTGGACAGCGGCGCTGGCCGACCTGTTCGCCGACCCGGCGATGGACGATGCGCTGCTTGCCGAACTGCTTACCCCGCCCGGTGAGATCGAGCTGGTGGAGCGTCAGGCCGAACGTGACCCCGACCGGATTCGCGAGGCCCGTCAGGGCATGCTGCGCGCACTGGCGACGCGCATCGGCGCATCGACGCTGCGGACGCGCTACGACACCCTGCGCGCGGCGACCAGCGCCAGTCTCGATTCAGTCAGTCAGGCCCGACGCCAGCTCAAACGGCGCGTACTCGACCTGCTCGGCCTGGTCGACAAGGACACCGCCGCAAAGCTGGCACGCGCCCAGTACGACGAGGCGCCGGGCATGACCGACCGTCTTGCCGCCCTGAGCACGCTGGCGACCCTGGACCCGGCGGCAGCCGCGTCCGCCATCGCCCACTTCCGTCAGCGCTATGAGGGCAATGCCCTTGCACTGGATAAGTGGTTTGCCGTGCAGGCGCAGTTGCCCGGCGATGGCGCGTTCGCCCGCGTTCAGGCCATCGAGCACGATGTCGCCTTTACGCTGAAGAACCCCAACCGGGTGCAGTCGCTGATCGGAACGTTTGCCCGCGCCAATCCCAGCGGCTTCCATCGCGCCGATGGCGCCGCGTACCGCTGGCTGGGCGACCGCCTGGTCGCCATCGACGCGCTCAATCCGCAGGTGGCCGCTCGCGTGGCGACGGCATTCAATGGCTGGAAGCGGCTGGAGCCTGTCAGACGGGAGGCGGCCCATGCGGTCGTGGCCGAACTCGCGGAGCGCAAGGATTTGTCGCGAGATCTCACCGATATCCTGGCTCGGGTGGCCATGGGCTGACGCGGCGTTGAGTAAAAAACTGACGCACTGCGTCACCAATTGCCGAAACAGAGCACTTGGTTGACGAAAAAGTCACACACGGTTCATTCGAACGGTGTAGATTCTCACTCAACGAAGAAAGCCGCAGCTGATGCCGCGGCTCTTTGTGCCAGTCATACGGTTTCTGGCGCCCGGCAGCACGGTCATCCTGGATTCCCCCTGTTCCTGAGACCGCCGGGCGCCAGATCTCATTCGATAAGTCGAATGGGGCATCCTTGCCCACATCCCGCTTCCTCCCTCCGGCACACGACCAAACCCCTGTCGTTCGGTCTCGGCGCGCGTGTTATCGCGCAGCGTCTGCCCAGGTGAAGTGCCTGACTTAGAAAGCATAACGCGTGCCAACCTACACGGTCTTGCTGGCGTAAAATGCGGGCAGGCCTCGCGCGAACCATTCCCATGCTGCATACAGAAACCTACGACGTCATCGTGGTCGGTGGCGGACACGCCGGCACCGAGGCGGCGCTTGCGTCCGCACGCGCCGGCGCACGAACCCTGCTGCTCAGCCACAACATCGAAACGATCGGGCAGATGAGCTGCAATCCCGCCATCGGCGGCATCGGCAAAGGGCATCTGGTCAAGGAAATCGATGCTCTTGGCGGCGCTATGGGGCATGCGGCGGATCGGGCCGGTATCCAGTGGCGGACGCTCAACGCGTCCAAGGGGCCGGCCGTCCGCGCTACACGCTGCCAGGCCGACCGTGCGCTTTACCGCGCCGCCATTCGCTCCATCGTCGAGACGCAGCCCAATCTGGTGCTGTTCCAGCAGGCGGTCGACGACCTGATCCTGGCAGATGGCCGGGTGGCCGGCGTACGTACGCAGATGGGCCTGGACTTCCACGCGCCCGCCGTCGTGCTTACCGCGGGCACGTTCCTCGCCGGCAAGATTCACATCGGCAGCGCGCAGTACGCCGGTGGCCGTGCGGGCGATCCGCCAGCCTCGACGCTGGCCGCGAAGCTTCGCGAGTTACCGGTCGCCGCCGACCGCCTGAAGACCGGTACCCCGCCGCGCATCGACAGCCGCAGCATCGACTTCTCGCTGCTGGCCGAGCAGCCGGGCGACGATCCGATGCCGCACTTCTCGTACATGGGTTCGGCGGCGGAACATCCGCGCCAGGTCAGCTGCTGGATCACGCACACAACCGAGGCGACGCACGACCTGATCCGTGGCTCGCTGGACCGGTCGCCGCTGTACAGCGGACAGATCGAGGGCGTAGGCCCGCGGTACTGCCCGTCGATCGAGGACAAGGTCGTTCGCTTCGCGGACAAGACCTCCCACCAGATCTTCGTCGAGCCCGAGGGCCTCGACACGTTCGAGATCTATCCGAACGGCATTTCCACGTCACTGCCCTTCGATGTGCAGTACGCACTGGTCCGTTCGATTCCCGGTTTCGCGAATGCCCACATCACGCGCCCGGGCTATGCGATCGAATACGACTACTTCGACCCGCGCGGCCTGCATCCCTGGCTGGAAACCCGGGCCATTCCCGGCCTCTGGTTCGCCGGCCAGATCAACGGCACCACGGGTTACGAGGAAGCGGGGGCCCAGGGCCTGATCGCCGGCATGAATGCCGCACTGAGCGTACGCGGCGACGCGCCGTGGTATCCGCGCCGCGACGAGGCTTACATGGGCGTGCTGATCGACGACCTGACGACCAACGGCACGATCGAGCCGTACCGCATGTTCACCTCGCGGGCCGAATATCGCCTGCATCTGCGCGAAGACAACGCCGACCTGCGCCTGACCGCGCAAGGCTACGCGAAGGGCGTCGTGTCGGAAGACCGCTTCCGCCGTCTGGAAGCCAAGCGTGACGCCGCCGAGCGCGAAACCGCCCGCCTGCGTGGACTCTGGGCCGCACCCGCCAACGCGCTTGGCGCGGCCGTGCAGCGCTCGCTGGGCATCGCCGTGAGTCGCGAGACACACGCACTGGACCTGCTTCGTCGGCCGGAGATGGACTACGCGGCGCTGACCGCCGTTCCCGAACTGGGTCCGGCGGTAGACGACGCCGAGGTGGCGACCCAGGTGGAGGTCCAGGCCAAATACTCGGGTTACCTCGAGCGCCAGCGTGAGGAGATCGAGCGCCAGCGCCGTCATGAGTCGACCAGCATCCCCGAGAGCTTCGACTACGACCGCGTGCGTGGCCTGTCGGCTGAGGTACTGCTCAAGCTGAAGCGCTCGCTGCCGGCGACCATCGGCCAGGCCTCCCGTATCAGCGGCGTCACTCCCGCGGCGATTTCGCTGCTGCTGGTACACCTGAAACGACGAGCCGCCTGAGCCCGGGCGAGACCACCGTGGCTTTCAGCAGGCGGCGGATGACGCACCCATCTGGCATCATCGCCTCATCGGCTAAGGCGGGAAGACAGCAGCATGCAAGTGTGGATCGGACGAAACGGCGAGCGGTTCGGGCCTTACGCGGACGACGAGATCCGTCAGTGGCTGCGGGACGGCACCTGCCGTCCTGAGGAACTCGGCTGGTACGAGGGCATGAGCGACTGGCGCCCCCTGGGCGAGCTCTTTCCCGACGACCGCCCCGCGCCCGGCGTCGTGCCGCCCCCGCCGCCGCCCTTCATGGGAATCAACGAGGCCGCCGTGGAGCCGGAGTACGCCGGCTTCTGGCTGCGCTTCGGCGCCTGGGTGATCGACTACATCATCCTGATGGTCCCCTTCACCGTTATCAGCCTGATGATGGGGCTGGGCAGTCTGATGGCGTCGATGATGGCGCAGTTCGAACACGATCAGGCCGGCGCGATCAAGGCGTACGCCGAGGCCGTGCAACCCATCTCCTATGTGCTGCTGGTGATCGGTTTCGCTTACTACGCCTTCTTCGAAAGCTCGAAGTGGCAGGCCACGCCCGGCAAGCTCGCGTGCGGCATCCGCGTGACCGACGCCAGCGGCCAGCGCCTGACGATCGGTCGCGCCGCCGCCCGCAACGTGGTTCGCCTGTTCAATGCCGTGACGCTGCTGGTACCCATGGTGTTCTACGTCGTCGCCGCCTTCACCGAGCGCAAGCAGGGGGTCCATGACCTCCTGGCCAGCACCTACGTCGTACTGGGTCGCGCGGACAAGGCCGCCGTGCAAGCCCCACGTACCGGGACGAACGGCAGCTTCGACGCCTGATTGCCCGACCTGCCCCGGCCCGACGGCCGGGGTGCCACCTGTGCTTGCTATCATCGGCGGCCCGGCCCGACATGCCGGCCGGCTGAGTCAAAGCACAGGAAAGTCATGCAGAGCATCGAACAACGTATTGCCCAGGACATCGCCGCGAAGCCCGAACAGGTGCGCGCGGCGGTGGAACTGCTCGACGGTGGCGCCACGGTGCCGTTCATCGCCCGCTACCGAAAGGAAGTCACCGGCGGTCTCGACGACATCCAGCTTCGCCTGCTCGAAGAGCGCCTGCGCTACCTGCGCGAACTGGAAGACCGTCGTGTCGCGATCCTCGACAGCGTCGCCGAACAGGGCAAGATGACCGACGCCCTCAAGGCCGACATCCTCAGCGCCGACACCAAGGCCCGCCTGGAGGATCTCTACCTTCCGTACAAGCCCAAACGCCGTACCAAGGCACAGATCGCTCGCGAAGCCGGCCTCGAGCCCCTCGCGCTCGGCCTGCGCGACGATCCCACGCAAGACCCGGAAACCGTCGCCGCGGCCTTCGTGGACGCCGATAAGGGCGTGGCCGACGTAAAGGCCGCACTGGACGGCGCGCGCGCCATCCTGATGGAAGCCATCGCTGAAGACGCCACCCTGGTGGGTGAACTGCGCGACTGGCTCTGGGAGAACGGCCAGATACGCGCCACCGTCGTGCCCGGCAAGGAAAACGAAGGCGCGAAGTTCCGCGACTATTTCGATCATGCCGAGTCGGTCTCGAAGATTCCGTCGCACCGCCTGCTGGCGCTGATGCGCGCCCGCAACGAAGGCGTGCTCGAGATCGACCTCAACCCCGCCGTCGACGCCGATCAGGGCCATGCCGAGGGCGAGGGCCGTGTGGCCGCACGCGCCGGCATCGTCAACCAGGGCCGCGCGGCCGACGCCTGGCTGCGCGAGACCGTGCGCCTGACCTGGCGCGTCAAGCTGCACCTGCACCTGACGCTCGACCTGTTCGGTCGCGTACGCGAAGGCGCCGAGGACGAGGCTATCCGCGTCTTCGGTGAAAACCTCAAGGACCTGTTGCTGGCCGCTCCGGCCGGCGGCAGGACCGTGATGGGCCTCGATCCGGGCATCCGGACCGGCTGCAAGCTCGCCATCGTCGACGCCACGGGCAAGCTGCTCGCGTACGACACCATTTATCCGCACGAGCCGCGCAACCAGTGGGATCAGTCGGTCGCGCGTATCGCGCAGCTCAGCAAGCAGCACGGCGTCAACCTGATCGCCATCGGTAACGGAACCGCCTCGCGCGAGACCGACAAGCTGACCGGTGAAGTGATGCGCAAGCACGCCGACCTCAATCTGTCCAAGGTCGTCGTCAGCGAAGCCGGGGCGTCGGTGTACTCCGCGTCGGAGCTCGCATCGAAGGAATTCCCCGAACTCGACGTGTCGATCCGCGGCGCCGTATCGATCGCACGCCGACTGCAGGATCCTCTGGCGGAACTGGTCAAGATCGAGCCGAAAGCGATCGGTGTCGGCCAGTATCAGCACGACGTCAACCAGGTGAAGCTGGCGCGCGCACTCGACGCACGCGTCGAAGACTGCGTCAACGCCGTAGGCGTCGACGTCAACACCGCGTCCGCCCCGCTGCTCGCGCGTGTCGCCGGCTTGTCCAGCAGCGTCGCCGAGAACGTCGTCAAGCATCGCGATGCGAACGGCCCCTTCCCCAGCCGCAAGGACCTGCTCAAGGTACCGCGCCTCGGCGACAAGGCCTTCGAACAGTGCGCCGGCTTCCTCCGCATCAGCGCGGGCAGCAACCCGCTCGACGCCAGCTCCGTGCATCCCGAGGCGTACCCCGTCGTCGAGCGCATCCTCAAGCAGTGCGGTCGCGAGGTAAAGCAGGTGATCGGCGATACGTCGTTCCTGCGCAGCCTGAAGGCGGAAGACTTCACCGATGAGAAGTTCGGTGTACCGACCGTGCGCGACATCCTCAGGGAACTGGAAAAGCCCGGCCGCGATCCGCGTCCCGAGTTCGTCGCGCCGAGCTTTGCCGAGGGTGTGGAAGACCTGAAGGATCTCACCGTCGGCATGGTGCTCGAAGGACGCGTGACCAATGTCGCCGCCTTCGGCGCGTTCGTAGACATCGGTGTGCATCAGGACGGCCTGGTCCACGTGTCGGCGCTGTCGCATACCTTCGTCAAGGATCCGCGCGATGCGGTGAAAGCGGGCGACATCGTCAAGGTGAAGGTCATGGAGATCGACCTGCCGCGCAAGCGCATCGCGCTCAGCATGCGCCTGGACGATGTGCCGGGCGAAGCGCGCGGTGGTCGCCCCGGTCAGCGCGACGACGCCCCTGCGGGTGGCGGCAATCGTCGCGGCGGGCAGGGTGGCGGTGCCCGTGCGCCCCAGCCACCGAAGCAGGCTGCCGCCCCGTCCAACAGCGCGTTCGCCGACGCTTTCTCGCGCGCGCTTAAGAAATAACGCAACACCGCTCCGCGCCTCGTCCGAGGCGCGGAGTCAGGGGACCACCCATCCGCAAGATCCTAGTGCGCCGCAGCATGCGCTGGCGTATGGCTTCGATTACCGTAACGTTTCTCTAACGCCCCACACACGGAGTGATTCCACATGCGTATTCGTCATCTTGCCGGTGCCATCGGCGCCGCCCTTCTCTTCAGTGCCGGGGCGCACGCCGACGGTTTCACGCAGGTGGTGTCCTTCGGTGACAGCCTAAGCGACAACGGTAATGTCTCCACGCTGATCCGCTCGCCTGTCGCGCTGCGCTTCACGACGAACCCGGGCACGGTCGCGGTCGAGAACATCGCGTCGTACTACGGCCTCTCGCTCACCCCGTCACTCAAGGGCGGCACCGACTACGCGTACGGCAACGCGCGTGCCGCCACGGTCAACCCGGTCACCGGCACGCCGCTGACCGTCCCGCCGACCTCGACACAGATTCAGACGTATCTCGCGTCCACCGGCGGCAAGGCCGACCCGAACGCGCTGTACACCATGTGGATCGGCGCCAACGACCTGCTGGCGGCACTGAACAACCCGGCCACGGCCCAGGTGACCGTCGCCACGGCCGCCACGAACGAAGTCGGCCAGATCAAGGCACTGCAGGCGGCGGGCGCGAAGACCATCGTCGTCTTCAACCTGCCCGACGTCGGCAAGACCCCCGCCGCGCTGGCTCAGGGCGCAACGGCGGCCGGCCAGATCAGCCAGCTGTCGCAGGTCTACAACGGCATCCTATCCGGCGGTCTGGCCCAGGCCAACCGCGGCATCGTGCCGATCGACACCTACGCGCTGCTCAACGAAGTCATCGCAAGCCCGAGCACCTACGGCTTCACCAACGTCACCGTGCCGGCCTGCACCACGGCCAGCTCGCTGACCTGCACGCCGGCCACCCTGCGCGACCCGAACGCGGCATCGACCTACCTGTTCGCCGACGGCATTCATCCGACCACGGCGGCTCACGCGATCCTCGGCCAGTATGCGATTTCGGTGATTACCGCCCCGCAGAAGATCTCGCTGCTCGGCGAAGCCGGTCTCGCCTCCGACGCCGCGCATGTCCGTGTGCTGCGTAACCAGATGCTCGCCGATAACTTCGGCGCCGACTCCCGCGTGTTCGCGGCCGTCGACTACGGCCAGCAGAAGTTCAAGACGACCGACACCTCGCCGAAGACCGACAGCGACAACGTCAACCTGACGGTCGGTGCGGATGCCAAGGTCAACGAGAACGTCTCCGTCGGTGTCGCTCTTGGCCTGTCCCAGAACAACGCCGACTTCCAGGGCGGTGGCGGCTACAAGATGCAGGACGTCGCCGGTTCGGGTTACGCCTTCTATCACCAGGGCGGCGGTTACGGCGGCGCGTTCGTCACCTTCGGCCAGCTCAGCTTCACCGACATCGATCGTCGCATCGACCTCGGCGCCGCACGTCGCACCGAGACGGGCAAGACCGACGGCTCGCACGTGGGCGCAGGCCTGCAGGGCGGCTGGTGGTTCGGTAGCGACACGCTCAAGACCGGCCCGTTCGTCAGCGTGGAATTCGAGCAGCTGCGTGTGTTCGGTTACACCGAGCGCAGCGACACCAGCACCGCGATGACCTTCGGCAAGCAGACGCGTAACGCTCGTATCGAAACGGCCGGCTGGCGCCTGCAGGGTTCGATGCAGGCCGGCAGCACCATGCTCCACCCGTTCGCCGAGGTGTCCTACAACCACGACGGCCGCGCCGACGATCGTTACGTCACCGCGGGTCTCAACAGCATGGCCGGCAAGTTCGAAGTCCAGGGCTTCACCCCGGACAAGACCTGGGCCACGGCCGACCTCGGCGTCACCGCCGACTTCAGCCAGACCTGGAGCGGCTGGGCGAGCTACAGCGGTCGCTTCGCTGACGACACGCAGCGTTACAACAGCCTCAACCTCGGACTGAAGATGTCGTTCTGATCGAGCGACGTTGGTAAGAATGAACAAAAACGCCGGCCCTTGGGTCGGCGTTTTTTGTTGAGAGGATTACGGGTTAGTCCAAGTCCAACCCTTATCTTCCAGCATTCGCGGCTCTGCGACGCCGACCGGTTCGCACTCCGCGATGCTGCACGCGGTAGCAATCGGCAGAGAACCCGGCAACGTGTAAGCCGTGATGATCGTGTTGGCCACGATATAGCGAGGCTTACGGTCGGATCCGCAATTCACTTCTTCGGTAATCGAATAAGCGGTGTGGGTATTACCGGCCTGGTATGTCAGGGCTTCACACGTACGGATATCCTGACCGACCAGAGCCCCGGTTTCATCGAAGTACTTGTGAGAACTCGCGGTAAGGGCAAGCGCCTGGGCCGTACCGACAAATCCGAGGAGAGGCAGCGCGAAAACGGCGAGCTTGGGGAGGAGGTGCTTCATCTTTCGTATCTCCGTGAGGCGGAAAAAGATTCCGCGTTTCATGCAGTACGGCCTAGGCCGGACATCAGCCGTCCGTAGCCGTAAGCCGACGATCCCGTCGTTGGGACTCACCAAAAATGCGCCGGTACTCGCCTCAAGTCTGTAGGAAAAACCTTACACGGCAGCTTTTAGCGCCTTCGTTGCCGAATATCGCCATCTTTTCGCAAAAAAAAAACGCCGGCACTAGGCCGGCGTTTTTTTACATCCGAGTGGACGTCTTACTTCTTGCCGCCAGCCTTCGCGTACATCGCTTCGGCCTGGCTCTTCAGCGCGGCCGCCGCGTCGTCGCCAAGGACGTCGACCTTGCCGCCAGCCTCGTTCTGCTTGAGGACGAGTTCGCCGGCATCGTTCCAGCCAGCACGCTGAGTGGAGGTCGGCTTGCCGTCCTTGCTCGGCTTCTTCTCCTGGACAATCACCCACGGCTTACCGTTCTTGTAAGCGTAGTTCGTCGAGGTGAAGCCCTTATCGCCGTAATCGACCAGCTCGATAACGAACTGCACGTCGTTACCCTTCTTGAAGATCTGCCAGCCGCGCGACTCGCCTTCCTTCAACGCGGTGCCCTGCGTCATCTTCAGGCCGCCGATGTTCTTCTTCAGCGAGTTGTAGCCGCTGAGCTCTTTCTCGCCCGGCGTCGCTTCGCCGACCAGCTGAATGTTGGCGACGTTCTTCGCGCCCTTGGTCAGCACGGGGGTCTTCAGCGGAGCCGAATAGTGACGCTCGCCGTCCTGCAGGGACGCTTCGACGATGTACATGTCGTTGGGATTGAGGTCGGCGGCATTGAAGTCCAGCTGGAACTGCTGCGGCAGGGTCACCGGCTGCACCGTCTTGGTGGCCAGCGGCTGCGAACCCTGGGCGCTGACGTCGACCAGCTTGAGGTCGAGCTTGGCGTCCGGCGACAGCTGGGCGCCGGCGTCACGCAGGGTGATGGTGCCGGTCACGGCGTTGGCGGGAGCGGCATTGTCGCTGCCACCGGCGGCGGCCTGCTGGCCGTTGTTGTCGGAGCCGCCACCGCAACCGGCGAGCGCCAGGGCGGAGACAGAAGCGAGCGACAAGAGGATCCTGCGCATGGTCAAACCTCGTATGGAACGGAATGGTTTTGGGGTCACGGACAATACGCGCGCGCATGGCGCTGCAACATGTCCGGGGGGACCTTGGAGCATACCGAGAAATGCGCCGATGTAAAAGTCAAGGGTGAAACTACCCGACTTGGCGGAAACGGGAGCGGGTTGGCAAGCTGACGGTCAGGTTTGCCGGAAAGCGGCACCCGTGCGACTTGCATGGAAAGCAACAACTTGCGTGACCCGTCGTAAAGTCCGCGCAAGCGGGTTGCCAGACCGGATCATGGGCGCTGCCAACTGACGGAATACCAGTCGGCGTTCCACACGAAAAAAACGCCACGATAAGTGGCGTTTCTCAGAGCACCAGCTTAAAGATTGCTTGCTGCCTGTCCATCCAGGACGGGCAGCGTCGACTTAACTACCCCAGCCGCTCAACCAGGGACCAATGGTCGAGATTTCCTGAGGCGCAGGGAATGCGCAGTCCGACCGACCGACAAACTCGGTGGCATGGTTGTAGTTTCCGTCGCAGTAGTCCTGAATCGTGTAGCCCGTTGCCGACAGAAAGTACGGCACGCGGGTGGCGTAATCCGGATCGTACGAGCAGAACGTGTTGCCGTTCGATGTTTCGCAGTCTACGAGTACGGGGTTACCACATCCGAAATCCATCTCCATGTGATATGGGTTGCTAGTGTCGATGACACCTGCATGGAACGCACGGTTGTCGCACTGGATAAACTGCTGTCCTACGATCTTGTTATTCGCATCGAAGTAAACGATGTTGCGCGCATTGTTGATAGCGGCCAGCGTTTGGCCACTGCAGACAATGATCAAAGCGACGAATGCCTGACGAATTACTTTCTTCACAGCATGCATATCAAATCCTTTGCAGATTGACACAAAACCCGTGTGCCATTCGGACTCACCCCGAGACCGATGCAGAGCAATTTACGTGACGATGGCGCCCCCACAGCGCCTCCTACACTCAGTGCGGAGGCAGACCCGAATGGACATCGGCCGACGACCAACGGAATGGGTCATAGAACGGTGGAGTTCCGCACTGTGACATGTCGCACGATTGCTCCAGCGTCATCCCTGGCGGCAGGTGGCCGACCTGGAATCCCGGTGTAGGTAATTCCCCCTGCGACGTCCGCGTGGTGCAGACCGTACCGCCTTGAGGATCCGTCGAACCCGGGTCTGGTCCACCGCTAGGAAGCGATGTAATACAAGATGTGCCGCTAATCGAAACCCCACGCGTACAGCCATAGGTATCTGTGCGGTAGAACTCGCTCCAGACGCCGACATATGTGCGCGGATTAGCATTGAAACACGTGTTGATCGATTGACCGACGACATTTCCTTGCGAGTCGAAATAGACGTAAGACACTGCGTCATTCTGCATCGCGAACGCGGAAGATGATGCCAGCGCAAGAAAGACCAGTGCGCTCCATAACAATGCCTTCATTCAAGACCCCCGTTAATTGATATACGTCGACGACTATCGTCGTGACAATGTTACGCCGCAAGCTTCGGAAGCTCTGTAGGGCAAAGCCTACAAGCGGGATACGAGGACATATCACTATGTGACTCACGTCGCAGATTCCGAATAACGGGAAGCTCGGTCGTAACGGCAACTGCAGGAAGAAAAACTCAGCAAAAAAAAACGCCACCCGAGGGTGGCGTTTTTCGATCATCGACTGCTCGCGCGGCCGATGATCATCAACTACCTAAAATCAGAAGTCGTACGTCGCACCCAAGCGGATGTAACGCGGTGTCTGAGTGGCGAGCGGCAGGTTGTACTCGTTGTTCGGGCTCGAAGAGACGCCGTAGTACGGGGACACCTGGGTGTTCTTCTGCTCGTTGGTGACATTGAAGACTTCGAGGCTGAGCGCCAGCTTGTGGTCGGCAAAAGCCGGACGGTACTGAGTGCTCAGGGTGAGCGACTTCGTCCACGGCGTGCGGCCAGCATCACCTGGGGGCGACGGCAGACCACCGCAGAAGTGGTAAGACTCGACACCGTAGTTAGCATTAGCTTCGATCTGATCCGGACCGTACCCACCGTAGCAGTTACGCGGCGCGCCAGACAGGATCTGCAGGTTGCCAGCAACCGACCATTCCGGAGTGAACTGGTATGAGCCGAAAAGCTTCAACTGATGCTTGTGATCGTTCGGCAGCAAACCGTTCGAGTAAGCCATAACTTCCGGATTGTCCCATGCCTGCGTCACCGAAGGAGCGCTACGGGTGCCTGCGTCTGAATCGACCTGGCCTTCGCTGTTGCCGTAGCTCTTCGAGTAGACGTAGTCGATACGACCCCACCAGTTGCCGTTACCCTGCGGATGCTCCATATGGAGATTCACAGCGTAATACGACCGCTTCAGGTGCGGGAAGCCAAGGTCGGCATTCGATGTCTTGATCTGGTCCAGACCACCCGTAGCCAGGTTCGGAACCTGGAACGTGTTCGAGCGACCCGGGTTGAACAGGTAGCAGCTGATTGCGTCCCAGTTTTCGTTAGCGACGTCGTTGCCGATGGCAGCGGACTTGGCGATAACACGATCCGTAGCGCAGAAGTCGTCGATCGCGTTCTTCAGCTTGCGATAGGTGAGCTTAGCGCCGTAAACCCAGTCGTCGCCGAGGGTCTTGTCGAAGCCGAGGATGTATTCATCCTGATACTCCGGCTTGATGCCCTTAGCAGTGACTGTGCGCGGATCCGGCGACTGGCCGAATTCGTTGTTGGCCGAGTACTCGCCATTCGGACCCTTGCTACCAGCCAGCGGCTGCGGATTGATCGGATAACCGGTGGTCGGATCGACCCCGTCATACGAGTAGTAAGAGCGGGTGTAATACGAGCCCGAAGCGCCGCGAAGGGCGGGCTGATTCGGGAGGGCAAGATAATAACGGCCCGCGTTACCGTAAACCTTGAACGTGCTGTCACCAAACACGTCCCACGTACCGCCGAGGCGAGGGGCCCACTGCGGAGCGTGCTGCGTGATGTAAGCCTGACCGCTGCCGTTGTAGTTACGGAACTGGTCGTTACGCAGACCAAGGCTCAGAAGAACGCGATCGGTGACCTGCCACTTGTCTTCGATGTACTGAGCGCGCTGTTTGACTGCAACGGAGGCAACCGTGCTGTAACGGTACTTGTCAACGTAGTAGCCGCTGGGGGTGCCCACGACTTCACCACCGGCAAGCGCGGCACCTGGCTGAGCGATAGCGTATTCCCACGCATAGCCAGAATTCGAGTAGATCGAGTCGCCGTCGTTATTGTCCTGCGTCGACTGATTGTCGATACCGGCCGAAATTTCGTGGTTACCGATCTTGTAGTTCAGGTCGACGCGATAGTTCGAGCCCTTGCTGTTCTTACGCGGATCGCCGACGGTCGTGTAGCCCAGCGCGTTCGAATAGCCGCCCGGATTTCCACCCTTATACAACGGATTCTGACGCGACGGCTGAATGATGTGGATGAGGTTCGCATCACCATCCGCATGCGTGTAGAAGTCGGTGTTCTGGCGGCCGTACTGGGCCGTCAAGGTCAAGTCGTCGGTGATGTAGCTGGTGAATTTACCAACCCACATGGTCTGCTTGGTCGACTCAGCGGTATCGCGGCTGACGTAATCACCCCTGCTCAGGGTGTCGTAGTCATAGTCGTAAAGGGTACCCGCGTAATCGTTCTTATACGACGCGTGAGTGAACTCGAGCAGGTTGTTATCGTTGATATTCCAGTCGAGCTTCACGTACGTCTTCGGATCTTTGTACGTGTAGTTCGCCTGCTGCCCGGTGTTCACGCTATAGACATTGGTACCTTCGCGCTTCTCAGCTTCAACAGCCGCGAAGATGAACAGCTTATCTTTGATCAGCGCACCGCCGCCGTAGGCCGAGACGATGGCGTCCCAATCCTTATTGTTCTTGCGATAACGGTTGAGCTCGCCGGCGTTAACCGAATCGGCAGCGTAACGCCAGTTTTTCGGATCTGCCTTGCCCCACCTCGGGGTGTAAAGGATCTGGCCACCGAACTTCCAATCGTTCGTACCGCGGCGACCAACGATGCTGATCACGCCACCATCCGAGCGACCGTAGGCGGCGCCGTAGCCGCCGGTCAGCACTTCCTGCTGATCGATTGCACCGTACGGGAGAACGATGCCGCCGTAACCCGAGATGGGATCGGTGGTGTTCATGCCGTTGACGTAGTAGGCGTTCTCGGTAATCGACGAGCCGCCAAACGACACGAGTGCCTGGCCGGTCGGGCTGGCGAAGCCAGTGCCTGTTGCACCAGGCGTAACGCCCGGGGCGAGCAGGGCGATCGACTCGGCAGAGCGCCCGAGCGGGAGCTGATCGAGCTGCGAGCGCGTGATGACCGTGCGCGAGTCAACCGAGCTGACGTCGATAGCCGGCAGGGCGGTACCCGTGACGGTGACGGCATCCAGATTCTGAGCGCCGCTAGCGTTTGCTGCGGAGTTGAACGACACGTCCGTGCCGGCGTTGACGCGGAGCTCGACCTTGTCCCGCGAATCCACGGTGGTGCCGCCCTTGATCAGGCTCACCTTGTAGACGCCGAGCGGAAGGTTGTTGAAGTTATAACGGCCGTTTTCGCCGACCGTGGTGGAACGGGTAACGCCCGTGCCGCTGGTGATCTGAACGGTATCGCCGGCTTCAGCCGAACCGAACAGGCTACCCGTGGTCGCCTGGGCGAACACGTTGCCGGTAAGGCCCATGCCCATGGCCAGCGCGAGCGCCAACGACGAACGACGCAGGACGGAAGCCTGCCGGATGCTGCGAGAACTCATTGCAAATCTCCCCAGATCGACCCCAACGGGCCAAAAAAAACGAGCAAAACCGACCAAAGGCCGGAAAAAAATGGCCTTGCCGTTGCTCGGATCCGAGGGGTGGTGTTCTGGCGCCAACTCCTCCCAGAGTCGACTGCCTCCCCCGACCTGCTCCCGACAAGCCCTGACTAGTACCAAACCGAGACGCCTTCGCAGTTCACGAAAGGCTCAGTCGGGTGTCGCCGATGCCGAACATAGGCGTGACCTTACTGCCGTGTCAACAAATTATTTACACGGTGTAGGCGTTTTTCCTAGTGCGGTGCTCGTTCAGGATTCCCGGCCAACTCGCGGAAATCAGGGGATTTTTGCTTGAGAAATAAATGCTTCCGAAAAAAAAGCCCTCGTCCGCGGGACGGAAGAAGGCGATCTGGGGAGCACATTTCGTGACCGTCGGGGGGCAGATCCCTGCCCCCCTCGGCTTTTTCTTGTTGTGCGATACGCGACGCGCTATCAGAAGTCGTACGTGATACCGAAGCGGGCGTAGCGCGGCTGGGTCTGGTAGAGCGGCACGTCGTAACGCGGGTTGAGGCTCGCCGCGCTGCCGTGGATCGGATAAACCTGGGTTTCCTTGCGCTGGTTCAGCAGGTTGAACACGGTGACGTTGAAGGCCAGCTTCTTGTCGGCCCACTCCGGACGGTACTCGACGCTACCCGTGACGATGTAGGTCCACGGATTGTGGCCTGCCTCACCCGGGGGCGACGGCTGACCATCGCACCAGTGGTAGTACGAGCCGTAGCCGAGGTTCGGGTTGGTCTCGTTCGGGCCGTAGAAGCCCAGGCAGCTCCTCGGCGCACCCGAAGCGATGTTGATGTTGCCCGAGACCAGCCACTCCGAAGCCAGCTGATAGGAGCCGTAGATCTTGAAGTTGTGCTTGCGGCTGTTGGCGAGCTCGCCGTTCGAGTACTGCATGACTTCCGCGTAATCCCAGTCCACCGTCGCCGAGACGTTGTCCTGACGGATGTCCGAACGGACCTGACCTTCCGAGTTGCCGTAGCTCTTCGAGTAGACGTAGTCGAAGCGGACCTGGTACTTGCCGTCCCACGCGTGATCCAGGTACAGCTCGAGGCCGTAGTAGTTACGCTTGGAGTGCGGGAAGCCGAAGTCCTGATTGTTCATGTCGACGCTGTAGTAGCCGCCGTTGGTGTTCGGGATCAGGAAGGTGTTGGCACGACCCGGGTTGAACAGGTAGCTGCCCTGGATGTCGCCGATGGTGTCCGGATCGATACCCGAGCGTTCCATCTTGCGCAGGATCGCACCGCTGTCGCCGACGTCGTCGATCGCGTTACGCAGCTTGCGCACCGTGGCCTTCGCACCGTAGGTCCACTTGTCGGTCAGCGCCGCATCGAAACCGAGGATGAACTCATCCTGGTATTCCGACTTGATGTTGGTGGCGGCGGCGGTCTTCGGATCACGCGGGATGCCGTACTCGCTGTTCGCCGAGATCGGACCGCCGGTGCTGCTGAAGATCGGGGTCAGGCCCTGCGGAATACCGTTGGCGTCGATACCGGTGTAGTTGAAGTACTCGCGGGTGTAGAGCGAGGCACCGGCGGAACGCAGCGCGACGGTCGCCGGCAGCGCGAGGTAGTAACGACCCGCGTTGGCGTAGATCTTCAGGCTGGAGTCGCCGTTGACGTCCCAGGTGGCGCCCAGACGCGGGGCCCACTGCGGCGTGGTCAGCCTCAGGTACGGCTCGCCGTCCTGGTTGTAGTTGGTGAACTGGTCGTTGCGCAGACCCACCTTCACCATCCAGCGGTCATTCACCTGCCAGGTGTCTTCGATGTACTGAGCGCGCTGCGTGGTGCGGACCGACGCGGCGGTGCCGTAGACGTAGCGGGCGACGTAGTAGCCACGGCCACCCGGCGGGGCGACATAGGACGCGTCCGTCGGGGCTTCGCCGATGATCGGCGTGCCGGCGTCGGTCTTGTTGTACTCCCACGCGTAACCCGGACCGGTCGTGCTGTCGCCGTCGTTCTTGTCGAGCACCTTCTGGTTATCGATACCGGCCACGATCGTGTGGTCGCCGATGTGATAGCTCAGGTCGACGCGGAAGTTGGTGTTGGTCGAGGTGTGCTTCGGATCCGCGGTGGTGGCCGACGGGTTGGCGTTGGTGATCGGGTTGCCGCCGTTGAGCAGCGGATCCTGGTTCGTCGCGGTGAGGATGGACGGCAGCGACTGGTCACCGCCGGTGGCGGTGTAGTACGTGCCCTTCATCTTGCCGTAGAGGGCCGTCAGGGTCAGGTCGTCGGTGATGTAGCTGGTGAACTTGGCGCTGTAGAGATCCGCGCCCGACTTGTTGTTGACCGAGTTGTCCTTGCCGACGTAGTCGCCACGGGTCTTGGTCGGATAGTCATACTCGTAGATCGAAGCGTCGTAATCCTGCTTGTTCGACGCGCCGGTGATTTCGAGGATGTTGCTGTCGGTGATGTTCCAGTCGACCTTGCCGTAGAACTTCGGGTTGCGGTACGACTGCTTGTAGACGAACGGCGCCGCGACGCTGGTCGTCTGCTCCCCCGAGCGACGCTCCTGCTCAGCGGCGACGAACACGTACAGGGTGTCCTTGATCAGCGGACCACCGGCGTACACGGAGTACGTGGTGCGGTCGAGCTTGTCCTTCTTGTTGTCGTCGTACAGCTGACCGGCCTGTGCACCGACCTGACGGTAGTAATTGATCTGGTTGGCCTTGGTGCCGTTCGGCTCCCACAGGACCTGCGCACCGAAGTGCCATTCGTTCGTACCGCGCTTACCGACCTGGCTGATCACGCCGCCCGAGGAACGGCCGTAAGCAGCGCCGTAACCGCCGGCAAGGATTTCCTGCTGGTCGATGGCGCCGTACGGCAGGGTGATACCGCCGAAGCCGCTGAGCGGATCGGTCGTGTTGAAACCGTTGATGTAGTACGCGTTCTCGGTGACGGCGCTGCCGGCGATCGAGACCAGCGGGTTACCGGTCGGGCCGGTGAAGAACGAGCTACCGGCCACGGCGCCCGGCGCCAGCAGTGCGATGGCTTCAGCGGTGCGCGCCAGCGGCAGCTTGGACAGCTGCTCGGAGGTGATGACGGTGCGCGAGTCGACCGCGCTGACGTCGATCGAGGGCAGCGCATTGGCCGAGACGGTCACGCCTTCGAGGCTGGAGGCGGCCGTGGCCGACGCGGCGGCGTCAAAGGCCACTTCCGTACCGGCGCCGACGCGCAGGCTCACGTTGGAACGCGAATCGACGGCGGCACCGTCCTTGTTCAGCGTGACCTTGTAGCTGCCGAGCGGCAGCGACGTGATGGAGTAGCGACCGGCGGCATCGACGTTGACGGTGCGGCTGACGCCCGTCTCGTTGGTCGCGGTCACGGTCTGGCCCGCACCTGCCGGCACCTGGCCGAAGATGGAACCGGTGGTGGACTGTGCGAAGGCGGCACCGGACACAGTACCCAGGCCAATGGCCAGGGCCAGTGCGGTGCGACGGCCCAGCATGGCGGCGCGGTTGTGGCGCGAATTCATCTTGCATCTCCCCGATTAAAATTCCGCCGACGCAAAAACCTGCGCCGAGCGGCAAGCCGACCCCGGCCCGGCTAGCGCCAGGCTTCTTAGAGATCGGAGTTTAAAAATCCCCTTTAAACAGCAGGATCCGTGAAAGGATCCCGCGCCCCGAAACGCCACTGCGTGTGACGTGGAACACATATATCCGCAGGAGTCATCGGACTGCAATACGAAATTCTCACGGTAATTTTACAAATCTAGGCAATTACTTCCGAAGCAAGTGCCGAGCCGCGGAAAAATAGCCGGCTGCACAAGAAGTTACAGATGTGACTTTTGGCATTTGCCAGCGTCCTATGACTCGCTCCTAGGAATCATTCCTAGAAAAAAAAGCCCCCGTCCGGGGGGACGAGGGCGATCTGGGGAGACACTTTTTGTCGCCCCGTGGCGAATCCTTTCACCCGGGACTCTTGTTGTTGGAAAGTTTTTGCCGGTACGGCGGATCAGAAGTCGTAGCGGGCGGTGAAACGGACCGTACGCGGATCGGTGAAGTTGAGTTCGCGGTCGTAAAGCGGGCTGACGGTGGAGCGCGACGACGCATAACGGGGGTTGTACGAGGTCGGCGTCTGCTTGTTGAACGCATTGAGCACGTCGACCTGCAGCGTCAGGTTCTTGTCCAGCCAGCTCGGGGTGTATGCCGCATTGAGGTTGACGATATAGGTCCACGGCGTGTTGCCGTGCGAGCCACGCGGTGAGCGCTCGTAACCCGCCGTGCCCGGCAGACCGCACCAGTAGTAGAACGCACCGTTGTACAGACCCGCGTCGGCGGTCGGGTAGAAGCTCGTGCAGTTCTTCGGACGACCCGATGCGATGTTCAGGTTGGCACCGAAGCGCAGATCGTCGGTGGCCTGGAAGTAACCGAAGGCCTTGATCTGATGCGTACGGTTGTTCGGCAGCTTACCGTTCGCTCCGACCATCAGCTGCGGCAGATCCCAGTCCTGGGTCACCGAGACGTCAGCCTGACCGCCGTTGCCCGTGTCCAGGTCGGATGCCAGCTGACCTTCCGTGTTGCCGTAGCTGCGCGACCACGTGTAGTCGATGCGGCCGTACCACTTGTCGGCGAACGGATGCTCCAGGTACAGATCGACGGCGTAGTACTTACGCTTCAGGTCGGGAAGCTGCAGGGCGTCCTTCGAGTAATGCACGGCAACGAACGAGCCGTCGTCCTGCTCCTGCAGGAAGGTGTTGCCGGTACCCGGGTTGAACAGGAAGCACGCGCCGCCCAGTGCAGGGGTGCAGGTATCGTCGATCGCGCTGCGCAGCTGACGCCAGGTCAGCTTGGCGCCCCAGTTCAGGGTGGGCGTGATCGCCTGATCGAGACCGGCGATGTATTCGTCCTGATAGTGGGACTTCAGGCCCTTCGCGGCGACGGTACGCGGATCCGGAGCCACGCCGCACTCGAGGTTGGCCGACACCGCGTTGGTGCCGCCGCAGGTGTACCCGGCGGCCTGGTTGACCGGCACCGGTGTGAGACCCGTCGGCGCGCCGGTGACCGGATCGGTTCCCGTATACGTGAAGTACTCGGAGGTGCCCAGCGAGCCGGACGCCGCACGCACGGCGACGTTGTTCGGCATGGCCAGGTGGTAACGACCGGCGTTGGCGTAGACCTTGAGGGTCGAATCACCCATCACGTCCCACGACACGCCCAGACGCGGCGCCAGCTGGTGACGCTGCTTCGCATACACCTGGTTATTGCCGTTGAAGTTCTTGAACTGCTCGTTGCGCAGGCCCGCGTAGACCAGCCAGCGATCGGTGACCTGCCAGTGATCTTCGAGGTACTGCGATTCCTGCACCGTTTTCACGGTCGCGGAGGTGGTCGTGTAAGCGCGGGTCACGTAGTAACCCTGCGTGCCGAGACCACCCGCCGAGGCGGGCGAGCCGACGCCGTGACCGGCGTCGATCGCCTGGGCCGCGTTGTTCTGCTGGTTGTACGTCCAGCTGTAGCCGCCCGGCAGAGACGTGCCGGTGAACGACTTGGCCTGCTGACGATCGGCACCGAACTTGATGTCGTGATCGCCAAGGCGATACTCGAGATCGAGGCGCCAGCCGTCGGTCGCATCGTTCGCGCCCGGTACGCGTACCGACGTCGCGGTGGTCTGGCAGCTGCCGTAACTGATGCCCGGCGCCCGGGAAGCGGCACTGGCGATCGAGATCAGGGGGCAGTTCGCGTTGTAGCCGAACGGCGTCTGCACATGATCGACGCGTTGCTGGCCGTACAACGCCGAGACCGTGAAGTTATCGGTGATGTAACCGGTGTACTTACCGACGTAGAGGTCGCCGCCGTCCTTCGTGTACGAGCCGCCGTTCTGCACGGCGCCGTGGGTCTTGCTGGCGTAGTTGAAGCCGTAGGTGGCGGACGTGTATTCCGTCTTGTCGGACACACCGGTCAGCTCGATGTGGTGATCGTCGGTGATGTTCCAGTCGAGCTTGGCCAGCCAGCGCGGGATCTTGTACTGGTAGTCGTTCCAGCCGTTACGGCCGACGGTGGCGGAGGTGACGGCGCCCGCTGTCGTGCTGGACTGCACGCCGGCACCTTCGCGGCGGTTCATTTCGGCGTCGACGTAGAAGAACAGCTTGTCCTTGATCAGCGGGCCGCTGGCGTAGGCGCCGACGGTCGAGCGCCAGTATTCGTTCTTCTTGAAGTACTGATAGACCGTGCCGTCCGTCGTCGGATAAAAGCCCGTATCCGGATAGTTCGAGTTACGCGGCGAGGCGCGCGTCCCCGAGGGCTCCCAGATCGTGTACACGCCGGCGTGCCATTCGTTGGTACCGCGCTTGGTCACGATATTGATGACACCGCCGGTCGAGCGGCCGAATTCCGCGCCATAGCCGCCGGTGAGCACCTGCTGCTGGTCGATGGCGTCGAAAGGAAGCTGAGTCAGCCCGATCGACGTCAGCGGATTGGTCACCGCGTAGCCGTTGATGAAGTAGGCGTTCTCGGACGACGCGGAGCCACCGAAGCTGGGCACCGGATTGCCGAGCGCGTCCTTGTAGCTGGAGTTCCCGATCACGCCAGGCGCAAGCAATGCCGCGGCGAGCACGTCCCGGGTAATCGGAAGCTTGTTGAGCTGCTCGGCGGTGAGCACCGTGCGGGTATCGACCGACGACACGTCGATCGACGGCATCGCCGATGCGGAGACCGAGACGCCCTCGAGCGTGGCGGCTTCGGTGGCCGATGCCGACGAGCCGAACGAGACGTCGGAACCGCCCGAGATGGTCACGGTCACGTTGTCGCGCGTGCTGACCACCGCGCCGTTGTTTTCCAGCGAAACCTTGTAGTTGCCGGGCGGCAGCGCGCTGAAGCGATAGCGGCCGTTCGCGTCGACGTTGATCGTGCGCGAGAAGCCGGTGTCGGCGCTGGACACGGTCACCGAGGTGCCCTGCTGATTTACCGAACCGAAAATGGAACCGGTGACGTTGGACTGTGCCAATGCGGCGCCGGAGACGGTGCCCAGACCGATAGCCAGGGCAAGCGCGGTGCGGCGACCCAGCGACACGGCGTGATGATGACGCAAATTCATGTACTGCCTCTCCCCTAGAAAGCCCGAACCGTACGTTGTTGCGATTCGGAGCAAGCCGATCCCGCCCCGGCTGTGGCCAGGTTGACTTGGGTCATCGACGACGTTGTTATCCCTTATGCCACGCCGCGTGATGCCAGCGGCGCGCCCCCGGAGTCGCCCTGCTGAGCGACCCGCGACCAGATATAGCGAAACTAATTGCGAATTCGCAACATGATTTTTTCACCTGAGCTTTACATGTCGCGGCGTCTGAGGATCCGTTTCG
Organism: Luteibacter sp. 22Crub2.1; assembly: GCF_900167995.1. Taxonomy (NCBI): domain Bacteria; kingdom Pseudomonadati; phylum Pseudomonadota; class Gammaproteobacteria; order Lysobacterales; family Rhodanobacteraceae; genus Luteibacter; species Luteibacter sp. 22Crub2.1. The sequence continues at coordinate 82,162 of NZ_FUYT01000019.1, forward strand.
TCATGACCTGTGCAAAAAATCACGTCGACACAAACCGTTACGATTTCGAGACACGTGACTTATGGCCTATATAGGACTTGAGCCTAGGAAACATTCTTAGGCAGAACATCGATTTAGATGCGCCCGTCGCACGTTCTGGATCGCTTTTGGACGACCCTTTTACGAAACTTCTCAACGGAAAGGCTTTCGAAGGGAAGTTGCTGTACACCGAATGCAGGCTCCGCGCGTTGGATCGCGGGATGGCCGGGGGGCGATCTACTTAGAAACGAGGTTCCAAGCGCATGAATTACAACTCAAGGGGCTCCGTTATGGCCGATGCATCTGGCGATAGCCTGGAGTCCGCACGAATCGACTCGACGCCTATCGCGTCATCCTTCGCCACTCGCGTACGGGCAGTCATCAAGATGTCGGGGAGCGTGAGCGAAATCGCTCGCCGGTGCGGCTTCTCCGAAGGCGTGGTGCGCAGCTGGCGCGATGGCAACACCGATCCTTCGCGGGGCCGTTGCGTCACGATGGCCAAGACGCTGGGCCTCTCGCTGGTCTGGCTCGCCGCTGGCGAAGGCCCGATGATGCTGGACGGATCGGGCGACGATGCCGTGGCCCGTACCGAAACCACCGAGACCGCGCGCGGTCGCGACGGGCGCGAGGGTACGGTGTCGTCCGCACTCGACGCATCCCGCCTCGCGGCGGCGATGAAGCTGCTGCAGTCGGACATCGAGTTGACCGGTAGCCGGTTCTCGCCGGTGCGTCACGCCGATCTGGTGGCCGAGATGTATTCGATCCTCGGACGCTCAGGCGAGTCGGATTACGCGGACCGGATGATCGCGTTCCGTCACACGCTGATGTCGCGCGTCGCGGACGACCAGTCCAGCGCCGCGGCCTGACCGGACCGAACGCCTCGCCAACCGGCCGGCGTCCTCCCATCAGCTCGGCCGCCAGTGGCCTTGGCTGATGGGAGTCGATCCATTGGGCGATCGACCGCGCGGGGAGGCCGCGCGGTATCGGTTAAAGCCGCGAGATGTCCGCGATGGCGCCAAACGCCGCCTTGAGCTGCGCAAGCAGTGCGAGACGATTGGCGCGCACCGCCGGATTTTCCGCGTTGACCAGCACGTCGTCGAAGAACGTGTCGACCGGCCCCTGCAGCGCCGAGAGACGCGCCAGCGTTCCGGTGTAGTCACCGGAGGCCAGTAGCCCCCGCGTGTCCGCGCGGGCGGAAGCGAGCGCCTCATGCAGGGCACGTTCGGCGTCGGACTCGAAGTGCGCCGGATCGACCGTCGACGGAATGGGTGCCGCACCCGCTTCCTCGGCCTGCTTGCGCAGGATGTTCGCGACACGCTTGTTCGCGGCGGCAAGACTGGCCGCCTCACTGCGACGGGCGAACTCGCCCACCGCACGAAGCCGGCGATCGAAATCGGGTAGCGTCGCCGGGCTCACCGCGATCACGGACTCGAACTGGTCGGCCGAGAAGCCCTGGTCCGCGTAATACCCACGCAGGCGTTCGAGCACGAAGCCATGCACTTCGTCGCCCAGCTCGCGGCGACGGGCACCGATGTCCACGACCGGCGCCTTGCCATCCTTGCCCGGCTTCACGCCGGCCACGAAGGCCGCCTCGGGAACCAGTTCGAAGGCCTCGGCCAGCGCGGCGCGCAGATCGATGTCGAGGCTCCCTTCGATAAGGGTGCGTGCGAGGCCGAGTGCGGCACGACGCAACGCGAACGGATCCTTGTTGCCGCTCGGCTTGAGCCCGACGGCGAAGATGCCGGCGAGCGTATCGAGGCGTTCGGCCACCGCCAGTACCTGACCGACCTTGCCCGCCGCGATGGCATCGCCACCGAAGCGCGGCTGGTAGAAGCTGTCGAGGGCATCGGCCACGTCGGCCGGAAGACCCTGGCGCGTCGCGTAGTAGCGACCCATCACGCCCTGCAGTTCGGGGAATTCACCCACCATGCGGGTCAGCAGATCGCACTTGGCCAACGCCGCCGCATGCGTCGCCTGGCCGGCGTCGACACCGACGCGGTTGGCGATGACACGGGCCAGCTCGACCACACGGACCGTCTTGTCCCAGAGGCTGCCCAGCGACTGCTGGTAGGTGACGTTCTTCAGGCCTTCCTGATGATCGGCCAGCGGCGTTTTGAGGTCGGCGTCCCAGAAGAATTTGGCGTCGGCGAAGCGCGGGCGAATCACGCGCTCGTAGCCCTTGCGGATCTCCGCCGGGTCGAGACTCTCGATATTGGCGACGCCGATGAAGTGCTCGGTCAGGCGACCGTCTTCGTCGAACACCGGCACGAACTTCTGATTGGTCTCCATCGTGGTGACCAGCGCTTCGGGCGGCACATCGAGGAACTCACGTTCGAACGTGCAGGCGATCGCGACCGGCCACTCCGTGAGGTTGGCGATCTCGGCGAGCAGGTCCTCGGACAGGCGGGGCACGCCGCCGGTGGCCACACGCGCCACGTCATCGACCACGCGCTGGCGGCGCTCGGCCGGATCGGCGAGCACATGCGCGCCGCGCAGCGCGTCGAGCCAGCTGTCGGCGTCAGCGACATGCACCGGCTTCGGGTGATGAAAGCGGTGGCCGTTGCTGAGGCGGCCGCTGGTCAGGCCCAGGATCTGGCCCTCGACGACGTCGGCGCCGTGCAGCATGAGCAGGGTGTGCACCGGGCGGACGAAACTGTCCTCGCGATTCCCCCAGCGCATGGCCTTGGGAATCGGCAGCGCCTTGAGCGACTCGGCGACCACCTCGGCCAGCAGGGCGGCGGTGGGCTGGCCAGCCTTGACGGCACGGAAGACGAACCACGCGCCCTTGTCGGTCTCGAGCTTCTCCAGCGCGGCGACGTCGACGCCGCACGACTGCGCGAAGCCGATCAGCGCCTTGCTGGGCTCCCCGTCGGCACCGATGCTCGCCGCGATGGCGGGCCCGCGCCGTTCCACCGTCTGCTCCGGCTGCGCGACGGCTACGTCGGGAATATAGACGGCGAGGCGGCGAGGCGACGCGTAGGTCTTCGCGGCTTCGTAGCCGCCGGCGACGCCGCGCTTCTCCAGGCCTTCGACGACGCCGCGCGCGAACGCGCCAGCGAGGTCGTCGAGGGCCTTGGGCGGCAGTTCTTCGGTGCCCAGCTCGATCAGGAGGGGCAGGCGCTTATCAGCCATTGACGGCCTCCTTGACGTTCTTCAGGCCGGGAAAACCGAGTTTTTCGCGCTGCGCGACGTAGGCCTCGGCCACGCTGCGAGCCAGGGTGCGAACGCGCAGGATGTAGCGCTGACGCTCGGTCACGCTGATGGCCCGGCGCGCGTCGAGCAGGTTGAACGCGTGGCTGGCCTTACAGACCTGCTCGTACGCGGGCAGCGGCAGGCCGGCTTCGATCAGCTTGGCCGCTTCGCCTTCGCACACGTCGAACCAGTGGAACAGCTCCGGCACGTTGGCGTATTCGAAGTTGTAGGTGCTCTGCTCCACCTCGTTCTGGTGGAAGACATCGCCGTAGGTGACCACGCCATGCGGCGCGTTGGTCCAGACGATGTCGTAGATGCTGTCGACGTTCTGCAGGTACATCACCAGGCGCTCGAGGCCGTAGGTGATCTCACCCGTGACGGGACGGCATTCCAGGCCACCGGCCTGCTGGAAGTAGGTGAACTGGGTGACCTCCATGCCATTGAGCCAGACCTCCCAGCCAAGACCCCAGGCGCCCAGCGTCGGCGACTCCCAGTTGTCCTCGACGAAACGCAGGTCGTGCACCAGGGGGTCGATGCCCAGCGCCTTCAGCGATCCGATGTACAGATCGAGGATGTTGTCCGGGTTCGGCTTCAGCATCACCTGGTACTGGTAGTAATGCTGGAGACGGTTCGGGTTGTCGCCGTAGCGACCGTCCGTCGGCCGGCGGCAGGGCTGCACGTAAGCGGCGGCCCAGGGCTCCGGTCCGAGCGACCGGAGAAAGGTCATCGGGTGAAAGGTGCCCGCGCCGACTTCGGTATCGAGCGGCTGGACCAGCACGCAGCCCTGCTCCGCCCAGTAGCGGTTCAGGGTCTGGATCACGTCTTGGAATGTGGGCGCGGACATGGTTCCCGAGTCCTTGAGAAAGCGGGCTAGTATAGCGGCGTAGCATTGAACACGGGGTTGGACCTGATGGCAGTGAATCCGCAGCACGCCGCCCTCCTGGGCCGTCGTGGCCGGCTGGAGCTCGACGAGGTGCTCGCCTCGCTCATGGTGGACGGATACCTCGGCGCCGAGGATGCCAAGCGCGTCCGGATGGGCTCGCGCAGCGGAAAGTCGGCCATTGAGTTGCACCCCCTCGTGGTGGTCTCGAGCGCCAAGGTCGACAACGCCCGCGAGCCGGGTCGGCCGCTGAGCCTGGAAGTCCTCGTGGAATGGCTCGCCGGCAAGGCCGACCTCGACTACATGAAGGTCGACCCGATGAAGGTGAACGTGGCGCAGGTCACCCAGGTGGTCAGCAACGCGTACGCGCAACGTCACCGGATCCTGCCCGTGGCCGCCACCGCGAGCGAGGTGGTGTTCGCGACGGCGGAGCCGTTCGACACCAGCTGGGCGACGGACCTCGGCCATATGCTCCGCCGCGACATCCGTCGCGTCGTCGCCAACCCGATCGACATCAATCGCTATCTGCTGGAGTTCTACGGCGTGCAGCGCTCGATCCAGCTGGCCGTCGATGCCAAGGGTCAGGACTCCTCCAACAAGATCATCAACTTCGAGCAACTGGTCGAACTGGGCAAGGGCGGCGAGCTCGGCGCCGACGACCGCCACGTCGTCCACATCGTCGACTGGCTGCTGCAATACGCGTTCGAGCAGCGCGCGTCCGACATCCACCTCGAGCCCCGTCGCGATGCCGGACAGATGCGTTTTCGCATCGACGGCGTCATGCAGAAAGTCTTCGAGCTGCCGCCGCCGGTCATGACCGCGGTCACCGCACGCGTGAAGATCCTCTCGCGCATGGACGTCGCCGAAAAGCGCCGTCCGCAGGATGGCCGTATCAAGACGCGCTCCGCCGGCGGACGCGAGGTGGAACTGCGTATCTCGACCATGCCGACGGCGTTCGGCGAAAAGGTCGTCATGCGTATCTTCGATCCCGATCTGGTGATGAAGGATTTCTCACAACTCGGCTTTTCGGAGGAGGAGGGGCGTATCTGGCGGGGCATGGTGGAACGCCCTCACGGCATCGTCCTGGTAACGGGACCGACAGGCTCGGGCAAAACCACCACGCTGTATTCGACACTCAAGCATCTGGCCAAGCCCGAGCTCAACGTTTGCACCGTCGAAGACCCGATCGAAATGGTCTCGCCCGATCTCAACCAGATGCAGGTGCAGGCGTCGATCGACCTGGATTTCGCCGCGGGCGTGCGCACGCTGCTCCGCCAGGATCCCGACATCATCATGGTCGGCGAAATCCGCGATCTCGAAACCGCGCAGATGGCGGTGCAGGCATCACTTACGGGCCATCTCGTCCTGTCGACGCTGCATACCAACGACTCGCCCAGTGCCGTGACCCGCCTGCTCGACCTGGGCGTACCGCATTACCTCATCCAGTCCACGCTGACGGGTGTCGTCGCGCAGCGACTGGTGCGTACGTTGTGCCCGCATTGCAAACGCGCGACCGCGCAGGATCCCGACGAGTGGAGCGTCGTGACGCATGGGTGGGATGTTCCGCTGCCCGAGCGCGTCTTCGAACCGGTCGGTTGCCTGGAGTGCCGCAAGACCGGCTTCCTCGGGCGTACCGGCGTTTACGAAATGATGCCGATGTCGGGACGCCTGCGAAGCCTGATTTCGGCCGAGCTCGATCTCGGCAAGTTCGGCGCGGCGGCCCTGCGTGAAGGCATGAAACCCTTGCGCATCTCGGCGGCGGCGCAGGTGGCCGCAGGCCTTACCACGGTGCGCGAGGTACTCAACGTGCTTCCCCCCAGCGATATCGAAGATACCTCCGCGTCATGAAACCCTTGCTCATCGTTCGCACCGGCCGCGCGCCCGACGTGATCAACGCACGTCACGGAGACTTTCCACGCTGGTTCCAGCTGGGCCTTCGTCTGCGTTCGCCTCATCTCGCCGTCATCGATGTCGAGAAAGGCGACACCCTTCCGCCGCCGGAATCCGTTGCCGGCGCGGTGATCACCGGTTCCGCTTCCATGGTGACGGAGCGGCATGCCTGGAGCGAACGCACGGCGGGATGGATCCGCGATGCGATGGACCGTGAACTGCCGATGCTCGGCGTCTGCTACGGACATCAGCTGATGTCGCACGCACTGGGTGGGCGCGTGGACTACCTCCCCGATGGCCGTGAAATGGGTACCGTGCCGCTCACCGTGCACGACGGCGCGGGGCATGACGCACTCGCCGCGTCGTTGCCGGCGACGTTCGATGCGCACACGACGCATGAGCAGGGGGTGCTCGAGCTGCCACGCGGCGCGGTGTCGCTGGCCAGCTCGCGGCAAGATCCCCACCACCTGGTCCGCTACGGCAGGCACGCGGTGAGCACGCAGTTTCATCCGGAGTTCTCGACCGAGGTGATGCGTGCTTACATCCGGCGTCGCCACGACGTCCTCGACCGGGAAGGACTCGCCCCTGCGGCCATGCTGGCCGCCGTGGTCCCGACCCCGCATGCGACGCGGCTGCTGCGTGGTTTCGTCCGCGAGCACCTGCAGGCCGCGCCCGCCGGAATGTCAGTTGCGTAGACGGCGAACGATCGCCCCACGCGAGAAGAACGCGAAGACGATGCCGAAGAGAAACCCGCCGATGTGTGTCCACCAGACCACCGCGCCGTAGCTCGCACCGGCGTAGCTGAAAAGCAGCTGCACCAGCGCCCAGATGCCGATCAGCACGAAGGCCGGTACGCGTACGAACTCGAGGAAAAGCCCCAGCGGAAGCACGAGCCCGAGCCTGGCGCGCGGGAAGAGCGTGACATATGCACCGACGACCGCCGATACCGCACCGCTGCAGCCGATGATCGCCACCCGCGCACCGGTGAGCGAGATCGCGCCGATCAGATTGGCGACGACACCACCCAGCAGGAACAGCAGAAGAAAACGCGGCGACCCGAGACTCCGCTCCGCTGGCAGACTGAAGATCACGAGGAAGAGGAGGTTGCTGACCAGATGCAGCCAGCCGCCATGAATGAATGTCGCGGTAAACAGGCGGAGCAGCGCCGGATCGCTCACCTGCTCCCACAAGGGCAAGCCGGTCCCGAACAGGTGGGCCGGTACCGTACCCCAATGCCTCATGATGTCGGCACGCTCGTTGTGACCCGCCAGCGCCAGACCGACGAAGATCACCACGCACGTGATGACGATCAACATCGTCGCCCAACACAGCCGCGACCGACGTCGCGTATCCACTTGGACGAACATCATCAGGGGATGCCGCGGGCGAGGTGCGGACCATCGGCCTCGAGCGACGAAAGGGCGAACATGGTCTCCGGCCCGACGACGCCATCCGCCGCGATGCCGAAGCGTTGCTGGACGGTGACGACGCGCGACAGCACCGCGCGATCGAACGTCGTCGACGGGGGCCCTCCGGCGGGGTCCGCCGGCAGATGACTCATCAGCCAGGACATTCCCTGGCCGGAGTCACCGCGGGCCAGTTTGGGAGGCATCGACGGGTCGACACGGAACACCGCGTAGAAGCGGCCGTTCCATACACGTTCGAAGACGTCACGCGTGAGTTCGACGTATTTACCTCCAAGGTAGAGGCGGACGTCCTGATCGCCGGCGCCTACCAGCAAGACCTCCTGCTTCGCGTGCGCATCGTCCAGCTCGAGAATGAGTGGCCGATCGAAGCGACGCAACTGGTCAAGCGATCCGCGACCGCTGACGCAGGCGAAACCCGGAAAAATAACCGCATCGCAACTGATCGCGTTGGCGACCGAAGTCTCTTTCGACGTGACCTGCCAACGTGCGAGCAGTTCGCTCCACACGCGTAGCTTGCCCGTGTCCGGCGGGGGAAGCGCGTCCTGAAATTTGGCCAGGGCCTGCTCTGGCGTCGCGGTGGCGAGATTTTTGGGACGCGATGGACTACGCCCGGAAAGAAACCACGTGGCGACGCCACCCACGAACAGGATCGCCAGCATGGCACCGATCGCCAGAATCGGTTTGCGATATCGGCGAAGCCAGTAGCGGGCATGTTGCGGCAGGACCTCGCGTGCCACAAAACCCAGCGCGCGCTCGCCGATCGAGCGCTCGCCTCGCTCCGCCGCGCGCTCGAGCGCCCGATGGGCAAGGGCATTGAGTCGGCGTGGATTTCCCTTGCCGTCGTCGCGGAGGCTTCGAAGTCCCAACCGGCTGAAGGGCATCTGCGTCGTGCCGGCGACGTGCAGGCGGTGCCTCACATAACGCTCGCTTTCCTCCGGGGTGAGCGGAGCCAACGGCAAGCGACTACGGACATGCGCCGCCAGGGACGGCGCGCCGGCACCGTCGAAGCGCTCGCGCAGCGTGGGCAATCCGGCCAGCACGACGTGGAAAGGCGCATCGGCGTTCGCGCACGCGAGCAGCAGGCGCTCGACAATGGCGAGATCGTGATCGTGGAGCGTGTCTACATCATCCAGGATCAGCAGAAAGCGGTGGTTGACGTGATGCGCCAGGCGCCCGAGCCCTGCGGCCAGGCCATCGACCAGATGATCTTCGGTGTTGGCTTCCGCACTCAGCGGAAGCGGCAAGCCGAATCCCGCGTACATCGAGCGTAGCCACGCCGTCGTGCCCAGCGCGTAGTCATCCGCACCGCGGCGAACGGGCCGCACGCCATGGTGGGATGCATCGGCTTCCATCAACAGGCACAGAAGGCTCTTGCCCGACCCGGCCTCACCAGTAATCAGGGTCACACTGGAATCGTCCGAACCGGACTGGTATTCGACGTGCGCGAGAATCTCGCGTTCGCGCGCAAACAGACACGCGAAGCGCGTATCCGGTGCATCGCCAAACGGCGGTTCGCGCAGCCCGAAGGTTTGTAGATACATAGGCCTAATGTATCCGATTCCGGCTGGATCCAGCCTTTCGGCGGAAGGCATTCGGCGGCAATCATTGCGGGCGTGGATCGCGGACGTGGCGATCAGCCGAACGTCGGCGGAAATCCGGTGGTAACGGCCCTGGTGGTCGCGGAATTGCGCGCAAAAGAAAACCCGCCCTCTAGTGAGGACGGGTGTTTCAGGATAAAGCCCCTGGCGGTGACCTGTGGCGGGTCGCGCTGCGCGCAAAAGAAAAACCCGCCACGATAGCTCGTAGCGGGTTGTTAGGATAAAGCCCCTGGCGGTGACCTACTCTTGCATGGCTTGAGCCACACTACCATCGGCGCATGCGCGTTTCACTTCTGAGTTCGGGATGGGATCAGGTGGTACCACGCCGCTATAGCCGCCAGGGAAGGGGTGGGAGCAGCGCATTGAGCGCCGGCTCCACAGAGGGTGTAAACGAGGGACAAGCGTCCGGGTTTAATCGAACAGCGAGTTAAGAGATAAGACGGTGAAGCGTCTTGGGGTTATATGGTCAAGCCTCACGGCTCATTAGTACACGTAAGCTCAATGCATTGCTGCACTTCCACACCGTGCCTATCAACCACCTAGTCTTGATGGTGC
>NZ_FUYT01000008.1:0-241600 GCF_900167995.1 Luteibacter sp. 22Crub2.1
AGGGCAACTGTTTTTTTAGGACGTCACGCTCCTGTGCCAACACCGCACGAGCGTCTTCAGAGGCTTTCAGCTGTCCCTGAAGCTGCGCGATGAGGCGTCGCTGCTCCACCGGATCGTCCGGTATCGCCGCTTGCCGTTCGCGCCATTCCTCCACCCATCGCCTCAGGGCCGTCGGCCCCAGACCCATCATCTGAGCGGCTTGAGGCGGGGTATATCCCACCTCGACCACCAGTCGTATTGCCTCGGCTTTGACCGCTGCCGGAATTTTTCTATGAGCCATGATTCACCTCGCAGGAGATTTTGCTCCTACTTGGTGGTCCTGAAAAACCCGGCCACTACAGCCCCGCGCGCGAAAAGCCTACAGCGCGATGAAGCCATGCCGCCGCCTCACCGCCCTGTAGGCTTTCGCGCGCAGGGCGCGCTCCTACCGAAGGAAAAAAGAACGGGCCATCGGCCCGTTCTTTCTGGCTTATTCTTTTGTCAGAAGCTTCAGCGGCACCGCGATCGACTTGTCGACCGTCTGCTTGTCGATCAGCTTCTTCGCCGTTTCGACGCCGAGCTTGCCGATCTCTTCCGGCTGCTGCGCGACCGTAGCGGCCATGCTGCCGTTCTGCACGGCGGTCTTGCCGTCCGGCGTGCCGTCGAAGCCGACGACCAGCACCTTCTTGTTCTTGCCGGCCAGAGCCTGCACCGCGCCGAGGGCCATTTCGTCGTTCTGGGCGAAGATCGCCTGGACGTCGCTGTTGCCCTGCAGGAGGTTCTCGCTGACCGAGAGACCCTGCGCACGATCGAAGTTGGCCGGCTGCTGCGCGACGACCTTCATGCCCGTGGTGGCGATCTCGTCGTCGAAGCCCTTGCCGCGCTCACGTGCGGCCGAGGTACCGGCCACGCCCTGCAGCTCGATGATGTTGCCCTTGCCGCCAAGCGCCTTGGCCAGGTAATCGGCCGCCATCTTGCCGCCGGCGATGTTGTCGGACGCGATGTGCGACGCGACTTCGGCGCCGTCGACGCCACGGTCCAGCGTGATCACCGGAATGTTCGCGCGCTGTGTGGACTGCACGGCACCGGCCAGAGCCGAGGAATCGGTCGGGTTGAGCAGGATGACCGAGACGCGCTTCTGGATCAGGTCTTCCACCGACGAGATCTGGCGGGCCGGATCGTCCTGCGCGTCGACGACGACCAGCTGCACGCCGGCGTCCTTGGCGGCCTTTTCGGCACCGTCCTTGAGTTCGACAAAGAACGGATTGTTCTGTGTCGACAGCGCCAGACCGACCACCGGGGTGCCGGAGGGTGCGGCGCCGCCGGCCGTGGAAGCCGCCGCCGGAGCGGATTCGCCCGGACCCTGCTGGGAGCAGGCCGCGAGCAGCGTGGCCGCTGCCGCGGCGAAGAATGTGAGCTTACGCATGGTGTGTTCCCTCGTTGGTATTACTGCCGCCTGTCGAGCAGGACGGCGATCAGGATGACGATGCCCTTCACCACCTGCTGGTAGAAAGAGCTTACGCCGAGCAGATTGAGACCGTTGTTCAGGAAGCCGATCAGCAGCGCGCCGACCAGCGTGCCGAACAACCAGCCGCGGCCACCGGCCAGGCTGGTGCCACCGAGAACCACGGCGGCAATGGCGTCCAGTTCATAACCCGCACCGGCCGTGGCTTGCGCGGAATACAGGCGCGAGGTGAGCACCACGCCCGCGAACGCGGAGAGAAGACCGGACAGGCCGTAGATCGCCAGCTTCATCGGCGAGATGCGCACACCCGACAGGCGCGCCGCTTCTTCGTTACCGCCGATGGCCACGACGTGACGACCGAACACCGTGCCGCGCAACAAGAACGCGCAGACCACGAAGGCGACGAACATCCAGATCACCGGCAGCGGGATCAGGTTGGCGACGTAACCGCCGCCGAGCAGTGCGAAGCCCTGGTTGGTGACGGGGATCGGACTGCCCTGCGTATACGAGAGCGTAAGGCCGCGCAGGAGGGTCATCGTGCCGAGCGTGGCGATGAAGGGTGCGACCTTGCCCCACGACACCAGCACACCGTTGATGATGCCCAGCACCAGCCCGAGCCCGAGGCCCGCGCCGACCGCCAGCACCATGCCGTGCCCCGAGGCCATCAGGCCCGCGGTGACGGCGCCGGTAAGCGCGAGGATGGCCCCTACCGACAGATCGATGCCGCCGGCGAGGATCACGAAGGTCATGCCGAAGGCGATCAACGCGTTGATCGAGACCTGACGCAGCACCGTGAGCAGATTGCCGGTGGAAAGGAAGTCGGGGCTCATGATCGAGAGCACGACGAAGAGCAGGAGCAAGCCGATCACCGAGCCCAGACGCTGCATCAGCGTCATCGCACGGCTCCAGTTGAGTTGAAGCGTCATTTCACTTGCCTCCGGTCGCGGCGGTCATTACGGCTTCCTGAGTGGCGCCGTGGGCTTCGAGCAAGGCGGTCGCCTTTCCTTCGTGCATGACGAGGATGCGATCGCTCATGGCGAGCACCTCCGGCAGTTCCGACGAGATCATGAGGATGGCTACGCCCTGTTCCGCGAGTTGATTGATGATGTGATAGATCTCGGCCTTGCCGCCGACGTCGACGCCGCGCGTGGGTTCATCGAGGATGAGCACCCGCGGTTTCAACGCCAGCCACTTGGCCAGCACGACCTTCTGCTGGTTGCCGCCGGAGAGCGCACGGACATCCAGCTCCATGTCGCGCGTACGGATCTTCAGCGCGTCGATCAGACCGCGCGTCTGTTTCTTCTCACCCGGGCGATCGACCAGCCCCGCGTGCGCGGGAACGCGCGGCAGGCTGACGTTTTCGCGCAGGCTCATGTCGAGGACGAGGCCCTGGGCCTTGCGGTCTTCGGTGACGAAACCGAAGCCGGCATGGATCGCCTCGGTCGGTGTCTTCGGGGTCACCGTGACGCCGTCGAGCGACACGGTGCCCGACCCGGTCTTGTCCAGACCGAACAGCAGGCGCGCGAGCTCGGTGCGTCCCGCACCGAGCAGGCCGGCGACGCCGAGCACTTCGCCCGCGTGCAGGTCGAAGCTCACGTCCTTCACCATACCGCCCGAGAGGTGCTCGACCTTCAGACGTACCTCGCCGATCTTCGGCGTGCGCGCGGGGAAGCGTGCGTCGAGCGTACGCCCGACCATCATCTTCACGACCTCGTCGAAGGCCAGGCCCGGCACGTCGCGCGTGCCGACGAACTGACCGTCACGCAGGATCGAGATGCGATCGCACAGCGCGAAGATCTCTTCCATGCGATGGGAGACGTAGACGATGCCGGTGCCCTGCTCGCGCAGTTCGCGGATCAGCTTGAACAGCGTATTCGTCTCGCTTTCGGTAAGCGCGGCCGTCGGCTCGTCCATGATCAGCACGCGTGCGTTCTGGCCCAGCGCGCGGGCGATCTCGACCATCTGCTGCTGGCCGACCGACAATCGCTCGATGCGCGTGTCCGGATCCAGTCGGGTCATGCCGACGCGCGCCAGCCATTCCATCGCGCGCTTCGTCATCGCCTTGCGATCGAGCAGGCCGAAACGCGAAAGCTCGCGTCCGAGGAAAAGATTGTCCGCGATGCTGAGCGCGGGAATCAGGTTCAGTTCCTGGTGGATGATCGCGATGCCGTACTTCTCGGCCTCGGCGGGCGAGGTGATCGACACCGCCTGCCCGTCCACGTCGATGCCGCCCTGGTCGGGCGCGTAGATCCCCGTGAGGATCTTCATCAGCGTGGACTTGCCGGCGCCGTTCTCGCCCATCAGCGCATGGACTTCGCCGCGGACGAGTTCGAAGTCGACGCCTTCGAGCACCTTGACCGGACCGAAGGCCTTGTGGATGTCGTGCATCCTGACCAGTGGCGGGGATGCACTCATCAGAAGGTCACGCCCGCATGCAGGATCACGTTGGCGTACGGCGCCGTTTCCCCCGTGCGCACGACGGCGACCGCGCGCGCGGTCAGGCGCTTGAAGTCCTCGTGGCTCACTTCCGAGCGCGTCACGCCCTGATTCGCCAGGCGCCCGACCAGCGCGACGAGTGCGGGATTCTTCTCGTGGATCTCGCTGGCGACCGTCACGGCCTCCACCGCCAGCTCGGCATAGATCGCATCGAACACCTGTGCGAACGACGGCGTCCCCGGCAGCACGGCCAGGTCGATGCACGGCACGCCGTGCGGCACCGGCAGGCCGACATCACCGATCACCAGCGTGTCGGTATGGCCCATCGCGGCGATGATGCGGTTGAGTTCGGCATGGAGCAGCCCGCTGCGTCTCATCAGTGTGTCTCCAGGAATGCCGTGACCTCGTCGAGGCGCGGCATGCCGCCCTGGGCGCCCAGGCGCGAGACGGCGATCGCGGCGGTGGCGCAGGCTTTGCGCACGGCCACGTCGAGACCCTCGGCGAGGAACACCGCGAGCGCGGCATTGAAGGTGTCACCGGCGCCGGTGCTGTCCACCGCGTCGACACTGAAACCGCCCTGATGGCGCGGCTCGTCGTCCTTGTCACGGAACCACGCGCCGTCTTCGCCACGGGTCAGCACGACCGGGCAGGGAGCGAGACGCATCAGTTCACGGAAATCGGTATCGCCCGGCTGGCCGAGCACCATCGCGAGTTCGTGCTGGTTCGGCGTAAGAAAGCGCACGCGCGACAGCCACTCGACCGGCAGCTTCTGCGCGGGAGCGGGATTGAGAATGATCGCAACGCCTTCCTCGTGCGCGATGCGCAGCGTGGCTTCGACGGCGTCCAGCGGAATCTCCAGTTGTACCAGAACGGCGTCGGCGCCGCGGATGAGCTCGCGGGCGGCTTCGACATGCGCAGGGGTGACGCGGCCATTGGCGGCGGGCACGACGACGATCTGGTTCTCGCCACCGGCGACCGTGATCGACGCGGTACCGCTGCCGATACCGTCGATGCGGGTGACATGGCTGACATCGATGCCCTCGGCGACGAGACCGTCGTAGAGCTGCTCACCGAACGCGTCGTCGCCCACGCAGCCGACCATGCTTACCGATGCGCCGAGGCGTGCGGCGGCCACCGCCTGATTGGCGCCCTTGCCACCGGGGATGGTGAGGAAGCGTTCGCCGGTCAGCGTTTCGCCCGGCGCGGGAAAGCGCGGCGCAAGCGTGACCAGATCCATGTTGATGCTGCCGACGACAACGATTCGCGTCATGCCTCAAGTGCTCCGGATGGTGACTGCGGAACGTCCGTTGTTTCGCCAGGGGATGGGATGGCGCGCAAATATACGCCTTTACGCGCGCGTGTGGCTTTCACGCACGTGCTTTCCATCCTGCGCTACCGGGAGAGGCTTCTGGAGTCGAGTTCGGCGAGGTATGCAGGCCACGACGTGTCGTAGGCGCGGCCGAGGTCGTACAGCGTGTCCCAGCCGAAAATACCGCTGGCATGGCCGTCGTCGAAGCGAATCAGGACGCCATAGTGACCAGTGGGCTCAAGGGCGCTGATGCCGACGTGACGCTTGCCGTGCACGAGCACTTTCTGTCCGGGACCGTGGCCCTGGACTTCGGCGCTGGGGGAATTGACGCGAAGGTACTCGCAGGGAAGTTCGAACCGCTCGCCGTTGTCGAAAGTGACTTCGAGAAAGCGCGAGGCGGCGTGGAGAACGATATCGACGGGGCGCGGGCGTTGCATGGGCTGGTCGCTAGTGAGCGCGACCAAACCCATCGCCCGTACCCTGCTCCAGCGGCGGCGGATCGCCCGCCACTGCCAGCAGGGACGTCGCGTAAGCGTCTTCCATGCTCACGGTCGACACTTCATCCCACGAGAAGAACGACGGCTCACGCAGCCATTCCGCGTCGGGAGTGATCTCCTGCATGTTGAAGCCTTCGTCGTCGGCGCTGACCAGCCGGCCGATGTAGCAGACCTCGGACTCGTCTTCGCTGTCCACGTGCACGCCGATCACCGGCGCGTGCGCCGAAGCGGCCTTGACCACCTGCGCGATGTCGTCGAGCGGGAAATCCGCCGGCGGCGTGGGCTTGATGCCCTTCAGCGCGAGCGCCTTTTCGAGGAAGCCGGCATGTTTGTCCGGCGCCTCGAATTCGGAGATGTCGCGGTGCCGCATGATGTACATGCCGTCGTAGCTGACACCGTCGCCGATGACCCACAACAGGAAGAACTCGCGGCCGACTCCGCCGACATAGCCGCAGAAGCTGCCGTGCTCGAGTTCGCCGCGCCACAGACGGATCAGCTGCTGCGAGTCCTGCGCTTCACGCAGACTCGCACGCTGACCGTTGGTTTTGAGTTGAATAACCTTG
The DNA here is from genome assembly GCF_900167995.1 of Luteibacter sp. 22Crub2.1. Lineage (NCBI taxonomy): Bacteria > Pseudomonadati > Pseudomonadota > Gammaproteobacteria > Lysobacterales > Rhodanobacteraceae > Luteibacter > Luteibacter sp. 22Crub2.1. The sequence continues at coordinate 6,250 of NZ_FUYT01000008.1, forward strand.
CCCATATAGGTCAATAGTTTACCAGAGGGGGCCGCCCTCGATGTTTAGAGGATGTAACGGCTCAGATCCTCGTCCTTGACCAGCGACGAGAGGTTTTTATCGACATATTCGGCGTCGATCAGATATTTTTCGCCGGACTTGTCGGCCGCTTCGAAAGAAATTCTCTCGAGCAGGCGCTCCATCACCGTATGCAGGCGGCGGGCGCCGATGTTCTCCGTGCGCTCGTTGACCTGAAACGCCACGTCGGCGAGGCGATCGACACCGGTCTCCGTGAACTCCAGCGTGACGCCTTCGGTTTGCAGCAGCGCAACATACTGCTTGGTCAGCGCGTTGTTCGGCTCGCGCAGGATCCGCTTGAAATCGTCCACCGACAGGGCGCTCAACTCGACGCGGATCGGCAGGCGACCCTGCAGTTCCGGGATCAGATCCGACGGCTTGGCCAGCGAGAACGCGCCCGAGGCGATGAACAGGATGTGGTCGGTCTTGATCGCGCCGTACTTGGTCGAGACGGTCGAGCCTTCCACCAGCGGGAGCAGGTCGCGCTGTACGCCTTCGCGGCTCACGCCCGCGCCGCCCCACTCGGAGCGCTGGGCCACCTTGTCGATCTCGTCGATGAAAACGATGCCGTTCTGCTCGGCGATATCCACGGCGCGGCTGCGCAGTTCTTCGTCGTTGAGCAGCTTGCCGGCTTCTTCCTCGACCAGCAGCGGACGCGCGGCACGGATGGTGAGCTTGCGCTTCTGCGATTTCGCGCCGCCCAGATTCTGGAACATCTTGCCGAGCTGCTGGCTCATCTCTTCCATGCCCGGCGGGGTCATGATCTCGACGCCGACGTTCATGGCGAAATCCAGCTCGATCTCGCGGTCGTCCAGCGCGCCCTCGCGCAGCTGCTTGCGCAGCTTCTGCCGGGTGTCGCTGTCGATGGCCGTCACGTTGGAGCCGGTGTCGTCCCAGCCGGAGGCCGCCTGTCGGCGCGGCAGCAGCGCGTCGAGCAGACGATCCTCGGCGGCGTCCTCGGCCTGGCTGCGCACACGGCTCTTCGCCTGGTCGCGCACCAGCTTGTACGAGACATCGGCCAGATCGCGGATGATCGACTCCACGTCCTTACCGACGTAACCCACTTCGGTGAATTTGGTCGCTTCGACCTTCACGAACGGCGCGTTGGCCAGCGTGGCCAGGCGACGGGCGATTTCGGTCTTGCCCACGCCGGTCGGGCCGATCATCAGGATGTTCTTCGGGGTCACCTCTTCGCGCATGCCCGGTTCCAGCTGCATGCGGCGCCAGCGGTTGCGCAGGGCGATGGCGACGGCGCGCTTGGCGTCGTTCTGGCCGATGATGAACCGGTCCAGCTCGTTGACGATCTCGCGGGGAGTGAGTTCGGACATGGGCCTCAGAGCTCTTCGATCGATGTGTTGTGGTTCGTATAAATGCAGATGTCGCCAGCGATCTTGAGCGCTTTTTCGACGATCGTGCGTGCATCCAGCTCAGTGTTTTCCATCAGGGCCAGCGCGGCGGACTGCGCATAAGGGCCGCCGGAGCCAATGGCGATCAGCCCATGCTCGGGCTCGAGGACGTCGCCGTTACCGGAGATCAGCAGCGACGCCTCCTTGTCGGCCACGGCCAGCATGGCTTCGAGCCGGCCGAGGCGACGGTCGGTGCGCCATTCCTTGGCCATCTCGACGGCGGAGCGGGTGAGATTGCCGCCGTGCTTGACCAGCTTCTCCTCGAACAGCTCGAACAGGGTGAAGGCGTCAGCCGTGGCGCCGGCGAACCCGGCCAGGACGTCGCCCTTGCCGAGGCGGCGCACCTTGCGGGCGTTGGCCTTCATCACGGTGTTGCCGAGGGTGACCTGTCCGTCACTGCCGATGACGACCTTGCCGTCGCGGCGGACGCAGACGATGGTCGTGGCGTGCATCGGTTCCATAGTGCGTTCCTTGGGGGAGTCGGCAAGAGGTGGGGCCGCAGGGGGCCCGACCCAAGGCGTGAAGAGCTCGCGCGCATGGCGCGCTCCTACCCTTTGCGTTTCGCCCGTGGATGCGCCGCGTCGTAGACCCTGGCCAGATGCTGGAAATCGAGGTGGGTATAGATCTGTGTGGTGGCGATGTCCGCATGGCCGAGCAGCTCCTGCACCGAGCGCAGGTCGCCGGAGGACTCGAGCATGTGGCTGGCGAAGCTGTGCCGGAGCATGTGCGGGTGCACCCGTTTGGCCTGCCCGCTGGAGAGCCTGGCCAGGCGGAGCTGGACCGCCCTCGCCCCGATCGCGGCACCGCCCCGGCCCTTGAAGACGGGATCCTCCGGGCCCGCCTCACCCAGCGCGGCGAGCGCCTTCAGCGCGGCGACGGCAAAGCGGCCCACCGGCAGGATGCGCGTCTTGTTGCCCTTGCCGAGCACGCGCACCTGCCCGTCTTCGAGATCCAGGTCGCCCCAGCGCAGGCCGCAGAGTTCCGACAGGCGCAGGCCGCTCGAATAGAACAGCTCCATCATCGCGGTGTCGCGCGGGGCCAGCGAGCCGCCGAGGTTGGTTTCGACCAGCTCCTTGGCCTCGTCGGCGTCCAGCACGACGGGAAGCTTGCGCCTGACCTTCGGCCCGCGGACGCCCAGCGCCGGGTCGTGGGCCAGCTGCCCTTCCCGGGTGAGGTAACGAAACAGCGTGCGGAACGCGGAAAGAAGCCGCTGCAGGCTGTTGGGCTCCAGGCCCTTGGCCTGCTTGTTACCTTTCTCGGGCAAGGGCCGGTGCAGCCGTGCGATCAGTGTGCGAAGCCGGTCGGGCGTGAGGGCATCGAACGACGACAGCCCCTCGGCATCCATATAAGCGATCAGCTTGTCGAGGTCGCGCCGGTACGCGACAAGCGTATGCGCCGATGGCACACGCTCGGCTTCGAAATGCCGAAGGAAGGCTTCGACGGCCTCGCGCGGGGTCACGCCGCCTTCCGGGCCCGTTCGATGGCCGAGCCGACCGTGGTCGAAATCATGTTGAGGAACAAGGTGCCCATGCCCGGATGGAAGCGGTCCGCGTCGGCGCTGCCGATGGCCAGGAGCGCGTCCGGGCCCACGCGCATCAACGCGGCGGAGCGCACGTCGGGTGCCGCGTCGCCGAACAGGCGGTGCAGCTTGTCCGGCGCAAGGCGGCCCGCCACCGGGTCGCCATGTTCCAGAAACGAAGCGAATTCCGGCAGGCCCGCCGTACCGCGCGGTTCGCGCAGCAGCCACGGCTCGTCCGGCAGGCCCGCAAGGTCGCCGAAGAAGACGAGGCGAATGCGTTCCGACTGAAAGTCCTCGGTCAACCGGCTGACCACGTTGCGCACGGTTTCCTCGACGTCGCGTGAGCTGAGCAGTGCCAGCATCAGGCCGTGCACGCGACGCATCAGCGCCTCGTTGTCACCGGCGATACCGGTGAGGTCCTTGAGGCGGCGCTCCAGTTCGGCGTTCTTCTCGCGCAGGCCGCGCAGCTGGCGTACGGCCAGCGAGGTGGCCGGCCCGTTGCTGCTCGGCAGCGTCAGCGCGTCGGCGAGATCGGGGTAGTCGGCAAGGAAGTCCGGATGCCGCCGCAGGTAGGACGCGACGGTGGCTGGTTTGATGTCGCCGTCGATCGCGGAGTCGGTCATGGTGTACTTCCTCGGTTGTTGCTGGGTAGAGCATCGCGCGCGGGGCGCGCTACTACAGGTGCCGGTCGCAGTGTGCCGGTTTAGGGCGTTGGCGTCACACTTCGCCTTCAAAGACAAAGGCGGCGGGGCCGGTCATCCAGAGTGTATGGCCGGGGCCCTGCCACTCGATGGTCAGGGAGCCGCCCGGCAGGTCGATACCGACGACGGTGCCGGCGAGGCCCAGCGCGTGGGCCACCGCGGCGGCCGCGCAGGCACCCGTGCCACAGGCCTGCGTCCAGCCGCTGCCCCGTTCATGCACGCGCAGGCGGATGCGGTCGGGCCCGAGGCGCTGAGCGAAGCCGACGTTGGCACCCTGGGGGAACACCGGATGGGCGGTGAGCAAGGGCCCCAGACGATCGACGCGCGGATCCGAGACATCGTCGACGAAGACCACCGCATGCGGGTTGCCCATGGAAACCGCGCCGAAGCTGACGTCTTCTCCATCAAGCTCGACGGTGTAGGTCGCATGGGCGGGGCGGTCGAGCGGGATCGACGACGGCACGAAGTCAGGCTCGCCCATGTCCACCACGACGCGACCTTCGTCCAGCACACGGACCGTGACCGGGCCGGAGGGGCTCTCCAATCGGACGTCGGTGTCGCGCCCGATCACACCATCGCGGAACAGCCAGGCGGCAACACAACGGACACCGTTACCGCACTGCCCCGAAGGCGTGCCGTCGGCGTTCCAGATGCCGTAGTAGAAAGCGCAGGACGGATCGCGCGGCGGCTCGATGCTGATCAGCTGATCGAAACCGATGCCGGTGTGGCGATCGGCAAGCGCGGCGATACGCGCCGCATTCGGCACGCGGCCGGCATCTTCACGCCAGTCGACGATCACGAAATCGTTGCCGATCCCATGCATCTTGGTGAAGCGCGACGTCATGGCGACTTACTGGTGAATGACGGAGTTGAACGGTGACGACGTCGTCGAGATCGAAGCCGGCGACTCAGCCGTCGTGGTGGCGTGCGCGGGCTGCACGCCCGCCTGCGGCTTGGCCGTGCCGGCCGGGGCGGGCGGCGGCGGAAAATACAGATTGCCCTTCTGGCCGCAACCGGACAGGCCGGCGACGGAGGCAGCGACGAGGGCAAGCGGGAGGATAAGTCGGCGCATGGGCGATTCCCCGAAAACGGCGGCCAGTATAGCCCCGGCTCCGGTCAAAGCGCCTTTTCGAAGCGAAGCGCGTCCGCGCCATCGGCGTAATACGCCGCGTACTCGCCGATCCGCTGGTAACCGAGACGCTCGTAGAGGCGGATGGCGACCGCGTTGTCCTTGCGGACTTCGAGGCGCAGTGCCCGGCAACCACGCGACCGTGCCGCATCCTCGCAGGTCTCGACCAGCGCGGAACCCACACCCTTGCCCTGTGCCTGGGGCGTGGTCGCCAGCGAATAGAGGCGGGCGATAGTGGTGGCCTTGCGGAAGAACACCACGGCGGTACCGAGGAACCGGCGATGGTTGGCGCTGGCGACGAGCACCAGGGCGGTCTCCGAATCCAGGTGCTTGCGGTACTGGGCGCGACTCAGACGATCCTGCGCGAAACTCGATTCTTCGAGCGCGACCAGATCGTCGAGATCGCTGACTTCGGCGCGTCGAACGCGCACCGCGGCGGTAACCGGGGGTGGACGCATGCGCTTGGGGACTCCGGCGCTGGAAGGAGGGGGAAACGGCAAGCGCGGCACTGTAGACCTCGGGGTCCGGCGGATCAATGACTTTTTCATGAATTCGTTCAGGCGAACGTCGGCGGACGCCTTGTGCGTCGCGACATCGCGGCACACACTGCGGCACCGACGAAGCGAACGACTCCCGGTGGAGTCGGTACGAGGCATTCGTCGTCTGTCGAGGTCTCATGAGCCGGCTCGTCATCGTCGTGGAGAAAGCCTCGGACTGGGGCTCGTATTACCCGTCCGCGAATGTCGTCAGTGCCATGGACTATCTGCGCGAGCCGGTCGGCGGCGACGACGAACGTACCCACGTCATCAACCTCTGTCGCAGCTACAAGTATCTGGGCACGGGCTATTACGTGTCGCTGCTGGCCGAAGCGCGCGGTCACAAGGTCATTCCCTCGGTGCGCACGGTGAACGATCTTCGCCGTCGTTCGCTGTACGGCCTGGACATCGACGATCTCAACCAGAAGCTGTCCAATTTCCTGCCTGCCGGTGGCCGTGACACGACCGACTTCGGCGTGCTCGTCTATTTCGGCGAGACGGCCTATCCGGATCTGCAGGATCTTGCGAGGCAGCTGTTCGAGACGTTCCCCTGCCCGCTGATGCGTATCGAATTCGAGCGCGACCGGGTGTGGCAGGTAGCGGCGATCAAGCCGGTCGGCCTGCACACGCTGGACGATGCGCAGGAAGACGCTTTCGCGCAGGCGCTGGACAAGTTCTCGAAGAAACTCTGGCGCAAGCCGCGTGCGCGTCGTCGTTTCCGCTACGACATCGCGATGCTGGTCGATCCGAACGAAACGATGCCGCCGTCGAACAAGAAGGCGCTGAAGCACTTCATCGAAGCGGGTAAACACCTCGGGATCGAGGTGGACCCGATCGGCAAGAACGATTACCAGCGTCTGGCCGAATACGACGGCCTTTTCATTCGTGAAACCACGGCGAGCGACAACCATACCTATCGTTTCGCGCATCGTGCGGAGAAGGAAGGCATGGTGGTGATGGACGATCCGACGTCGATCCTGCGCTGCACGAACAAGATCTTCCTCAACGACCTCATGGTGGCGCGCAAGCTGGCGACGCCAGCGACCGAGATCATCTACCGCGACGATGCCAGGCGTCTGCACGAGCTACCCGATCGCCTCGGCCTGCCGATCGTGCTGAAGATTCCCGATGGGTCGTTTTCGCGTGGTGTCGTCAAGGTCGAGACACGCGAGGCCCTGGAAAAAGCCGCGGGCGAACTGTTCTCGCACAGTGCGCTGCTGATCGCGCAGGAATACCTGTACACCGAGTACGACTGGCGTATCGGCGTACTCAACCACGAGCCGCTTTATGCGTGCCAGTACTACATGTCGCGCGGCCACTGGCAGATCTACAACCACGGCGCCAAGGGCACGGCCAAGTCGGGCGGGTTTCGGACCGTGCCCGTGCGTGACGCGCCCCCGGAAGTGGTGAAGCTGGCGCTCAAGGCGACGCAGACCATTGGCGACGGTCTCTACGGGGTCGACCTGAAGCAGGTCGGCGACAAGCCGGTGGTGATCGAGGTCAACGACAACCCGTCGATCGATGCGGGTGTCGAGGATGCCTACCTGGGCGAGGACCTGTACCTGCGGATCATGCAGGAATTCCTGCGCCGGCTGGAGCTGAAGCGGCTGGGCATCCCGACCTGAGGCGGATCACCGCCGAAACAGGGCCACCAGCAGCGACACCGGCAACCCCGGCTTCATCGCCACCAGCACGCTGGCCGGCGCCAGCAGCAACCAGAACACCGGCGTCCAACCCAGTGTCTCGCTATGCCCCGACAACGGGGTGACCAGCAGCACCAGGGTGCCAAGGGCCAGCCAGGCCATGGCGATCAGTGCACGGATACGGCGGGGCGAGAGCGTGTCGTTCATGGCGGCATTCCGGAAGACGAGGTGTCGAGGTGGAGGCTAGGCGCCCCGCGTCTCAAAATCCGCGACCCGTTGACCCGCCGTTGATCCCGACCGGCGGAAGCTAGCCCCATGAAACGAATCCCGATGACGTTACTCGTGGTGGCCGGCATGGCGACTGCCTCCTGCGCGGCCGACGCGCCCCTCAAGGCCGTCGATCACGTCGACCTGCCCCGTTACATGGGCACCTGGTACGTCATCGGCAACATTCCCAACTTCGCCGAGCGCGGCAAGGTCGCCACCGCCGACGAGTACCGGCTGAAGCCGGACGGGACCATCGACAACCTCTACCACTACCGGAAGGGCTTCGATAAGCCCGAGAAGATCTGGCACGGCAAGGCATGGCTGCCCGATCCGAAGGACACCGCCCGCTGGAAGGTCCAGCTGCTCTGGCCGTTCCGCTCCGACTACACGATCCTGGCCCTCGACCCCGATTACCGGGTGACCATGGTCGGCCTGCCTTCGCGGAAGCTGCTGTGGATCATGTCGAAGGACCGGACCCTGGACGACGCGGCGTATCAGCGTCTGCTCGAGCAAGCGCGGGCGCAGGGTTTCCCGGTGGAGCAGATGCGTAAGGTTCCGCAACGTCCCGAAGACGCGGGCAAGCCCGGATTCCAGTAGCCGTTGCTAGAATCCGCGCACGGATCGTGAGTCCGGATCGAGAGCCAGGAGCCTCCATGAGCGCTGAAGCGCACCGTTACGCCGTCTTCGGTCACCCGATCGCGCATTCGCTGTCCCCGCAGATCCATGCCGCCTTCGCCGGGCAGCTGGGCATCCAGCTCAGCTACGAGGCCATCGATGCCGCGCCCGCCGAATTCGAAGAAGCCGTCCGCCGGTTCTTCGCTGAAGGTGGCCTGGGCGCCAACGTGACGCTTCCCCACAAGGAAGCCGCTTTCGCGCTGGCCACCGAGCGCACCGACGCCGCCGCCCGCGCGGGCGCGGTCAACACCCTCACCGCGCTGGTCGGCGGCAAGATTCAGGCACACAACACCGATGGCAGCGGATTCGTCCGCGACGTCACCGAGCGCCACTCACTCGATCTGCGCGGCCATGACGCCCTGCTACTGGGTGCCGGCGGCGCGGCCAAAGCCGTGGCCTGGGCCCTGATGGACGCCGGCGTGCAGACGCTGACCATCGTCAACCGCACGCCCGAGCGCGCCGACGCCATCGCCGACGCCATCGGCGAGCCTGCCCGCTGCCATACCCGTTACTGGGACGGCCTCGACGGCGAGTGCTTCGATCTGGTCGTCAACGCCACCTCCATCGGCGTCACCGGTGGCACCTTCGACCTGCCGATGTCGATCCTGCAGGACCACAGCACCTGCTATGACCTGTGCTACGGCGCCGCCGCGGCGAGCTTCAAGGGCTGGGCGACGGCCGCCGGCGCGCGCTACTTCCGTGATGGTCTGGGCATGCTGATCGAGCAGGCCGCCGACGCGTTCGAGCGTTGGCATGGCCAGCGGCCGGATACGGACCTGGTGTATCAGCTCCTTCGCCAGCGGTTCTGATCGTGGTGATGGCCTGCCGCACCGGCTGCGGGGCCTGCTGCATCGCTCCGTCCATCAGCTCACCCATCCCCGGCATGCCGAACGGCAAGCCGGCGGGGGTGCGCTGTATCCAGCTGACCGATGACAATCGCTGTGCGATCTTTGGGAAACCGGAGCGTCCGAAGGTGTGCGGCGGGCTTCGACCCGATCCCAGCATGTGCGGCCCCGACAGGAATTACGCCGTCGCATGGCTCGACAGGCTGGAACAAGCGACGAGCCCATGACGACGGCCGGTAGCGGTCCTATCCGCCGTAACACTGCGTATCCGTGAATTTCCGAAGCTCCTCGTCCGACCCCGCTCCTACAGCCTCCATGGCGAAACGCCCATTCATATCGTCGTTGCAAATCATCACCCGTCTCCTTTCGGACCTGCTCTGCCATACACAGAAGGCACCAAACGTATGGTTCGAGTCCTTCAAACCGACAGGCAGGTCCACCAGACGGTCGCATCCAACGATGACTCCCGCACTTCGCCGCTTCTTGAGCGACTGATTGAACGAGTCGATCCTGGCCGCGGAATCGCGGTATGTGACTACGCTACGACACGACCCGCCCTCAGGTATGTCGCAAGCGGCGTGGTTGAAGATGACGCGACTATTGCTGGACAGCAGTTCGATTCGCCGCGTATAGGCGGCTTGGAGGCAATCGCTCGTCTCGCACACATCGCGGACGTAACGGATCCAATGCCGCTGTTCGACCAGCAGCCGTGGCTTGCTGGCTTCTTCAGCAGCATTGAGCGCGCTTTTGTAGGCATCCGACATGCGTGCGTCGATGGCCGATAGCCCCGGGTCGGAACACACGAGTCGCTCAGCTTGAGATGAGGCCTTGCTACAGTCGAAGCTGGCAGCGAATGCGGGCGCTCCGGAAAACAGGAGCAGCGAAGCTACGGTCCATCGTACAAAAGACACTCGGCATCCTCTGATGACAGGGTTTCCGCGTGAGTGTTACATACGTCCGCATGAAACATCAGGGCGCGTCCGCCGTCTTCACTCGAGCCCAGGCTGGCCGTGTAGACGGATGTTTTCAGCGAACCAGTTGGCGAATCCCCAGCGCGACGATGACCGATCCACAGATCCGGTCGATCCACGCCTTGCCGCGGCGGTAGCGGGCGGCCACGCTAGGGGTGGCGAACACCACTGCGACGAAGCCGTACCAGAGCGAGGCGACCACCGCGACAGTGGCGATCATGCCGATGAAAGTCGGCAACGACACATGCTTCGGTGCCGCCGATGCGAACACGGCCGCATAGAACGCCATCGATTTCGGATTCGCGATATTGGTCGCGAAGCCGGCGCGGAAGGATTGCAGATAGCTGCCCCTCTCCTGCTGCATGACCGCGGTGCCCGCGCTGCCCGCCTTGACCAGCAGGCGTCCACCGAACCAGATGAGGTAAGCGGCACCCGTGACCTTCACCGCCAGGGCGATCCACGGGAAGGTGGCGAACACGATGCCGATGCCGAGAATCGCGCAGCTGGCCCAGAACAGGTTGACCACCACCACGCCGCCGACCATGGCCAGTGCCTCGCGATGACTGGTGGAGGCCGCCTTGTGCGCCACCGCGACGAAGTTCGGTCCCGGGATGACCACGCCCACCGCGTAGACGGAGAAGACAGTGGCGATGGCGGCCCAGTCGATCATGGGGCAGGAACTCCGCGCTGGGGAAGGCGATACCAGAAGGTAGCGGGTTCAGGTCTCCATGTCATCGCCCAGGATGGATGGCACCTTGAAAGGGCACGGACGGCTAAACGTCCGCGCGAAGATCGAAAGATCCTGCGTCGGTCGACACGGTCACATATTCGTCGACCGTCAACCAGCCGTCATCTGCGAGTAAACGACGTTACATGCGCAGCCATGAGGCTCATCGGTTTATTCCTCCAGGGACCTTACCCGATGACGTTCGCACGTGCTTCGCTTCGTCGTACCGCACTTGCCACAGCGCTTGCACTTTCGCTGCACGCCGGCTTCGTCCACGCTTCCGATGACGACAAGGGCAGCCCCGCCGCCGACACGTCGGCAGCCACGAACAAGGATCCCAAGCAGCTCGAAGCCGTCTCGGTCATCGCACCGGGCGAAACGCGCCAGGTTCAGAGCATCGGCATCGACGAGATCGTGCGTCAGCAGACGCCGGGCACCAGCGCGTTGAAAGCACTGGATAAACTGCCGGGCGTGCAGTTCCAGTCCGCCGATCCCTGGGGCGCCTACGAGTGGTCCACGCAGATCACGCTGCACGGCTTCGACCAGTCGCGCCTTGGCTTCACCCTCGACGGCATTCCGCTGGGCACCATGGGTTATGGCGTGACCGACGGTCTGCAGGTCACCCGCGCGATCACCTCGGAGAACCTGGCGACGGTGGAACTGGCGCAGGGTGCCGGTGCGCTGGGCACCGCCTCCAACACCAACCTCGGTGGCACCGTGCAGTTCTATTCGGCCGACCCGGATATGAAGGCGGGCGTGCGCTTCAATCAGGTCATGGGTTCCGACTCCACCAGGCGCACCTTCGTGCGTGCGGACAGCGGTGACTACCACGGCTTCTCAATGTACGTGTCGTTCGACCACGCCGATACCGACAAGTGGAAGGGCTATGGCGACCAGAAGTCGAACCAGGCCAATCTCAAGGCGTTGTACCAGTGGGGTGACGGCAACCGCGTGAGCCTGTTCGTCGACAGCAGCAAACGTAAGGAATACGACTACATGGATCTGTCCCTGACCAGCCAGAAGGCGCTGGGCTGGAACTGGGACTATCTGCAGCCGGACTGGAACACGGCGGTCGGTATCGCCAATGCGCTGAACGGCAACGGCGCGTATCCCGCCTCGCTCAATGCGCTGCCGGCCGACTACGACAAGGGCGACGCCACGTATTACGCCGGTGGCGGTATCCGTCGTGACACCCTCGCCGGGCTGTCCGGTTCGTTCAACCTGGGCGGCGGCGTCACACTCGATACGACGGGTTACTATCACGCGGATCGCGGCGAAGGTCAGTGGGCCACGCCGTACCAGGCGTCCTCGCCCACCGTGCCCATCTCGATGCGCACCACCGACTATGGCCTCGATCGCTACGGCCTGACCTCGGCACTGAAGTTGTCGCTGGGCAACAACGACATCGAAGTCGGCGTGTGGGGTGAAAACGCCAACACCAACCAGGAACGCAACTTCTTCACCCTCAGCGGCCAGTACACCTCGCTCTACACCGTGTACAACGACCAGTCGCCGTTCCTGCGCGCGTTCCTGCAGCATTACGAGACCAGGACCCGCATGGGTTATGCGGAGGACACGATCCATCTTCTCGACGACGCCCTGACGATCAACGTCGGCGCGAAGTCGCTGCGCGTGACCACCGACGCCACCTCGCTCGTGCCGACCACCGCGTTCGCGCAAGGGCAGATGAAGGCGAGCAAGGGCTTCCTGCCGCAGGCTGGTGTCGACTACAAGCTCGACGCCAATCAGGACATCTATGGTTCGTACGCGAAGAACATCGCCGCGTTCGGCATCACGCCCTTCAGCACGTCGCAGGCGTCGTTCGATGCGGCGAAGAGCCAGCTGAAGCCGGAAGAGTCGCAGACCTGGCAGGTCGGTTACCGCGCACACGGCGAAACTTTCGAGGCATCGCTTGGCCTTTTCTATACGCGTTTCGAAAACCGACTGCTCGTCACCACGCCGTGCCCGGCCGTGGTCACCTGCGCCTCCTCGCTCAACAACGTCGGTGACGTGAAGAGCAAGGGCGCCGACCTCGCCTTTCTGTGGAAGCCGGTCAGCGGCCTGAGCTGGCTCAACTCGCTCTCGTACAACAACTCGAAGTACCAGGACGACTACCAGAACGCCGGTACCGTCGCGACGGCGGACAAGTACGTCGTCGGCGTACCGAAGACGATGTTCTCCAGCTCGGTCAACTACGAGTTCTCCGGCTGGCGCGCCAACCTCGAAGCCAAGTACACGGGCCGGCGTTACATCACCTATACGAATGACTCGGCCGTGCCGTCGTACTGGGTGGCCAACGCCGGTATCGCGTACGACTTCGGTGCGGTCTCGGTGTTCAAGGCGCTGAGCATCGGTGCCAACGTCACCAACCTGTTCGACAAGCGCTACTTCGCCTCCACCGGTACCAACGGCTATGTCGCCTCCGACCCGGACGGCTACAACCAGACCTTGATGGCCGGCGCGCCGAGGCAGTACTTCGTGAACCTCAACGCGCAGTTCTGACCGGTTACTTAAGGCCCACCGTCGCGGAATTGAAACAATGGGGCGGGAACATGTCCCGCCCGCCGGGGCCGTCCGACAGGGGGCCGGCCTGGTCGCGGGCGGTTCCCCCGGATCTCCCCATGTCCAAGCCAAACATCGCCGCGGTTCCCCGCCGCGCGATCATCACCATGGTCATCGCGGCTGCGGCCCTCGCCGGTACAGCCGCGGTCATTTTGCACCAGCGTACGACCGCCACGGCCGAAGCCAGCCTGGCCGATCTCGCAGCGGCCGCTCCCGCGAACGCGGGCAGCGACCCGTCGGGCGTCGACATCCTGCTGGGGCTCGCTCGTGACGCCACGCGCGAAGGAAGGCTGATCGCCCCTCAGGGCAACAATGCCTACGAGTACTACCTCAGCGTGCTGCAACTGGAAGCGAACAACGCCACCGCGCAGGACGCGCTGCGTGAGACGCTGCCGTTTGCCTCCAGGGAAATCGAGCGGCAGATCAACCGTCGTGAACTGGAAGACGCACGTCGCGAGATCGCGTTGCTTCGCGACTACGATCCGACCAACTACACCCTGATCATTCTGGGCGCCAAGCTCGATGCCCAGCAGCAGGTGATCACGGCCGAGGATGAGGCCAGGGCCGAGCAGATCCGCCGCCGCAACGGTTGACCGATCGATGGAGGTGCGACGGGATTCATGAACCGTCGCACCCTCCGGCGGCATAATCCACGCTCCCCCAGGCAAGGAGCCTCGCCCCATGCATCGTCTCGCTGTTCTCTTTTTCACCGCCGTGCTCGGCGCCGCAGCCCTCGTGGCCTGCCAGACCGCTCCGGCCGCTCAGCCGAAACCTGTCGCCGGATTCGTCACCGACATGAAAGCCTTCGACGCGTTCATCGCCACGAAGCCGACGCCCGCGCAGTTCCACGCGGCCTATCCCGATGTCACGCTGGTCACTCCGGACATGATGAGCACCCGGGAAATGCGCCAGAACAACAGCCGTTACTTCCCCAAGCTGGACGCCGAAGGCCGGATCATCGGCGGCTCGTTCATGTAACCGGCCGGGCGGGCCGATGGCGCGAGGGTTTAGAATCGCGCCATGACCCACTCGATCCGGCCCTTCAAGGGCATCCTTCCCCGCCTTGGCGCCCGCGTATATGTCGACCCGGCCGCCACGGTTATCGGCGATGTCGAACTGGCCGACGATGTCTCGGTCTGGCCCGGCGCGGTGGCCCGCGGTGACGTGCACCACATCCGCATCGGTGCGCGCAGCAATCTGCAGGATGGCGCGATCATTCACGTCACGCACGACGGCCCATACAGCCCGGGCGGCTTCCCGACGATCATCGGTGAGGACGTCACCATCGGCCATGGGGCGGTCATCCACGCCTGCATCATCGAGGATGCCTGCCTGATCGGCATGCACGCGACCGTGCTCGACGGCGCGGTCGTGAAGAAATACGGCTTCGTCGGCGCGGGGACGGTCATCCCGCCGGGGAAGATCGTGGGCGAGCGCGAACTCTGGCTGGGCAATCCCGGCAAGCTGGTCCGCGTGCTGAGCGACAAGCAGGTCGAACAGCTCTATTACTCGGCCGCCAACTATGTGCGCCTGAAAGACGACTACCTGGCCTGACCGGCCCTGAACGTTGCGTCCGGCGCGACGCACTGCCGCTTGATTTGCCTCCCTCAGGGCTCCACGCTGGGTGCCTGAGAGGAGATCGACCATGGATACCAGCACCAACCCGCTTCTTGATCCGAACGGCCTGACGACGTTCTCGGCCATCCGTCCGGAACATGTCGAGCCGGCCATCGACAGCCTGATCGCCGCCGAACGTGCCGCTATCGATGCCATCGCGGCGGCCGATGCGCCGCGCGACTTCGAGCACGTGATCCTGGCCCAGGAGCGCCTCGACCAGACCATGTCGCGCGCCTGGTCGCCCGTCAGTCACCTGCACTCCGTCGCCGACTCCGAAGCGCTGCGCAAGGCGCATGGCGCCGCGGAAGAAAAGCTCACCGAGCATGGCATGGAAGTCGGCCAGAACCGCGACCTCTACGCCGCCGTGCAGGCCGTGGCCGACCGTGCGGATTTCGCGGAGCTGCCGGTCGCCGAGCGCGCGGCCGTCGAGCACGCGCTGCGCGATTTCCGCCTGTCCGGCGTCGCGCTCGAAGAGCCTGCGCGCACCCGTTTCCGCGAGATCGGCGTCGAGCTGTCGCGGCTGACCACCGAGTTTTCAAACGCCGTGCTCGATGCCTCCGAGGCCTGGCACAAGCACATCACCGACGAACGCGACCTGGCCGGTATCCCGGCGTCGGGCCGTGCGGTGCTGCGCGAATACGCACGGGAAGAAAAACTCGACGGCTACCTCGTCACCCTGAAACAGCCCAGCGTGCAGGCCGTGCTGACCTACGCCGAAAACCGCGATCTGCGTGAGGCCGTCTACTACGCCTACCAGACCCGCGCCTCGGACCAGGGCCCGGACAAGGGCAAGTTCGACAACTCCGGGCGCATCGAGAAGATCGTCGCGCTGCGCCACGAGGCCGCCCAGCTGCTCGGCTTTGCCAACGCCGCCGAAGAATCGCTGGCGACCAAGATGGCCACCTCGCCCGAGGTCGTGCTGCGCTTCCTGCGCGACCTCGCCGCGCGGGCCAGGCCGGTCGCGAAGAAGGAACTGGAAGAGCTCCGCCACTTCGCCTCCGAGACACTGAAGATCGACAACCTCGAGCCGTGGGACGTCGGCTTCGCCGCCGAGCGTCTGCGCCAGCAGCGTTATGCCCTGGACGAGGAACAGATCAAGCCGTACTTCCCGGCCTCCGCAGCCATCGACGGCCTGTTCATGGTGGTGGAGCGTCTGTACGGCGTCCGCTTCGTGCCGCGCGACGACGTGGACACGTGGAACAAGGATGTGAAGTACTACGACGTGGTCAATGCCGACGGCAGCGTATTCGCCGGTGCCTACCTCGACATGTACGCGCGCTCGGGCAAGCGCGGCGGCGCCTGGATGGACGTGGCAGCCTCGCGTTTCCGCGACGGCGAGCAGCTGCAGCTGCCGATCGCCTACCTGACCTGCAACTTCCCGCCGCCGACCGATGGCGCGCCGGCGCTGCTCACCCACGACGACGTGCTCACCCTCTTCCACGAGTTCGGCCATGGTCTGCATCACATGCTGACCGAGGTGGATATTCCGTCCATCAGCGGCATCGAGGGCGTGGAATGGGATGCCGTGGAACTGCCCAGTCAGTTCATGGAAAACTTCGCCTGGGATCGTCAGGCCCTGCGCGAATTCGCACGCCATTACGAGACGGGCGAGCCGCTTCCGGATGAGCTGTACCAGCGGATGCTCGACGCGCGCCACTTCCACGCCGGCTTGTTCCTGGTCCGGCAGCTGGAGTTCGGCCTGTTCGATTTCCTGCTGCATCTGGAATACGACCCGGCCGTCGGCGCCCGTCCGATGGACGTGCTGGAGAAAGTTCGGCATGAAGTGGCCGTGCTGCATCCGCCGGCCTGGCAGCGTTTTCCGCACGCCTTCACCCACGTCTTCGCCGGCGGCTATTCGGCCGGGTACTACAGCTACCTGTGGGCCGAGGTCCTGTCCGCCGACGCGTTCGAGCCCTTTGAGGAAGCTGGCGTGCTTGACCGGGCGACCGGCGAGCGGTTCCGCAAGGAAGTGCTGGCGGTCGGCTCGACCCGGCCGGCGCTGGCGTCGTTCACGGCGTTCCGCGGCCGGGAACCGCAGCCCGACGCTCTGCTGAAGAGCTACGGCCTGGCCTGAAGTCCCGGCGGGAGCTGGCGTCCACCGCCCTAGCCGCGCGCGGCTTTCCTTTACAATGGCGCGATGAAGATCGCGTCGTGGAACGTCAACTCGCTCAAGGTCCGCCTGCCCCATGTCCAGCAATGGCTGGGGGAGGCGCGGCCCGACATCCTGGCGTTGCAGGAAACCAAGCTCACCGACGACAAGTTCCCGGCGGACGAAATCGCCGCGATGGGCTATCGCTCGGTGTTCTCAGGGCAGAAGACCTATAACGGCGTCGCCATCCTCGCCCGAGAGGAGCTGACCGATGTCGTCACCGACATCGACGGTCTGGACGATCCGCAGCGCCGGATCCTGGCGGCTACCGTCGGCGACATCCGCGTCGTGAACCTGTATGTGGTCAACGGCAAAGCGCTGGGTGACGAGAAGTACACCTACAAGCTGCACTGGCTGGCGCGGGTACGTGATTTCCTCGAGGCCGAG
The DNA here is from genome assembly GCF_900167995.1 of Luteibacter sp. 22Crub2.1. Lineage (NCBI taxonomy): Bacteria > Pseudomonadati > Pseudomonadota > Gammaproteobacteria > Lysobacterales > Rhodanobacteraceae > Luteibacter > Luteibacter sp. 22Crub2.1. The sequence continues at coordinate 23,441 of NZ_FUYT01000008.1, forward strand.
CGCGCCAGGCACGAGAAGCTGATCGTTCTCGGCGATTTCAACATCTGCCGCGACGACCGCGATGTCTACGATCCCGTGGCATGGGGCGAGGACATCTTCTGCTCGCCGCCGGAACGCGCCGCCCTGCAGGCGCTGCTGGACGTCGGTCTTCACGACAGTTTCCGTCTTTTCAACGAAGATGCGGGCCTTTTCAGCTGGTGGGATTACCGCCAGGCGGGATTCCGCCGCAACCTCGGTCTGCGGATCGACCTCATCTTGATCAGTGATGCGCTCAAATCCCTGGCGACCTCGTCGATCATCGACAAGGCACCGCGCACGTGGGAACAGCCGTCCGACCACGCGCCCGTCGCGCTGGAGTTGAAGCTTTGAACACACCCAAGTCCGAATGGCCGAGCTCGCTGGATGACGCCGAGCTCGAAAAACTCGACATCTATCTCCGCGCCCACGGCAACGACGGCGATCTGATGCTCGACGGCGTCCATGGCCTGTTGTCGGCGATCGCGGTCGGTCCGCTCGAGGTCAAGCCCGAGGAATGGCTGCACGAAGTGCTGCACGACGCCTTCGAGGACGAAGACGAAGGCAATGCCGTGCTCGCCCTGCTCGCCAAGCTCAACGATTCGATCAGCGCCGAGCTCGACGTCGACGCCTACGAGCCGATTCTCGGTGAAATCGACACCGAGGATGGCCCGATGCTGTCGGCGGCTGGCTGGTGCGAAGGTTTCAGCCGCGGCATCGACATGCGTGCGCAGCTCTGGGAAAACCGCCTGGCCGAAGACGCGAATCTGATGCAGCTGCTGGGACCGATCATGGCCCTGGCGGTCGATGAGGGCGTGCTGCAGGCGGATGCGGAGTTCGAGAAACTGACCGACGACGAATACGACGAATGCCTGGGTCAGCTGCCCGAGGTGCTCAATGCCGTCGGTGAGTACTGGCGGACCAACGGCCCGACCGAAGACGAGCTCAAGGCGATGACCCGCCCGCGCGGCGAGAACGACGACGGTCCGCCGCGGCAGCGTTCCGGACACTGGGTGCACTGAGCGCATCGCCGGCCCTGACTGCGATCCGTGCGGCAGTGCAGCCATTCGCGGAACAGTCCGTTCTTGTCAGACGACTTGGTCTCCCGTGTGAATACCGGCATCTTGTAACGATCGCATCCGGAGCACCGTCATGACCCAACGAACCATCGTCCGCCGCGTGCGCGGCATGGATACCGCCGACGGCGCCGGCGTGAAGCTGAAGCGTGTCATTGGCCAGCCGGCCCTCGACATGCTCGACCCGTTCCTGCTGCTGGATGAATTTCGCTCGGATCAGGCGGGCGACTACATCGAAGGCTTTCCGGACCACCCGCATCGCGGCTTCGAAACCGTGACGTACATGCTCGCCGGTCGCATGCAGCATGGCGACAACAAGGGCAATCGCGGTGACCTCGGTCCCGGCAGCGTCCAGTGGATGACCGCCGGTAGCGGCCTGATTCACTCCGAGATGCCGCAGCAGGAAGCCGGCCTCATGTGGGGCTTCCAGCTGTGGGTGAACCTGCCCGCCTCGGACAAGATGATCGCCCCGCGTTACCAGGACATTCCGCCCGGCGACATTCCGGTCGTGCAACCTGCCGATGGCGTGACGGTTCGCGTGGTCGCCGGTGAACTGGCTGGCGCGACGGGACCCGTATCGGGCATCGCCACCCAGCCGGTCTATCTGGACATCGCCCTCGACGCAGGCGCCCGTTTCGATCTCAGCCTCCCCGAGGGGCACAGTGCGTTCGCCTACGTTTTCGACGGCACCTCGGCGACGGTCGCGGGCGGGCCGCTGGCGCGCAGCGAACTGGCCGTGCTCTCGAAGGGAGATACGGTCAGCGTCGCCGCCGGTGAAGCCGCGCGTGTCCTTCTCGTGGCGGGGCGGCCGCTGGACGAGCCGGTTGCCCGCTACGGCCCGTTCGTCATGAATACGCCGGCACAGATTCACGAGGCGATCGCCGATTTTCGCGCCGGTAAGTTCTGATTCGGGGATGATCCGAAACTGAACAAATGCCGTGAGTTCCCTCCGCCGTTTAACCGGCGGACGGGAAGGCCTAGCTACGATCGGCCCCCTACGCATTCGCGAAGGTTTCATTGCCCATGCGCTTTTTGCTCACCATCGTGCCCCTCAGTGCGGCATTGATCATCGCCGCCTGTTCGCCGTCTTCACCGGAGGCGGCGTCCGGTGCTCCCGCGGCCGCGACGTCCTCGGCCGCAGCCTCCGCCCCGTCGGACGGCACGCCCGCTCCCGGCAAGACAGCCCCGGCCAACGCGGCTCTGGGCTCGCCCGAATGGTATGCCTGGGTCGACAGGACGCTGGCGGTCAGTGATGACGGGCACGGCCCCCGGCCCGAGACTCCGGCGTGGAATCAGGCGGTGAATACCAAGCTCGGTCAGGAAGCGCCGCAGGCGGCGCCGGGTTCGGCGGAGTGGCAGCAGGCGGTGGATGCGCTGCTGCGGACTCGCGTGGCGACTCACTGAAGCGGCGCGGTCAGGCTCGTCCGGCCCTTCTCCACCTTCACCTCTCCCGAAGGTAATGACAAGACCACCCCGCCCGGCGGGTCGATCGGCTGGGTGATGGTCAGCACGGCTTTCCCATGCGTCGCCTTCAACGTGTACCCGAAGCGCCCATAGGGCGTGCGCAGATCCCGGATCGCGATGCCCTCGCCCGCCAGCCAGTCAGGCTGCACACCGGCGGCGACCACCACCGACCGATCCGCCGCGCGGTCATAGGCGAACAGATCGAGCGCCGAGCGCACATAGTCCGAGGCGATCCACGCGTGCGGCATGTCGCCAACGAAGCGAGGCTCGCGCGGATCTCTCCCGACCACCTCCGCCCATTGATTCCACGCGGCCGGACGACGGTCCGCAAAGAAGAAGGCGATGAGGTCGCCCACCCGGTCGCGCCAGCCAAGCCGGACAAAGCTGGCGATCGTGCGCAACTCGTAAGGGGTGTAGTCCTTCCAGGCGGTCTTGCCGTCGCGTCGCGCGACAAAGCTCTGCCAATACGTCTCGAACGTGGCGTCGACCAGTGCCTTCGGCAGGCGTGCCTGCTCGCCACCCGGTGACAAGGCGATGGTCGTCGAGGTCGCATCGAAGTCACCCAGCTCCGCCGAGCCGGGAATGAAGTCGATGCCCTTTTCCTTCACCGCCGCGGCGATCGATGCATGCAGGTCGCCGCGGAACTGATCGCGTGAACGGCGGAACGATGCCTGCTCTTCGGCATGTCCGAGTACGCCGGCAAGATCGACCGCGTCGTCGTAACCCTTGAGCGCCCAGAAGTCGTCCCAGTACGAATGCATCGGCTTGGTCGAATAGCCTTCGTGGCTGATCGATGCAGGCATCAGGCCGTACAGCGCACGGTCCGGACCCTGCAGACGTGTGGACTGTCGTTCGCTGGCCCGTAACGTTTCCATGTACGCGACGGCGCGAGTCACGTGCGGCCACAGCGCGTCGAGAGCCTCGCGATCGTGCGTGTAACGCCACAATTCGGCGATGCTGAAGATCAGTTCACCCTGGCTGTCGTTCTCAGGTACGGGGTCGGAGCCCCTCGCATCGACGCAACAGGGCACCTTTCCGTTCGAAAACTGATGCGGTGCGTACCAGCGGACGAACTCGGCCGCGACATCTTCGTGGCCTGTGCGCAGCAGGCCTTCGAGCATCATCGCGCCATCGCGTACCCAGGTGCGCGAATACGAGCGCGTGCCCGGTTGCAGCGCCGGACCGTCACGGGATATCAGGATCTGCGCGATGCCACTCCGCAGCGTGTCGACCACGGGCTGCGCCTGCGCGGGCACGCGCACATCGACACGGTCGAGCTTGTCGCGCCATAGCGCCGCGACCGCATCCGCATGGGCCGACAACCACTGCCCAGCGCTGGACGGCAGCGTCACGTCATCGGTCTGCTTCACGGGAATCACGACGCCGAGGTCGACATGCCCGTGTGCAGGCACATGGACGTCATACAGCAGCGCGCCCTGTGCGAACCCGTCGTCCGCATGGATCGAGCGGACGACCGGGCGTTGGCCCGCATCCAGCCGTTCGGTCAGGGTGGTCGGCTGGCTGGCGCTTGCCACGAACGACGAGGTCGGCTGCAGGGGAATGACCTTGCGCGCGCCGTTGACGGTGAGTGCATGACCGTCCCAGGCGAGGTCGCGCACCGGACTCGTTCCGCCCGGCGCATTGAGAAACTGGGTGGGCGGATTGACCTGAAACGGACGCGCCGCCAGGGCCAGGGTCAGCTCGCGTGCCGCGTCGCCGTCATTGGCGAGGCGATAGCTCACCACCAGTTGCGATGCGCCCGGCGCCCCCTGGGCGAAGGCGCTCGTGGTGAGCGACACGTCGCCCTTCTTCCACTGCACCGACGGCATAGGCAGGTAGCGGTCGCGCAGCGACTGCGTCGTCGTGACGTCGGCCCACGTAAGCAGCTTGCCGTTGTCGATCAGGAACGGCTCGACGGAAAAGCTACCCCGTGCGACTTCGACCGCCCCGTCCTCGGAAATCAGTGCGGAGTCGCGGCTGCCACCATCCACGCCGACGATCGTCCAGTACGACTGTTCGCCCGAAAACCCGCGCGGATAGAGACCGCGCCGCACCTGTTTCGCCCTGGCTTCGAACACCGCATTGGCTGTCGGCACTGCCGCGGGCACAGCCTCGGGCCGGCGTGCGCTCAGCGTCAGGTTATCGAAGCACACCGATCCGCGGTTCGGCAGTCCGTCGCGAAGGCTCTCCTTGTAGACGACGAACTCGACTTCCCGCGTGTGCCGCAAGGTGCGGTCCCTGACCGGGCCCCACGCGAACTCCACCTGCCGGCTGCTCGCCTCGATCGTCTGCCACGATGCGGTCGGCACGAAGGACGGCTTCTGGAACCACCACACGTTGTCGCCCGTGTCGTCGATCAGCTTCAGCTGCAACGTGTTCGGCGGCATCTGTCCGCGCACGTCGAAGCGCAGGACGAAGCCTTCCGGGAAATCGATCGGCAGCAGCTTCTTGAGGGAAGCCGCACCGGATACGCCGTTGAAGTCGTAGTCGAGGCAGATCGCCTGCCCCTGGGTGCCAGCCACGGTACGCAGCGATGCCGAGACATCGTCGGTATGCGTGGCGCTCCATCCCGTCGCGGTATCGAAAGTGTCCAGCACACGTGCGCTTTCGGCCGCGGCGACGGGCAGGACGAGCAGGCAACCCGCGAAAGCCAGCAAAAACGGTGCGAGACGCGACATCGAGTTATCCCTTGACGCTGCCCATCAGCAGGCCTTCGAGGTAATACCGCTGCAAGGCGAGAAACAGCACCAGCACCGGCAGGATCGTGACGACGGAACCCGCCATCATCAGCTCGCTGTCCTGCACGTGTTCGCGCGACAGCGACGCCAGCGCGATGGGCAGCGTGTAATGCTCCTGTCCCGTCAGCGCGATCAGCGGCCACATGAAATCGTTCCACGCGGCGAGGAAGGTGAAGATCGCCAGCGTGACCATGATCGGCTTGAGCAGGGGCATGACGATGGTGGCGAAGATGCGGAACTCGCCCGCACCGTCGATGCGGGCGGCCTCCATCAGATCGTTCGGAATGCCGCTGGCATACTGGCGAACGAGGAAGATGCCGAAGATAGTCGCCAGCGCCGGCACGATGACCGCGCCATACGTGTTGACCAGTCCCATGTACTTCAGCAAGAGGAACAACGGCAGCATCGCCACCTGTGCCGGAATCACCAGCGCGCCGAGCAGCATCTGAAAGATCCGCTGACGACCCCTGAACTCCAGCTTGGCGAACGCATAGCCGGCCATCAGGTTGAAGGCGAGCGACACGACGGTGATCGCGGTGGAGATCAGCAGGCTGTTGAACAGGTACCGACCCATGCCCGCGTTGAGGAACAGCTGACGATAGTTGCCGAAGGTCCAGTGTGTCGGCAAGACGGGCGGAGGCAATGCACTGGCCTCGCCCGGCGTCATGAACGACACCGAGAGCATGTACAGCAAGGGCGCGATCGCGATACCGGCCGCACCGATCAGCAGGCCATTGATCAGCGCTTTTGCGATGCGCGGGCTCATGCCGGCTCTCCCTGCTTCGACAGGCGAAGCATCGCGGCGGTCACCGCGAACATGATCACGAACAGGATGAAGGCGACGGCCGAAGCCGAGCCGAGGTTCCACCACTTGAAGCCTTCTTCGTACATCAGGTACAGCACCGATGTGGTGCTCTGCAACGGGCCACCTTCGGTCATGACATACGGCTCGGCGAACAGCTGGAAGTAACCCGACACCGTGAGGATGCTGACCATGACCATCGTCGGTTTCAGCATCGGCAGCGTGATGTGACGGAACTGCGCCATCGCCGAGGCGCCATCGATGCGTGCGGCTTCGTAGAGATCGCCGGGAATCGCCTGCAACCCCGCCATGAAGATGATCATGTTGTAGCCGAAGTTCTTCCATACGGCGAACAGGATGATCGTGGGCATGGCCCAGTGCGGATCGCCGAGCCAGTCCACCGTCGGCAGGCCGATGTTGTCGAGCACGTAGTTGATCAGGCCGTACTTCGTGTTGAACAGGTAGCGCCAGATCACGGCGACGGCCACCACGGTCGTCACCACGGGCGCGAAGAGCGCCGTACGAAAGAACGGCTTGAAGCGGGCCAGCGGCGAGTTGAGCAGCATCGCGGCACCGAGCGACGCCATCAGCGACAGCGGCACACCGACCACGACGAAGTACACGGTATGGCCCAGCGCCGACCAGAACAACGGACGCTGTAGCAGAGACCAATAATTCTGCAAGGCGACGAAACGCAGGTTGCGGATATCGGCGAGCGCGTAGAGATCGTAGTCAGTGACCGAGAGTACCAGCGCGGCGATCACCGGCAACAGGAAGAACAGGCCGAGCACGATCATTGCGGGCGTGATGAACAACCAGGCGGCACGGGACGTATTCATGGGCTTGCCTTATGGCCGTGGTCGAGCATCCAGCGACGTTTCTCGAGCAGGCGGTCCGCACGACGATCGATCTCCGCCGCCGCGTCGTCCACGGAGATGTCGCCATGCGACGCCTGCGCGGCGACCAGCTGCATCTCGGTGACGATGCGCTCCCACTCCGCGACGGGCGGAGTCGGCTTGGCGCGGTCGAGCTGATCGCGGAAGGCGGCGGCCTTGTCGTCGTTCTTCAGCGCGGGGGCATCCCACGACGAGCGACGCGGCGGCATGTCGCCGAGGATCTGGTAGAAGCGCTCCTGGATGGCCGGCCGCGAGAGAAACTCGACCAGTGCCCAGGCGTCGTCCTTGTGCTTCGACCGACGGAAGATCACCAGGCTGGAACCACCGGCGTTCGACGCACCCGGTCCGTTCGGTCCCGGCAGGGCCACGGTCCCCCAGTCGCCCTGCTGCTCCGGTGGCAGCCGCTTGCGGAATTCGCCGATGTTCCACGGGCCGGACAGGTAGAACGCGTAGAAGCCCTGGCCGAACGCGGCCCATGGGTTGCCCACGCCGACATTGGTCATCATCGGCGCCTGCTGGTCCTTGAACATCGACACGTAGAAACCCAGCGCCTTTCTGAAACCGGCGCTGCGAAAGTTGCCGTAACGACCGCCATCGCGAAGCAGCGGCTCGTCCTGCTGCAGGGCCAGCGACAGCAGCTGTTCGAATTCGTTGGTCGGCAACAGTACGCCATATGTCTGACCCACCGGCTGGGCCAGCTTGACCATCATCGCCTTCCACTCCGCCCAGTCACGCGGGGGGTGGTCGTAGCCGACCTTCGCCAGCAGGTCCTTGCGATAGAACAGAAGTCTCGTATCGACATACCAGGGCACGCCGTACAGGGTGCCGTCGATGACGTTGGTCGACCAGATGGCGGGAAAGTAATCCTTCGGATCGATCACCTTCGAGGCGGCGACGCGTGCATCGAGCGGCTCGATCGCGTCCAGTGCCACCATCTCGGGCACCCAGGTGTTGCCGAGCTGAGTGAGATCCGGCGTCGAATCGCCCGCGTACGCGGTGAGCAGCTTCTGGTGCGCGGCCGTCAGCGGCAGCTGCTGCACTTCGACATGCAGACCGGGATGTTCACGCTCGAACTCGGGCAGCAGCCTGGCCACCGCTTCGCCTTCGCGACCGATGGTCCAGAACTGCAGGGTCCGTGAACCGTCTTCCGGCTTCGCGCAGCCAGCCACCGCGGCGCCGGTAAGGACCAGCGCCGCGGTCATACGTAACAGACGGGCGGCGCGCTTCACCATAGGTTGGCGGCCGTTTCCGCATCGAGCCAGCCGCCCGTAAAGCCCGCGCGCTGCAGGCCCTTGCGGACGTACGGGTTCTTTTTCATCACGCTCCACACGAAATCGCTGCGGTAGTTCTCGATCATCAGCACGATGGGACCCTGATCGATACCCAGGTGCACGGTATCGGCCCAGCCGAAGCCGGGAATGATCCGGCCCGTGCGCACGTCGGTGTGCGTATCGAAGGTCAGGTTGAACGCATCGACGAAGCCGTACTTCGTGTAGATGTTCGCGCCGTACTTCTTCTTCATTTCTTCGAGCGCGGGGATCACGATTTCCGGCGCGAACGCGATCGACCCGCCCGCGGCGGTAGGCACGATGGTGCCGTCGTCGGAGATGTAATCCAGGCCCGCACCACGAGCCGTATAGCCCTGGTAGGTCCGCTCGCGGTCGCCCTGCTTGATGATCAGGCCGCCGGGACCGTTACTGGCCGTGAGGCCCCAGACGTTCTTGCCGTAACCGTTCCAGCCGCCCGGGTTGGCGACGGCATACGCCTGCTGCGAGTAAGTCGCGCGACGGCTGTTCTCGAAGTAATCCATATTGTGCGAACGACCCCAGGCATCGCGGATGCCGCGGAAGTCCACCCAGGTATGGCTGTACTGGTGACCGAACATCGGTGCGAAGTTGAGGAAGGTCTGCCCGTGGAATTCACCCCAGGTCTTGTCGTACGTTTTCGTCCAGGCCTGCCATGCATCGTCGCCCACCGGGTGCGTCGGTGAGCCCAGCGCGAGGATATAGACCAGCATGCCTTCGTTGTACCCGGCCCAGTCGTGCGGAATCATCTTGCCGCCCGGCGTCCAGCCCATGCTGATCAGCGCGCCGTGGTTCTGTGCCCACGGCCATTCCACGCGCCGGTAGATGGCGTCGGCGAGATCGCGGATTTCCTTCTCCTTCGCGTCGTCGCGATCGAAGTAGCTCTGCGCGAACAGTACGCCGCCGAGCAGCAGCGTCGTGTCCACAGTAGAGACTTCGACCCAGCGCGCCTCGCGCTTGCCCGTCTCCATGTTCAGGAAGTGATAGAAGAATCCGTGGAAGCCGGTAGCTTCGTCTTCGCTGTCGTTCTGTGGCGCATCGTTGAAGAAGCGCAGCGTGGCCAGAGTGCGGTCGATCGCCTGGTCCCGCGTGATGTAGCCGCGCTCGACGCCGACACCGTACGCCGTCAGGCCGAAACCGACCGAGGCGATGGAGGCGAACGACTGCGTGGGGTAGTGATCGGGAACCAGGCCGTTGGTCGGATTGCCGCTGTCCCAGAACCACTGGAAGGTGCGCTTCTCGAGGTCGGCGACCATCGGCGGAACGGGGTGCAGATCTTTCAGGCTGGCGACGGAGGGGGTGTGCTTGACCTTCATCGGTGCGTTCTGCGCCATGGCGAACGGGGCTGCCAGGGCGAGCAGTGCGCCCAGTGCGAGGGAAAGACGCTTGAACTTGGTGGCTTGCATGACGTGGATCCTTTCGCGCGTAAACGTTTACGGCCGCGAGGCAAATAAAAGTCCCGAAGGACTGTTTCTCGCCGGAACAAAAGAACGCCCGCGGGGAGACTCGCGGGCGCCAAAGTATGGCGCATCCGGAGGTCCGGATGCGCCAGGTGGATCAGAACTTCAGGCCGACGGTGAAGCGGGCGGTACGCGGAAGGTAAGTGATGTTGCCCTTCTTGTTGACGGCCACCGGACGGCTGTTGAGCTCACCGTTCGAGCCCCAGTTGGTGAGGTAGTCGCTATCGGCGTAGTTGGCCCAGTTGAAGACGTTCAGAACGTCGAAGCGCGCATAGATCTTCGTATCCTTGTTGATGACGAAGTCCTTGGTCAGCTGCAGGTCGATGTCGCGGTAACCCCAGATATCGCCGCCCACCAGGAACTTGGCACCGGTGGGCGTGGCGGCCATCGGGACGCAGCTCGCACCGTTGGCTTCGATCTGGCCGTAGCACGCGCCAGCGTTCTTCGGCAGCGGCGTGGCCAGGGTCAGCTTGATCGAGCCGCTGATACCCCACGGAAGATCGATCGCGCCCGTACCGACGAAGCGATGTTTCGCCACCGCGTTGGAGGTGATGTACGGGTAGTCGCCGATGGTCGCTTCGTCGAACGAGTAGTGCTCGTTGATGTCGCGATTCTGCTTTGCGTGCGAGAACGTGTAGGAGAAGCTGGTGCTCCAGCCCGATTCCTTCGTGTACGGCTTCTGGGCGGAAAGGAGTACCTGCGTGGTCCGTGTTTCGATGCCGTTGTCGCCGAGGATCAGGCCGCCCACGTTCGGGATCGGGTAATCCCACGGCTGGGTCCCGTTCTGGAAGAAGTCGCCGTTCGGGTAACGATTGCCGAGCGTGAACGCGAAACCGTCCTTGCTGAGGATGCGCGACACGGTGGCATCGGTCAGCCAGTCGCCGATCGTGTTCGACATGCCGAGGCTGTACTGGTCGGTATGCGGCGCCTTGAGCTTGTTGTTCAGCATGTCGACTTCCTGACCGGCATTGCCGCCGACGAGGTAGTTCTGCAGGACATTCTGACCGTTCAGGAACTCGGGGTTCCACGGCACGCACGTGGACGACGTGACATCGCAGGGATGCGTCGGGATGTTGAAGCGAAGCGTGGTCTGCGGCAGCGACTGCTTGGTCACCTCCGTCTGGAGGTAGTCATACAGGTTGCGGTCGTACGCACGGCCCGCACCGCCGTGAATGACGTGTTCCTCGTCGCCGAACAGGTCGTAGGAGAAGCCCAGGCGGGGCTGCCAGGCGCCGCGGAACGAGCTGCGGTTATGGCCGTTGCTCACATAATTGTTGAGATTCACACCGCCAGCGGCCAGCGCGTCGCCGTACGTTTCGCCGGGCGTGGCGCCAGCGTACGGATTGGGCGAGTTGATGGCATCGAGCACACGCTGCGACGTCACGAAATTGTTGTACGACGGATTGACTTCGTAGTCCCAGCGGACACCGAGGTTCAGCGTCAGGTGATCGTTGACGGTCCAGTCGTCCTGTGCGAACACACCGTACTGACGTGCGTTCGTCTTGGCCACGCCGTCCTGGCCCGGAAGCGTCGACGCATAGAACACCTGCCAGGGTTGCGCCGAGGTGCCCGTCGGATTGACGTCGTAGAAGAACTGCGGGCTCTGCGCGGACGCATCGGCGGCCTTCAGTTCGATCGACTTGAACTTGTAGCCCAGCTTGACCACGTGGTCGCCGTGCCATTCCAGGTCGTTGAAGGTGAAGTTGTCGGCGATGCTCGGACCTTCCTGGCTCTTGGTCTGCGTCGCGCGAGGGTCGGCGGAGCCGGTGGTGATGATCGTGGGGTTGTTCGGATCCGGCTGCCAGCTGTAGGTGTAGCCGTTTCCTGCCACCAACGGGACCTGGTTGATGAACGAATTCTCATACGAGAAGATCAATTCGTTGTACCAGCTGTCAGCGCTGTGGGCCCACTTGAAGGTGCCGCGCGTATCGTGGTTCTCGACAGCGACACCGGCCGATGCCGTCACGCCCGAGCCGATGCTCGAGGTCTGCGTCTCGCGACGGACCTGAGTGCTCACCTCGATGCGGTCGCGGTCGGTGAGTTCCCAGTCGATCTTGCCGAAGTACAGCTTTTCGTCGAACGGCAGATTGGACGAACCGAGTTCGGACTGCACGCTGGCGGGCAGCAGGGGAGCCACGGCACCGGCGTAGTTGATGCTGTTCGGTACCACCGAGATCGGCGTATCGAACTTCTTCTGCTCATAGGCGATGAAGAAGTGCATCTGGTCCTTGATGATCGGACCGCCGAGTGCGAAGCCGTATTCCTTCGATTCGGAAGGCACCTTGTTGTCGGTGTCCTTCTCGATCGGGGTGCGGTTACGGAAGGCATCGTTGGTGTACGTGCCGAACACCTCGCCGTGGAATTCGTTCGTGCCTGACTTGGTCTCGGCGGTGATTGCCGCGGACGAAACCTGGTCGTACTCCGCCTTGTAGTTGGAGGTGATGACCTTGTATTCGCCGATGGCCAGCTGCGGGAACGGGTTGCCCTGGCTGTCGCTCTGGCCGGACACGCCGCCCGCCTTCACGTAGCTCTTCTGGCTGACGCCGTCGATGTACACGTTGCCGGCGCTGTCGTTCTGCGCACCGCCTCGCAGCGAGGTGCGGCCCTTCGCGTCGACGCTGAATACCATGCCCGGCACGGTGTCGGCGAATTCGAGGAAGTTACGCGAGGCCTGCGGGATGGTCGCGATCTGGTGCAGCGAGATCGTCTGGCCGACTTCCGGGGTCTTCACTTCCTGGATGGTGGTCGCGGCGACCGAGACGCCTTCCATCTGCTTGGCGTTGGCTGCGTCCGCAGGCGCGGCGGCAGCGGCGGTCGGCGCGACGATGTTGACCGTCGCGGTGGAAGCCACGGTGAGCGTGATGTTCTGCTCGGTGCCCGGGCCGGCGTCCAGCTGATAGGTGGCCGGTGGCAGGCCGTTGATGGTGTACGAACCATCGGCGCCGGCCGTCGCGTGACGGGTCAGGCCCGTCTGCGGGTTGAATACGGTGACGTTCGCACCCGGCGTGGCCTTGCCGCGCAGGGTCGCGTTGGCGCTCTGCGCCATGACCATGGTCGGCGCGATGGCCGTGGCGACGGCGGCGGCGATAACGCTGACCAGCAACTTTTTCTTCAAATGCATCGAGGCCTTCATGTTTCCCCTCTCCCAAACGTTTTGTGTGTGTTGTTCCGGCCCGGCAGGGCGCTTTTCACGGGGTCGACGTTGATGTCGTGACGCGGTGGTCGTGCCACTTTTCTTCGTTGAGAGCGTTCTGCCCCCGTGTGGGCGCCCGATCCGCATGGCGGACCGGTGGATGTGCGCAAGTCCTGTGTGTCGCCGTCCTGGTAAACCAGCCACGGCCCGGCAAGCCGTGTTGCGTCAGGGCCGGTCAGGCCCGTCGTCTTACCGTGTCGTTGCCGCCACACGAGGCGCGCACGACAAGTTCGGTGCCGACGACGCTCGGTTCAGGCGTCGCGTCATCGGGTGATTCGATCATTCCGGCAAGACGGCCGAGCGCGGCTTCGCCGAGTTCGGCGATCCGGATGCGCACGGTAGTCAGCGGCGGCGAGACATAACGCGCCATCGGGATATCGTCGAAGCCGGCCACCGCGATGTCTTCGGGCGTGCGCACCCTGGCTTCGGCCAGGGCGGACAGGCAGCCGATCGCCATCATGTCGTTGGCGGCGAAGATCGCGTCGGGGCGCGGCACCATCGCAAGCGCCTGCTTACCGGCGCGATAGCCCGATTCCTCGGTGAAATCGCCGGGCAGGATCGACGCACGATCGCCGAGGCCGGCGGCTTCGAGCGCGGTGCGATAACCACGGCATCGTTCCTGCACGTCGTGGTTCACCTCGGGTCCCGCGATGAACACGATGCGCTTGCGACCCAGCCCGAGCAGGTGCTCGACCATGGCGCGGGCACCACCGAAATCGTCGACGTCGAGGGACGCCTGGCGCTCCGAGCGGACGTGGCTGTTGATCAGCACCGTCGGCACGATCACCGGAAGGTTTTCGTCGAGGAAGGCTTCATCGGCGTGCGGGGACATCACCAGCAGGCCGTCGACCCGGCCCTGCATGGAGCGCAGGGCGATGGCGGCTTCGGTGGAGTCGCCGTGGGAACTGGAGACCAGCAGATAAAGGCCACGGGCGCGGGCGGCGAGATCGATGCCGCGGATCAGTTCGGACCAGAACGCCCCGTGCAGATCGGGAAGCAGCGCACCGATGGTCTGGGTGCGACGGGTGATCAGGCTGCGGGCGCCGCTGTGCGGCACGTAACGCAGGCGTGCGGCCACATCGCGGATCCGCTTCTGCGTTTCCGCCGTGACGCCGCCGTGTCCGTTGAGGGCGCGAGATACCGAGGCCACCGATACGTTGGCCATTCTCGCGACGTCTTTGATCGTCACACTCACGTGGTTATCGCCCTTTACCCCTGCCCCTCCCGGGGCTGACGGCGCGGAACGTAAACGTTTTCATAGGAGCTTGTAAAGCGTGCGAAATCAACCGCTTGCTGCACTGCGGTACGACATGATGTGAAGTGCGATACCACTTGGAGCAGACCACCAAAAAAGCGCATACAGTCAGTGCCTTGACTGGTATGTAAACGTTTGCGGCGGTGCAGCAGCGGTGTGCGAGCTTTGCATCACGAACGTTAATAACTGTCGTGCTCAGTAACGCGCGTTACGTGGAAATGCCGACGTTTCGAAAGTCCCTGCGACTCTCGCGGCCGCAGGGCGACGCTCAGGCTTCCCGCGCCTTTGTCGCCACGTGCTGGGGATCCCGGCGGCGCGACGACCACACGCTGCAGGGATCGCCTTCGACCGCGCGGCGACGCGTGGCGACGCCAAGCCAGGCGAATCCGGCGCCCATGGCGATGGCCACCAGATCGAGGCCGAGGACCTCATAGCGACCTTCCCCCAGCATGCGCACCAGGCGGTCGTGATGGACCGCGATATCGAGAACGCCCACCGCCACGCTGACCGCCGCCGTTGCGAACAGCAGGTCGACGGCCGCTTTGGCCGGCTTGCGCCAGAACGTCCACAGGATGGCGAGCGCAAACGTCGCGAAGCACACGGGCTGAACCAGCGACGTGGCCTCGATGCCGGAGAGCCCTCCGAGCAGGTTGCCCAGGAAGGTGCACGAGATGGCGAAGCACGAGCCGATGCACACGCCGACGGTCGCGGTGGCCATCGCACGCACCTTCATCGGCTGGTCCGCCTGGCGGCGTTTGCGGCGCGTCTCTATGTAGAGAAGGTTGCCCGAATAGAAAAGGAAGGCGCCGGCGAGGCCCAGCAGGAAGTACAGCCAGCGCAGCGACAGGGAACCGAAGGTACCGAAGTGCAGGCCGAAGATCGCCGAGTAAGTCGCGTGGTTCGCGTCCCGGGCGCCGGTCACCTGTACCTTCATCACGTGTCCGTCCACCGCATCGAGCGCGACCATGCCGTACTCGCCCAGAGTCTTGGTCGACGTGCCGCGCACTTCCGCCGCCGCCCCCTGATGACCGTAATGCACGTAGCGCATGTAATCGGGCTCGAAATCCGCTGCGCCCGCGGCGATCGCGGCCTGCCGTGCCCGCGCGCCCAGCTCGGCCGGGGTCAGCATGACGGCACTGCCGCCCTTGTCCTTCGTCTCCGGCAACGCGCTGGTCATCCGCTCGAACGCGCCCATGAGCTTGCCGTCGAAGGCCACCGTGTTGAAGGCGACCAGCATCACCAGGGTCAGGCAGAGCAACGCGCCGGTGACGGCGAAAATGATGTGGAAAGGCAGACTGAGAATACCGATAACGTTGTGCGCGTCCTGCCACAGCCGCTTCAGGTTGTGGCCCGGGCGCAGCGCGAACATCTCGCGGACGAGATTGGGCAGGTGAATCAGCACGCCGGTCAGCAGGGCCAGCCCATAGATGATGCTGACCACGCCCATCAGGTAGATACCGATCGCGGGGATGCCGAGGTCGTAATGCAGCTCGTAGATGAAGTCGGCCAGACCGTGCTCGTGGTCTTCCGCATCGCGGGCCGCGGTGTCGTCCAGCGACTGGGTGCGCCAGCTGCCGTCCTTTTCCATCCAGTACGCCGCCACTTCGTGCGACGGATGTTCGGCCGGGTACGTGACGCCGATGCTTTCGCCTGCCGCGGGATGTCTGGCGACGATGTCGGCGAGCATCACGTGTGCGCGGTCCAGCGCGTCGGCCCGGGCCATCTCGGCACGCGGCACGGCCCAGGTGTCGATCTCGTCGTGGAACATGGTCAGCGCGCCCGCGTAGAACGCGATGAACAGCGCGAAGCCGGCCAGCAGCCCGGTCCAGGTATGCACGGTGGTGAAGGTGCGGATCGTGGAGGCTTTCATCGGCTCATAGCCCCGGCAGCGTGTGTTTGGCCACCCACAGCGCCGCGAAGGCACTCAGGTTGGCGACCGCCAGCCAGGCCCAGGCACGGGGGCCGCTGCGGAACATATAGGTCGCGCCCATGATCCCGATCCAGAGCGGAAAGAAAGCCATCATCACCGGCAGGGTCACCGCCTCGCTGGAGCCCGGCCAGATCCAGATCACGACGGAAATGAGCGCCAGCGTGAGGGGCAGGCCGAGCAGGATGCCGGCGAAGGTCTTGGCGAGCATCAGCGAGGCTTCCGTTCGGTGGCGGGCCGGAACAGCCAGGTGATGTAGGGCCATGCCACGGCGCCGAACATCAGGGCCGTCAGGGCGGCGAAGACGCCTGGCAGCGACGTCTCGGCGGCGATCCATGCCAGCAGCGCCATCACGGCGAACACCCACGCTCCGATGCGGCCAGCTCGACCGGTGGGACGAGCCAGCAGCCGCTGGTTGCGCGAGCAGAGGTAAGCAAGCGCCATGGCGATGAGCGCCGCCAGGCAACCGAGGACATTCATGGGACGCGCCGGACAAGTGACTAATTGATAATTATTATCATTTGCCGGCGGGAGAGCAACGCGTCGGGCTGTTACGCCCTGCGTGTGGCGAAAGGCCCGGTCGCGACGGCCAGAGGCTATAGGAAATTTCTCATTGCATCGGCCGGGTCGCAGGAATCGGTGGTCAAACGGTGACCAGTGCTCAAGTTTTGACCAAACCGTCCGCTAACTGAATACAGGTGGTTCGTAAAACTAGCGTTAACCCCTCTCGTTAAATTAGAATTAACACCTCACCGATCATCGTCATGGCGTGTCTCGCTATGCGATGCGACAGGAATAGCCGATAACCGATTGATGTAGCAGCCATGTTGACCACCGCCCTCATCGCCACCACCGTCATCGCCTTCGCTCTTGCAGCGACGTCGGTTCGTCGCATTCCCGAGGGTCAGGTCTACAGCGTTCGCCGTCTCGGCGGCGCCACGTCGCTGCTCACCGCCGGTACGCACGTCGTGCTCCCGGTGATCGATCGCGTTGCCCATAAGATCGACCTCGGTGGCCAGGTGCTGCGTTTCGACGGCGGCACGGTGTACTGGCAGGTCCTCGAGCCGGAAGCGGCCGATGAAGTGATCGACGACGCGCCGGAAATGATCCGCAGCAACGTCGTTGCCGCACTGCGCGACTCCGCCACGGCTCACCATGCCGATCGCCGCGCCTTCGGCACCCAGCTCAAGCACGCCGTCAACGGTTCGCTGCGTGCCCGCGGCATGCTGGTGACCCGCGTCGAACTCGACGCGGCCTGATAGCTTCGAAGCACGATATCCAGAGGCGGCCAACGGCCGCCTTTACTGTTTCAGGTACCGCAAACGTAACCTCAAAGTCCTTGGGAATGTTCCGCGTAGGAAGCTTCAGCAATTCGCAACTCGCTGAAAGTGCGGCACATATGCAGTGACGCAACTGGCCAGGGGCGTGTGTGGCAACTTCAAACGACAAATTCAAATCTCGAAACTGGTGAGACTAGCCCGCCTCCCCCAGCGTATAAAAAGCCCCACGTCTCATTCCGTGCTGAATAAGTGCGTCCTCGTCTCTTAGCTTCTTCAGCAGCAGGCGAGCCTGTTCAGGCGTGATCCGGCAGAGCTCGATTACGTCCGATCGCCTGATTCGGCCGTGCTGCTTCACGAAGTTGAGCGCCATCTGTTCGTGCTGGATCGAAGAAAAACCGACTTGCCGCGTGAACTCCGCGCGCTTGCCGGTAACGTGGTACAGGCGAGCCGCGAGCATGTAACTACGAGTCCTCGGGGTTCCCCCGTGAGCCTCGACAAGACCCGCCTCAACCAGGGCTTCAAGGGTGCGTTTGGCACGAGCCGGATCTCGATGAATCCGTTTCGCGATGTCCTCTACGGAAAGCCGCTTTGCATCTTTGAGAGAAGCAAGCGCAATCAGGCTATCGATGGGAAGCGTGCGGTTAGTTCGCGCCTCTTCGTCGATGATCAACTTGAGGAACGCCATGTCGGGATCGACCGTTGACATGCGCAAGGCCACACTGCTGTCGGTCACCTCGTAGGCAGGTTCGGGTCTGCCAAAACGAAGCATACCCCTGTAAATCGTATCGACGCCTCGCCCCGATCGCTCTACCAGCCCGATTCTTTTCATGGCATCGGCAAGACAGGGGTTTCGTGGACGGGGCTCGGTGGTGAGCAGATTAGCCAGCGTGACACCATCTACGAGGCCGCCGGGATTACTGACGGCCAGCGCATCGTCTTCAAGGCGAACGTGCACCGCACCACGTCGATGGTAATCACGGTGGACCAAAGCGTTCGCTACGGCTTCGCGAAATGCATTCATGTCGACTAGCGGGACCGGCACGCGGAAGAGATCAACCTGTACTTCCCTTTCCCGGTTGTACGGCCGGAAATTGGTCTCAAGCCAGTTCAGTGCTTTGAGCAATGGAAAGCGTTGAAATTCGTTGAACTCAACGGCCTCCCGATCAAGCACCTGAAATGCAAGCTCGTGCGTCGGCACCAGGCGGCGCAGCGACTCTTCTCGGCCGATCAGGAGAATGCCGGTCAGCGTCGGCGTGCGGGTCCCCTCATGTACCCGAAAGAACCCCAGCGCTCCTTCCAGGGCCTCGTCATCGAGCTCCAAGAGCTTCTCGTCGCCACCGTACCGCCGGATGCTTTGTCTAAGTCGCTCTATTTCAAGTGGATCGAAATCGTCCAGCGTGCTGTTGGCTACCGGATGCGCGGAGACATCCATTTCGCCAAACGAGGCTGCCCTGCTTGATCGTTCGTGGGGAAGCATGGGCGCGTTCTCAGGCGTTCCGTCCGACTTAAGCCGCCTTTGCAAGTATTTTCCGCTCTTAGTACACACCTCTCCCACAGACGGTCTCACGAAGATGCGGGCAACGGTGGTGCCTGATACTTCGATGGCGCTGACCGATACCGTCACGGAAGGCGACGTCCGTGACGCCACGAGCCCCGCCATGCCATCGAGCCTCATGTGATCGGCGTGCAGCCCAGTTGGCGTGCCGTCGTCCTCTACACCAAGCCACAGTTCGCCGCCCTGCGCGTTCGCAAATCCTACGATCGCATCGATTAGCTGGTCATCACCCAGGCGCGATCGGTCGCTCTTGAATTCGACGATCAATGACTCGGCGGGTGGGATCGTATGGGTCATAGGAGTTTCAACGTCGGTCCTGGACGTAATACCGAGCATGTTCCGATCGGAACGAGAGCTTGGCAACCCGTTGAGAGATCTGTTCCGCTCCTGACGCATAATGACGTCCTCGACGATCGATACATTCCTACATGACCACCCGCGAAGCCCTGAAATTCCAGCTCGAACGCGGCATCGCCGCCCTCCGTGTCACCCTCCCGGAGGATGCGGTCTCCCGTCTGCTCGACTACCGCGAGCTGCTGGAGCGCTGGAACTCGGCCTATAACCTCACCGCGGTGCGCAACGCGGACGAGATGGTCACGCGGCACCTGCTCGACTCGCTGGCGATCATTCCCTTCGTGGAAGGCCGCACTCTTGCCGATCTGGGCACCGGCCCAGGCTTGCCCGGTATTCCG
The DNA here is from genome assembly GCF_900167995.1 of Luteibacter sp. 22Crub2.1. Lineage (NCBI taxonomy): Bacteria > Pseudomonadati > Pseudomonadota > Gammaproteobacteria > Lysobacterales > Rhodanobacteraceae > Luteibacter > Luteibacter sp. 22Crub2.1. Next base: position 43,098 of record NZ_FUYT01000008.1, read on the forward strand.
TTGGCCATCGCCGAGCCGGCGCGCGAGGTGCTGATGGTCGACTCCAACGGCAAGAAGGTCCGATTCCTGCGCGAGGCCATCCGTTCGCTGAAACTGACCAACGGCCGCGCGCTGCAGAGCCGCGTGGAAGAGGTCGAGGGCACGTTCGAGTGCATCACCGCGCGTGCCTTCGCCAGCCTGGCCGACATGCTCGGCTGGGGCGGCCACCTGCTGGCGCCGGGTGGCGTGTGGCTGGCGATGAAGGGCAAGCATCCCGCCGAGGAGCTGGACGGCGTGCCCGATGGGTTCAAGGTCGAGGCGATTCACGCGCTGACCGTGCCGGGTGTGGAAGGTGAGCGGCATCTCGTGGTGATTCGGCGGGACTGAACCACCTGCAGGCTGTCTAGGGCGAAACCACCCGTCGATGCTACGCTAACGCCCTTTCCGCGCACGGCAGCGAACCACAGCCCATGGCCCGCATCATCGCAGTCGCTAACCAGAAGGGCGGCGTTGGCAAGACCACCACCTCCGTCAACCTTGCCGCGGCCCTGGCCGCCGCGAAGCGTAAGGTGCTGCTCGTCGACCTGGATCCGCAGGGCAACGCGACCATGGCCTCGGGCGTGGACAAGTACGAAACCAAGCCCAATGGCTGCGAAGTGCTGCTCGATGAGGTCGGTATCGCCGACGTTCTCGTCCGTACCGAAGCCGCCTTCGATCTTCTTCCGGGCAATGGCGACCTCACCGCCGCCGAGCTGAAGCTGATGGACGGTCTGGCGCGCGAGCACCGCCTGAAAGAACAGCTGGGCAAGGTGTCGGATAACTACGACACCATCATCATCGACTGTCCGCCGTCCCTGCACCTGCTGACGTTGAACGCGCTGACCGCCGCCGACGGCGTGCTGATTCCCGTGCAGTGCGAGTACTTCGCGCTCGAGGGACTCTCGAGCCTGCTCGACACCATCTCGGCCGTGCGCCAGCGCTTGAATCCGCAGCTCGAGGTCGAAGGCCTGCTGCGGACCATGTACGACGTGCGCAACAACCTCGGTAACGAGGTGTCGGCCCAGCTGACCCAGCATTTCGGCGACCAGGTACTGCGCTCGATCATCCCGCGCAACGTGCGTCTTGCCGAGGCGCCCAGCCACGGCCAGCCCATTCATCTGTACGACCGCGGTTCGCGCGGCGCCATCGCTTACATCGGTCTTGCCGGCGAGATCATCCGCCGCGAGCGCGCCCGCCACGCGGCGGCCGGCGGCGACGTCGCCGCGGAGCCCGCTGTCGACGAAGCGGCGACCGGCGCCTCCGACGCCGCCCCGACGACTTCCTGAGGAACCCCCATGGCAGCACCTAAGAAACGTGGTCTCGGCCGTGGCCTGGATGCCCTGCTTGGCGGCGGCACCGGTCCGGAGGCGCCTCCCTCGGTGATCGAGCAGGAAGGCGAGCTGCGTACGCTGCCCATCCATCAGATCCAGGCGGGCAAGTACCAGCCGCGCCGGCACTGGAACGACGAAGCCCTCGACGAACTGGCCGCCTCGATCAAGGCCCAGGGCCTGATCCAGCCAGTGGTCGTCCGCGCCATCGGCAAGAACAGCTACGAGCTGATCGCCGGTGAGCGCCGCTGGCGCGCTGCCCAGCGTGCCTCGATGAGCGAGATCCCGGCGCTCGTGAAGGACGTGCCCGAGCAGTCCGTGCTGGCCATGGCGCTGATCGAGAACATCCAGCGCCAGGAGCTGACACCGCTCGAGGAAGCCCAGGCACTTCAGCGCCTCATCGACGAGTTCGACCTGACCCACCAGCAGGCGGCCGATGCCGTGGGCCGGTCGCGCGCGGCGGTCTCCAACCTCCTGCGCCTGATCGACCTGCCCGAGTCGATCAAGCAGCTGCTCGACCAGAGCAAGCTCGAGATGGGCCACGCCCGCGCCCTGCTGACCCTGCCCGCCAGCATTGCCGAGCCGCTCGCGCTCGAGGCGGCACGCCACGGCTGGACCGTGCGCGAACTGGAAGAAGCGGCCCGCAAGGCCCAGCTGGCGCCGAAGGGCAAGGCCAAAACCAACGCGGTCGACCCGAACATCGCCAACCTCGAGCGCGAGCTGGCCGAGCGCTTCGCCACCCGTGTCGAGCTGGCGCACGGTCGCGGCGGCAAGGGCAAGCTCGTCATTCATTACCACAGCCTCGACGAGCTGGACGGCATCCTGACGAAGGTCCGCTGAGCGGCCGGCCTGAAAGGAAATCCGTATGCCTCCGGTCCATAAGGACGTGAACCCGAAGCAGCGCCAGTACGAAGCCATGGTGCGCGCCCTGTCGGCCGACCTTTACCGGTTCGCCTTCTGGCTGTCGCGCTCCGAAACCGTCGCCCAGGACCTGGTCCAGGAGACCTTCCTGCGCGCGTGGAAGAACCTCGACGCTCTGCGTGACGCGGAATCGGCCAAGCCGTGGCTGATTACCATCCTTCGCCGGGAGCATGCCCGACTCTACGAGCGCAAACGTTTCGACACGGTGGAGCTGGACGACAGCGTCCCCGAGGATGCTGCCTTTGCCAGCCCCGAACGGAGTGGCGACGCCGCCCAGGTGCGCGACGCGATGCTGAAACTGCCTGAAAAATATCGGGAGCCGCTGGCCATGCAGGTATTGGGCGGGATGAGCTGCGACGAGATCGCCGAAGCCACCCAGCAACAGCCGGGTGCGGTCATGACCCAGTTGTTTCGTGCCCGTCAGCGCCTCAAGGCGATGCTTGGCGGACGTGCCGCGGCCGAAGGGGGACGGACGTGAACTGCCTCGACTTCCGCCGCCGGATCACCGCCGAACCGCGTTCCCGCGATGCCGACCTGTTGGCGCATCGTGACAGCTGCGACGAGGGTTGCGCCCCGTTCTGGCAGCGTGCGCAGCGTTTCGAGGACGACTTCGAAGCGGCGTTGGCGGGTATCCCCGTGCCCGACGGGCTGGCCGATCGCATTCTGCTCGCCCATGCGACCCACGAGCGTCGCGGACAGGTGCGCCGACGCCGGTCGTGGATGGCCATGGCGGCATCCGTCCTGATCGCCTTCGGCGGTGTCGGCCTGGTGTGGCGTCACATGGATGGCACCTCACTGCCCGCGCTCGCCGTGGCGCACATGCCCTGGGAAATGGACTCCCTGAACATGACTCGCCCTATGACCGACGCCCAGGTCGAAGCCGGATTTATCGGCCGTTCCGCTCATCTGAAGGGGCCCGCGCCCGCTGGCGTCACCTATGTGCACGACTGCACCGTGGGGCCGTATCCCGCGGTGCATCTGGTGACGCGGATGAACGACGAGCCCGTGGTCGCCCTCTACATGCCGGGCAAGATGAGCGATGCCGACAGCGACTTCCACCGCGACGGCTGGGATGGCCGGCAGATCGCCCTGAGCGGCGGCACCCTGGTGGTGATGGCGCAAGGCGCGAGCCGCAACACCATGGACGCCGTGGCCCGCGGCTGGCGCGAGGCCATCGAGGGGCCGGTCGCTCCCAGCGTCGGCCAGATCTGAACGAACGGTCGCTTTCGCGGCCCCATGGGCCGCCGCTTGGGCGATAATGCCGCCCCGAATCCTCCAGCCCCGGAAAAGCGATGACCGACCTCGCCGTGGTCGTGCCCGTCTTCAACGAGCGCGACAACATCCCGCCCCTCCTCGCCGAGATCGCGTCGGCACTGCGTGGCCGGATCGACTTCGAGATCATCTATGTCGACGACGACAGCACCGATGACAGCGTCGCCGTGCTGACCGCCGCCCGCGCTCAGTACCCGGAGCTGCGGATCATTCGCCACGTTACCCGAAGCGGCCAGAGCACGGCCGTCTGGAACGGTGTGCGCAACGCGCGCGCGCCGTGGATCGCCACGCTCGACGGCGACGGCCAGAACGATCCGGCCGATATTCCGAAGCTGCTCGAGGCGCGGGCGGGCGCGGCACCGGATCTGAAGCTGTTTGCCGGATGGCGCGTGACCCGTCGCGACAGCTTCAACAAGCGGATCTCGTCCAGGGTCGCCAACGCGGTGCGCTCGCGCATGCTCAAGGACAGCACCCCGGATACCGGCTGCGGCCTCAAGCTGTTCGAGCGGGAGACCTTCATGCGGCTGCCCTATTTCGACCATATGCACCGGTATCTGCCGGCGCTGGTGAAACGTGCGGGGTTTGCCAGCCAGAGCGTGCCGGTCGGTCATCGTCCGCGTACGGCGGGCACCTCCAAGTACGGCATGCTGGACCGCCTTTGGGTCGGCCTTGCCGACCTGCGTGGCGTGGCGTGGCTCATGCGCCGCGCCAAGGTCACGCGTACCGAAGAACTCTAGCCGAGGTGCAGGTGCCGCGGCTGCCAGCTGTCGAGCATCTGCTCGGTACGCACGCGGCCGAGTTCGATCAGTTCGCGCGCCCGGTAAAACTCGTACACCGTGGACACGTTACGCGGGATCTCGATCAGCAGGTCGGGCGGGTAGGCCGCCAGACGCAACCGTGACAGATTGGCCTGCATCAGGTCCATCGACTGGGTCATCAGATCGAACGCGCCGGGGTCCTTGAGCTTCGGCTTGCCGTCGCCGGCGGGCAACACCCTGCCGAAGAGCCGACCCAGCTTCGCCGTATAGCCATGATCGGGCACGGCGGTGACGTTTTTCTCGGGCGGTTTCTGCATTTCAGCCGCGCCATCGACACTTACCGCGAACACGTAATCGGCTTCCTCGCGCATCAACGGCAGGACGGGTAACGGGTTGAGCAAGGCGCCATCGACCAGACGGCGACCTTCATGCGTATAGGGCCGGAACAGCGTCGGAATGGCGATCGATGCACGTATGGCGTCGAACAGCGGACCGCGGGTCAGCCAGACTTCGCGTTCCCGGTCGATGTCGGTCGCCACCGCCGTATAGGCGATCGGAAACTCCTCGATATTGACCTCACCGATCAGCTCGCGCAGGGCGGCCATGATCCGGTCGCCCTTGATGAAGCCACCGCCGGAGAAGCTCCAGTCGACCAGACGCAGCACGTCGAAGCGGGCCAGCGTGGAGACCCAGTCGCGATAGATGTCGAGCTTGCCCATGCCGTAGATGCCGCCGATCAGCGCCCCCATCGACGTGCCGGCAATGGCGACGATCTCGAAGCCGCGCTGTTCGAGGACCTCGATGGCACCGATGTGGGCCAGACCCTTGGCCGCGCCCGCCCCGAGGGCAAGCGCGACGCGGGGTTTACGGGGTTCGGTGCTGAGAGCGGGCAGGGCGCCGGTTTCGGCGATATCGAAGTCACTCATGTAACGGCGGCGCTCAGTGGGAGTGATTCGAACCGTTCTGGTAACCGGACAAGGCCAGTTGCAGCAGGATCTTCATTTCTTCGCGCAACGGCAGCGGTGCGACGATCTCGGCGTCGGGACCGTACTTCAGCACGTCCATCAGCAATTCGCGGGAGTTGGAGTACGGCACCTTGAGCTCGTAACGGCCGTCGCCCAGCCATTCGCCCTTCTGCTGCGAGTGCCAGTGCTCGTCGGCCACCCAGCGTGCGGCATGCGACGAGAAGCGGATGGTCGCCCAGGCCTTCGGCTTGCCGGCGAAGATGCCGTAGCTGGACGCGAGCAGGTCGTTGAGCTCGGCGTCCTCGACATCCCTGGCTTTCGCGTCGAGCGCCTGCGGGTCGGCAATGCGGTCGACAGCGAAGCTGCGCAGCGCTTCGCGGTCGTGGTCCCAGACATCGAGGTACCAGTTGTCGCGATAGTGGGTCAGGCGCTGCGGCGAGACCGTACGCTTCGTGTCGGAATTGGTGGTGCGCGCGCGGTAGCGGAAGCTGACCTGACGTCGCTCCAGCGTGGCACCCGCGACGATGCGGAAGACCTGCTGGTCCATCTTGCGCGCGCCCCAGGAAATCACCCGGATGCGATCGACCGGCAGCGCCTTGCCGCTGCCGTGATCGGACAGCAGACGTTCGATGCGCGCCTTGAACGGCGCCAGCGCGCCGGCGAGCACGCCTGGGTCGGAGCGGCCGATCAGTTCGTTCAGCGCCATGAGGGCGGCCAGCTCGTCGCTGGTCAGCCACAAGCCGGGCAATTCAAACGAATCGCCCTCGCCCGCCTCGTAGCGGAACGACGCCTGCTCGCCTGCGACGCTCTGCACGGGCGCGCCGAGCGCATCGCGCAGGAAAGCCACATCGCGGTAGAGCGTGGCGCGTGAACACTCCAGCTCGTCCATCAACCGGGACAGGGGTACCGGGTAATGGGCGGACTTCAGGAGTCGGTGCAGGGTGAGAATGCGCTCGTAGCGGTCCATGTGTGTCGCCGGCAGGATGGAGCTTCGGAAAGTGTGTCCGCGCGGGCGTGACGCCCGTATCTACGCAGGCCAAGCATGGCGTCGCCGGGGGCCGTCCGCAAGGGAGTCTCGCGGGCGCCGCGACAGGCCCGTTTGCGCCGGGCGCCATAAGGCGCAAAAATGCTGCTTTGCGATTCGCCGAAGGCCCTCCCCGACCATGGCGGAACCCAACGACGCCCCTTCCGTCGCGCTGGATCCCCTGGACCGGCCTGGCGAAGTCACGCCCGTCCAGAGCTTGTTCTCGACGCCCGGTGTCGTCGTCCAGACCGCGATGGCGGCCGGCTATGGCCTGTGGATGGTGCTGGGCACGGCCCTGGCGCTCGGCCTGTATCCGGACGGTCGGGGCGAGGTGCTGGTGCCGCTCTCGATCGGCCTGGTCCTGGTAAGCCTCGGCCTCGTGGCCACGTGCCTGCGTCTGCCCTTCGCGCCGGCGTGGCATGGCTGGGACCCGGTGAAGCGCATGATGCCCACGGCCGAGGGCATGGTGGCCATGGCCAACTACCTGCCGATGCTGGCGCTTGCCGGGCTGGCGCGGGGTGGCAACGACTTTTGGGCGACGCGGCTGGCAGGCGCCGCGCTGATGCTCTGCAGCCTCGCCACGCTGGTCTATACGGCGCGAGGTGCCTCACGCCATCTGCCGGTGTCCGTGGCATCGGTTGCCAACGCTCTGCCCCTGGGCCGCACCGTTTCGGCGCTGTTCGCCGGCGGCCTGTGGTTCTGGCTCTGCGTCGCGCTGCAGAGCGAGGTCCCGATCAATCCGCTCAATCCCTGGCGACTCGCGCTGCTCGCGGTGGCGCTGGCACTGGGCGTCGTCGAGGGCATGCGCTGGCGCGCCCTGCGCCAGCTTGCCGAAGAGAGCGGTGCCACGGAGTACTTCACGAGGGGGCGGACGGCGGTCTCGTTGCTGGCCTGGCGCTTCACCGTCGCGGTGCTCTCGGTCGGTTTGCCCTGTGTTTTGCTCGTTTCGCACCCCGCGGGACCGCTGCTGCCGGTGGCCGCCGGTCTGGCCGCGTTAAGCTGCATTATCGGTCAATGTCTCGAGCAGCGGCTTTATGGCCGGGCTTACGCACAGTGGGTTCACGGCTGACGCCACCTTCCATTCCATCTACGGGTAGACGATGAAAAAACTCCTTCTCGCCACGCTCGTCCTTGCCGCGCTGCCGTTCACCGCGTCGGCCCAGGACGCGACCGCCAATCCGGCTGCCACCCCCGACCAGAACGCCGACGCCGCGAAAAACGGCGGGTGGACCGGCAACGGCGAATTCGGCTTCGCGTCCTCGCGGGGCAACTCCCGCTCGGAAAATGCCAACGCCAAGATCGGATTCAACCAGGAAAACGAGCTGTGGAAGAACAACTTCTACCTCAACGGCCTGCGCTCCAAGGGCGAAGTGGATGACGGGAACGGCAACAACCAGTTCAGCACCACGGCGAACCGTTACGACACCGGTGCGTCGGTGGGCTACAAGTTCGACCCGCGCAGCTACGTCGTCACGGCGGCGCGTTACGAGCACGACGACTTCGGCGCCAATCTCTGGCAGGGCATCGTGTCGGTCGGCTACGGTTATATCGCTCTGAAGAACGAGAAAGCCGAGCTGTCCTTCGAAATCGGTCCCGGTTTCAAGCGCTACCAGCCGGCGAAGTCGACCCGCGATCTGGTCAACGCCGACGGCACGCCGGTACTGAATGCCGATGGCACCGCGGCGACCGAGGAATACAAGCCCGACGCCGAAAGCGAAGTGGTCGGCCGTGGCCTGATCAACGCGAAGTACCGCCTCACCGACAACACGGCGCTGGAAGACACGCTGCTGGTGGAAGCGGGCTCGAAGAACCAGTACTACCAGAACGACATCGGCCTCTCGGTCAGCATGACGAAGAAGCTGGCGCTGAAGATCGGCTACCAGATCCGCTACAACAGCGACACGCAGCCGGGTACCGTCAGCACGGATAAGCTGACGACGACTAACCTGGTTTACAACTTCTAAGCGAAGCGCGCCTTTTTGTAGGAGCGCGCCCTGCGCGCGAAAAGCCAACGGAGCGGTGAAGCGGTAGCCTTGCCGCATCTTCGCTTCGTTGGCTTTTCGCGCGCAAGGCGCGCTCCTACAACAGCAGCGGCCAGCGTCAGCGGCGGCCAGCGTCAGCGGCAGCCAGCATCAGCCAGCGTCAGCCGCCGCTAGCGCTGCGGTTTCAGAAACTCGTCCGCACCCAGGCCGATCAGCATCGCCGCCACTTCGTGGCCCAGCGTGACCGGGTCGTCCGAGGCGTTGTCGGCTTGCGCATGCAGCAACTCGCCCGTGAGCGCATTGCCGACCATGCCGTGCAACGTCAGGCCGTGTTCCGCGACCACGCACCATGCGCCGATGGCCACGGCGCAGCTGCCACCCAGCTGCTCGTTCATGGCGCGCTCCGCGTTGACGGCCAGCAGCGTGTCTTCATCCGTCAGTACGGCCAGCAGTTCGTTGACGCGTGTGTCGCTGGCGAGGGATTCCACCGCGATGGCACCCTGCCCCGGTGCGGGCAGCCAGTCCGGGCTGGCCAGGCGTGCGGTGATGCGATGGCCGAGGCCGAGACGTTCGACCCCTGCGCAGGCGAGGATGATGGCGTCGTAATGCCCCTCGTCCAGCTTGGCCAGTCGGGTATTCACGTTACCGCGCAGGTCGAGCAGCTGGAGGTCGCCGCGGACGGCGCGCAGCTGTGCCTGACGCCGCAGTGACGAAGTGCCGACCCGGGCGCCGTTCGGCAGGTCGGACAACGTGGCGTAGTCGTTGCTGATGAAAGCGTCGGCGGCATCGGCACGCGGCAGGATCGCCGACAGCGTGAAGCCGGGTTCGAGCTCGGCCGGCACGTCCTTCAGCGAATGCACGGCGATGTCGGCGCGACCGTCCTGCATCGCGACTTCGAGCTCCTTGAGAAACAGGCCCTTGCCGCCGATGGTCGCCAGCGAACGGTCGAGGATCTCGTCACCCCGCGTGGAAAGCGGAACCAGTTCCACCACCAGGCCGGGATGCGCCTGGCGCAGAAGGCTGGCCACGTGTTCAGCCTGCCAGAGGGCCAACGCGCTCTTGCGCGTGGCGATGCGAAGCGGTGCGGTCATGGGATCCTGGCGCTGGCTCGGTCGAAAGCGTGATTGTCCCGCAATCCAACCCGGCGTGCAGCGCGGCGACGTGTCACGCGGCCTCAGCCGGCCTCCGCGCGAAGCAGCTGGCGCACCGCGGGAAGGTTGCGCCGGCTGACTTCGGGTGTGACCTCGGTACCGGCCAGGCGCGCCATCACGCGACCGTCCGTCAGTGTCTTCAGACCTATCAGGCGCGTCCGCGGCACCAGGCAGTTGCGGTGCAGGCGGACCAGGCGCTCGCCATGCGCGATCTCGAGCTGGCGCAGCGACTCGTCGATCAGCCACATCCCGCCGCCATGATGCACGGCGACGTACTTCTCGTCGGCGAGGAGATAGAGCACGTCGTCGAGTGCCACACGGACCTCGTCGTTCCCGCTGCGCGCGCGGAGCCACGCGTTACGCGACGGCTGAGGGGCACGTACCGTGCGCATCGCGGCACGGTCCAGCGCCTCGGCCAGACGCTCAGCACGTATGGGCTTGAGCACGTAGTCGGTCGCACCGAGGTCGAAAGCGCTCAGCGCGTGTTGCTCGTAGGCCGTGCAGAAAATGACCTGCGGACGCTCGACGAGCGTGGCCAGTTGCACGGCGACAGCGGTACCCGACAAGCCAGGCATTTCCACATCGAGCAGCACGAGGTCCGGTCGTAACGACGCGCAGGCGGCGATCACCGCATCGCCGTCGGCGGCCTCGCCGACGATTTCCACGTCGTCGCGTGGCGCCAGCAACGCCTTCAGGCGTGCGCGCGCCAGCGGCTCGTCATCGGCGATCAGGACGCGCATGCGCGGACTCCGGCAGAAAAACGGTGACGATGAAATGGCCCTCGCGCTGTTCCGCACGCACGCTGGCGCGCTGGCCGAAATGATAGGCGACGCGCTCGCGCACGTTGCGCAGGCCATGCCCCGTACCGGGCGTCGGCAGAGCATCGGAAAGCGAGTTCTCGATCACGATCTCCACGCCACCGGGGACACGTCGTCCGGCAAGACGAATGCTTCCACCGGTGCGGCTGGGCTGCACGCCATGACGAACCGCGTTCTCGACCAGCGGCTGCAGCAGCAGGTGAGGCAACGGCAGATCGGCGGGTACGTCGATGTCGCGCTCGACGCGCAGCCGGTCGCCCAGGCGCAGGGACTCGATCTCGAGATAACGGTCGACCAGCGTCCACTCGTCGCCCAGCGTGCCTACCGCATGATGATCGCTGCCCAGCGCCGCGCGGAACAACTCGCCCAGGTTCTCGACGGTGCGTTCGGCCGCGTCGGGATCGACGCGGATCAGCGCGGCCACCGCATTCATGCTGTTGAAGAGGAAATGCGGGCGGATGCGTGCCTGCAGCGCCGCGACCTGTGCCTGTGCGGCAGCGGCGACCCGGGCCTGCCATTGCGCGACGACGTAGAAGTAGCGGAGCAAGCCGGCACCGAGCAACCCCGTGGCGATGCTGGCGTCGCGCACGAAGCCGGTGCGGGACGCCGGCGTCATGCCTGTCCTGATGCTGTGGTCGACCCAGCCAAGCAGAGCGGCGCTCGCCGCCACCAGCATGACGAGTACGAGCCACACCGCGGCATACGGCAGCATCCCGGGAAGACGCTGCATCCACGGCCGCAGCTTGCACAGCGCCACCGTCAGCAGGACCGACAGCCAGCTGGTGAAAAGCACCGCCGTGCCGTAGTCGCGCCAGTCGGCGTGGCTGCCGGGTGCCAGGCACATGAGGGTGACCGTGAGCGACCCGACCACCAGCAACGCGAACAGCAGCGGCAGGCTGCAGAAGTCGGGCAGAGGCGCCGACGGAGGGCGCAAGCCCTGGGTCGAGTCGGTAGGGGCGGCGGACATGCGGCGAGTATGCCGGATGCCCGCACGCGCCGACGCGCGCGGGATCACGCGTTGGCGAAGAGCCCGGAGAACCAGGCGCGGATGTCGACGAGCTCCGGCAGGCTCACCTGATGAGCCATCGGATAGCTGTGCCAGTCCACGCGATGGCCGAGCAGCTCGAGCACCTGCCGCGAGTGCTCGCCGAGCGCCATCGGCACGACCGGGTCGGCGCTGCCGTGGCCCCAGAAGATCGGCGTGGCGTGGTTGGCGCCGCTGCGCTCGGCTTCGATGGTGTCGTGCAGGGGCAGGTAGGCCGAAAGAATCAGCAGGCCGGCGAGACCTTCGCGATGACGCAGGCCTGCCGACAACGCCATCGCGCCGCCCTGCGAAAAGCCGGCCAGCACGATCCGCGATGCGGGCACGCCACGCTCGACCTCACGGGCGATCAGCGCCTCGACCTCGTCGATAGAAGCGCGGATGCCTTCGGCGTCCTGCTTGTCCGCGATGGACAAGCCTTTGATGTCGTACCAGGCGCGCATGGGCACGCCGTTGTTCACCGTCACCGGCCTGACCGGCGCATGCGGAAACACGAAGCGGATCGCCGGCCACGATGGATCGGCCAGCTCAGGCACGATCGGCGCGAAGTCATTGCCGTCCGCGCCGAGCCCATGCAGCCAGATCACCGACCAGGCGGGCGATGGACGGGTTTCCTGTTCGACGGTAGGCAGCATGAGGTGTTCCGGTATTCGAAGACTCCGAATCCTACCAGCCCCGATATTCCCCAGGAGATTGATCGGCGTCGACGCCAGATACGCGCGGACGCCTGGATCTGACGAGATATGTGTATCTTGCACTTTCTTTGGTGCAAGCTTAGCCTCGCGTCCGATATGTGCATATTGCACACGATTCGGAGGTTCCTCATGCGTGATTCCGTTGAAATTCTGATCTGCGGTGCCGGAGCGGCCGGGCTGACCCTGGCCATCGATCTGGCCCGTCGTGGCATCGCTTTTCGTCTGATCGAAAAGCTCCCCTCGCCCTTCCAGGGATCCCGTGGCAAGGGTATTCAGCCGCGCAGCCTGGAGGTCTTCGAAGACTTAGGCCTCCTGGACCGGGCCATGGCGACGGGCGGCGTCTATCCTCCGGTGCGTAAGTACGCCGCCGACGGCTCCTTCGTCGACGAGGAAATGGTCGGGGCCGATCACCCCCCGACGCCAGCGGAGCCGTATCGGCTGCCGCTGATGGTTCCGCAGTTCCTCACCGAGACGCTGATGCGCGAGCGTCTTCTCGAGCTCGGATCGGCGGTCGAATTCGGTGTGGAGCTGACCGGCTTCGCGACGACTGACACGGGCGTTGAAGCCACCGTGCGGAGCGAACGGGGCGACGAGGTCATCCGCGCCCGCTATCTGATCGGATGCGACGGCGGACGAAGCTTCGTCCGCGGTGCGTTGGGCATCGACTTTCCCGGTAAGACACTGGGCGTGAGAGCGATCGTGGCCGACGTGATTCTGGAAGGTCTGTCGCGCGACGTCTGGCATCGGTTCGACGGCGGTGATGGTAAGCAACTCAGCATCTGTCCGCTTGCGGGCAGCGAACTGTTCCAGATTCAGGGCCCCATTCCGCTCGAAGGCGACATCGATCTTTCCGCCGAAGGGCTGACTCGCCGTGTCGTCGAGGCGACGGGTCGTGAGGACATCGTGCTGCGTTCGGTGTCCTGGGCCTCGGCATACACCATGAACGCGCGGCTGGCGGATCGCTATCGCGACGGCCGCGTATTTCTCGCAGGCGATGCGGCGCATATCCACCCGCCGACCGGCGGACAGGGCCTCAATACCAGTCTCCAGGATGCCTACAACCTCGGCTGGAAACTGTCGGCCGTGCTTCGCGGTGCACCCGGGTCGCTGCTCGATACCTACGAGGCCGAGCGTCGCCCGATCGCCGCCGGGATGCTGGGCCTTTCCACGCGTCTGCTCGAGGGATTTAAAAAAGGCGATAACCGCCGGGGCCGCGAGGTACAGCAGCTGGATCTGGATTACGCCGAATCGCCGCTGTCCTTCGTGTCAGACGCCGCCAGTCATCTTGCACCGGGGAATCGCGCACCTGACGCAAACGTGCGCGGCGCGGGTGGCGGCGCCACCCGGCTCTTTCATCTTTTCAGGGGAACGCACTGGACGTTGCTGGTGAGCGGGTCGGCGTCGTTCGCTCCACGCGCCGGTATGCACATCCACCGGATCGGACCCGGACTGGAGTTCGATGACCATCTCGGTCAGTTCGCCGCCTTTTACGGTGTGCCGGATCGTGCGGCCATGCTGATCCGGCCGGACGGTTATGTGGCGGGCGTCCTTGCTGCCGCGCAGGCCGAGGCATTGCAGGCGTATCTCGACCGGGTGTTGCCCGCCGGTACGTGACACCTGCGCGGGCTGGCTCCCATCAGAGCGTCGCCCCTTCGAGTAACCGCCCTCAACGAAACAGATGCGGCACGAAGCAGCTGGTGTTGCGCGTGATCCGGTCGTCATCCTCGCGGATGCCGATGCCGGCCGGCTCATCGCCGATCACCCAGGAACCGACCAACGCGTGCCGACCCTGGAATACCGGCAGCGGTGCGAGCGCCTGATACACGGTAAGCGGCGTCTGCGCACCGCGCTCATGGGTATCGAGCACCGCGATGCCCTCACCTTCGCGACCCCAGTAAGGCTTGGCCACCGCCGCGCCGACGATGTCTTCGCGCCGCCTGCTCGCTGCGAGAAGATTCGGATGCTCCGGAAAGAACTCCCACAGCAGCGGCAGGATCGCCTTGTTCGACAGCAGCATCTTCCATGGTGGCTCGAGCCAGCGCGTGCCGCTTGCGGGAATGTGTTGCGCGAACGCTTCGCTCATCAGCCATTCCCACGGGTACAGCTTGAACAACCGGTCGATGGGACGGTCGGCCAGGTCGATGAATGCCTTGCCCGACCAGCCGATGTCCTCGATATCCAGCGCCTGCACGTCGTGCCCGGCCTGCCGGCAGGTGTCCACGAGGTAGTCGCTCGTGGTCGCGTCTTCAGGGTTGTCGTAACACGCCGCAAAGTGCACACGCGGTCCACCTCCGACGGTGCGCCAGCGATCGATCAGCTTCTCGTGGATCGAATTGAACTGATCCGCGTCGGAGGCGACTTCTTCCAGCCAGTACCACTGCACGACCGAGGCTTCGAACAGCGACGTCGGTGTATCCGCGTTGTATTCGAGCAGCTTCGGCGCGGAACTGCCGTCGTACGACAGGTCCATGCGCCCGTAGAGCGCAGGGTCGCGATCGAACCAGCTGCGCTCGATCAGGCGCGCGGCGCGGTCATCGAGACCGAGCTCGGCGTAGCGGCCGTCGCGCACGATCCGGTCGACGGCTTCGAGGCATAGGGCATGCAGTTCGGCCGTCGCGCTCTCGAGCACGTCGACCTGCGCTTCGTCGAAGACGTAGCAGGCATCCTCGCGCCAGTACGTTTTGCCGTCGATGGTGTGAAAACCAAAGCCGATGGCTTCGACGTGCGTCTGCCAGTCCTTGCGAGGGACGATGGTCTCGCGGCGCATCAGCCGCCCCGCGCCGAGACGCGTCCGCTCGAGCCGAAGCCTCCGCGGCTGCCGAAATCGAAGCCGGTCGGGCCGTGGCCGGCGAAGCCGCCGCCACCCGCAACGGTGCGCCCCGGACCCGGGTCACCCTTGAACGCGTTGCCGCGCCAGTCGCTGCGATACCAGGGGCCGTAGTAGTGATAGCCGGCCGAATGGCCACCGCCGCTTCCCGACACGGGCTGGTCCTGAGTGCACTGCCCGGTGGCGTAGTCGTGCTCGCAGTCCTCGAGCGAGGCGTAGCTGTTGCGTTGGACATCCTTGCCGCCGAAGGCGGCATAGCCGGCCACCGTCGCACCCAAGAGGCCCAGCGCGATCGCAACCGACCGGCGCCGGGTCAACGGCTCCTCCGTGAGGCGTGTCGGAGCGTTATAACCGCGCGGCAGATCGATGGACCAGGAGGCCGGTTTGACAGGACGATCGGACTCAGGACGTTCGGACATGATGAGCCGTCCTCAGTACGTCATCGCCGCGGCGTTGAGCGTGCCGACACAGGCCGCCACGATCGCCACGAACAGTGCCACGGAGCGGACGTCCGCTTCGATCCGGCCACGCAGATCGCGCACGACGAGGCGCAGGACGAGGTGGGTCAACAACTGGACGACCCAGGCGACCAGACCCCAGAGGGCGAGATCCACAAGGCTCACGCTGTGCGCCATCGCACTCGCCAGTGGCTGTACGAAGCCGATGGCCGCACCGCCGAGGCTGATCGCCGCCGAGAGATTGCCCTCGCGGATCAGCGCCATCTCCCGCTGCGGCGTGATCCAGATGTAGGTCACCACGAAGGCGACGAAATAAAACACGCCCAGGGCCAGATAGGCCACGAAAGCGGGCAGGGTGAACAGGTCCGACACGATCACGCAGGCATCCTTGTTTGAGGCGGCCTCCCCTGGCCGCCTCGCAAGGATAGGCTGGCTACCCGGTGGGAGCCAGCCCCGTTGGAGAACGCTTACTCGCCGAGCCCCAGTTCCGTCGCAAAGAAGGTCAACTGTAACGCCGCATTACCCACCCGCTGGCTGAAAGGCGCACCGATACCATGCCCCGCGTTCATCCGCGTGAGCAACAGTACCGGCTGACCGGAAGTCGAGGCATCCTGCAACGCGGCGGCGAACTTGCGCGACTGCCACGGCGCGACGCGTGGATCGTTGGCGCCCGTGGTGAGCAGCACCGCCGGATACTTCGTCCCCGCCCTGACGTTGTGCAGCGGCGAATACGCCAGCATCGCCTTCGCGATCACCGGATCCGTCGTGCTGCCGTACTCGCTCACGTTGTACGGGCCATTCGCAAAAGCCGTCTCGTGACGCGGCACGTCATAGATGCCGACGGCGCCGACCACGGCGCGGTACTGCTCCGGATGCTGCGTCAGCGCGGCGCCCATCAACAGGCCGCCGTTGCTGCCGCCGAGGATGCCCAGGTGGCCGCGGTCGGTCCATTTCGTATCGATCAGCGCCTGAGAAGCGGCGTAGAAGTCGTCGAACACGTTCTGCTTACGCTGCTTCTGGCCCTGCTCGTGCCACGCTTCACCGAATTCGTTGCCGCCGCGAATGTTGGCGTAAGCGAGCACGCCGCCACGCTCCAGCCAGGCCAGGTTCGCGCCGACGAAGCCCGGCGTGACCGGAAGACCGAAACCGCCATAGCTGTAGAGGATGGTCGGCCGCTTGCCGTTCGGGGTGATCCCATCCATCGAAATCACGGTGACGGGAATCTTCGTGCCGTCCTTCGATACGCCGTCGATGCGCGACACCTTCACCTTCGAGTAGTCCGCGGCGGGCTTTACCTCGAACACGGTTTTCAACGTGCCGCTGGCGCCGTCGTACTCCGCCCAGCGGGTCGGGGTGGTCCAGCCGCCGTAGCTCAGCAAGGCTTTGTTCTGTCCGGCTTCTGAAGCGACGCCGCCGATCGTGATGCCGGTCGCCGGCAACGGCACGCGGCGGATCAGGGTGGCCTTCGCGTCGTACTGATCGGCCCACCAGTCGGGGCCGGCGCTGCGCACGACGAGAAACCCGTCGCCCATGGCGGAGACACGCTGAATCGCACCGTCACCCTGGGCGAGCACATCGCTGCGCTTGCCATCGGCGCCGACGGCGACGAGTCTGCCACGCGGCGCATCGTCGAAAGCGACGACGATCAGGCGGTCGCCGACCCACGCGGCGGAGCGCACGTCCGCATCGCGGCCCAGCACGCGCTTGAACTCAGCCTTGCCCTGCCGCAGGTACACCTCCGCCGGACCGCCGTCGCCTTCATTGGCGAGCAGCGCGGTGGACGCACCTCCCTTTCCCTCGAGCAGGATGTACTCGGCGACATGCGAGTAGCCCTTGCCGAAAACGGTGCGGTCCTTCGTGGCGGCCTCGCCGATCGTGTGATGCGCGAGCACCGCGTCGAACTCGCGCAGCGCCTGGCCCGCGGCGGGCGTCTCGAAACGCGCGTAGGTCACGCCCTTCTCATCGGCATCCCAGGCGAGCGCCTGCGGTGTGGTGCCGCCGCCGGCCAGGGGCAGCAGGTCGGGCAACGCCTTACCGGTCGTGGTGTCCAGGATGTGGATGGTGGTCAGTTCGCTGCCGCCTTCCGCCGTGCCATAGGCCAGGTACCTGCCGCTGGGCGACGGCCAGTATTCGGTAATCGCGGTACCGCCGTCACCCTGGTTCGGGTCGACCAGCGTGCGCGTCGGACCATCGGGCCACGCCTTCGCCACCAGCAGCGGTTGTGCCTGCGGCGGGGTGTTTTCGAAGTAGAACAGGGTGCCGCCGGCGAGCGTCGGCGAACTGCGCGTGGTCGACGTGATCGCCAGTTCGCGCACGCGGGCGCTCAGCGCCTTGCCCAGCGGCATCGCTCCGATGGTGGCTTCGGTGTAGGCGTTCTGGGCATCGATCCACTGTTTGACGTCGGCGGCCTCGGGGTTCTCGAGCCAGCGGTACGGGTCGTTGACCGGCTGGCCGGCCAAGGTTTCGGAGACCATGCGCTTCGGCGTCGCGGGGGCCTGGCTCGTGGCGGCATGGGCACCGCAGGCGACGAACAGGCTCACGGCGAGCAGGCGGGGGACAAAGGCGCGCATGGGATCGACTCCAGGGTGGGAAGGCGTCGAGCGTAGCAAACCGGCCCGGGGGACTCGCCGTGCCGAAAGGGGTGGCTGGCGGGTTATGCTCGTCCGCTTTGCCATTCCCGGGATTCGCCCGATGCGTGTACTTGCCGCCGCCCTGCTCACCGCCTTTGCCGCCGCGCCGTCGCTGGCCGCGCCGCCGCTGCCTCCGCTCGACATGGAGACGATTATGGCGGACCCGGACTGGATCGGGCCGGCGGTGGAAGACGCGTACTGGGGTGTCGATGGCCGCGAGCTGTATTACTCGCTGAAACACCACGGCACGCCGGTGCGCGACCTCTACCGCGTCGGCGCCAACGGCGGAGTGCCGGAGCGCCTTGATCCGAGGGCAGCGGCGAATGCCGACGGCACGAAGCTGGTGTTCGACCGCGACCATCGCCATGCCGCTTTCATCCGCCACGGTGACGTCTTTCTCCGCGACCTTGGCACGGGCGCCACGGTGCAGGTCACGCGTACCGAAGCGACCGAAAGTCAGCCGCGCTTTTCCCTCGATGGCCGCCTGCTGACTTTCCGCGCGGGCAACGACTGGTTCGCCTATGCCGTTGCCGGTGGCCCCGCTGGCAAAGCGGCGGTGCTCGAGGAAAAGGACGACCCCAGGGCAAAGACCTCCGACGACCTCGAAGACGATCAGCAAAAGCTGTTCTCCACCCTGCGCGGTCTGCGCGCCGACGAGGCGGCAATGAAGGCCGAGAAGGACGCCCTCGCCGCCGCCGACCCCGGTCGTGCGCCCGCGCCCTTCTGGCTGGGCAAGAACGTCAGCGTCGCCGATACCTCGCTCTCGCCAGACGGCCACTGGCTCCTCGTCGTCACCCAGGCCAAGGATGCGGACGCCGGCAAGATCGCCGACCTCACCCACTACGTGACCGACTCGGGCTACGCCGAGCCTGAAGCGACGCGCGCGTACGTCGGCCGCAGCGACCCCGCGCCGCAGTCGCTGCGTCTGCTCGACCTGCGCACGCACACCAGCTACGACCTCGACACGAAGACGTTGCCCGGCATCGGCGACGACCCGCTGGCCGACCTGCGCGCGAAGACCGTGGCCGCGCTGCGCAAGGACGGCAAGAACGACCGCGCCGACGCGCTGGCCGCACCCAAGACACGCCCGGTCATCGTCAACGGTGAATACAGCCCGGGCATCGTCTGGAGCGACGATGGCCATAACGTCGCCGTGCAGCTCCGCGCGATCGACAACAAAGACCGCTGGATCGCCACGGTCGACTTCGGCAGGCACACGCTGGTCAGCCAGCACCGCCTGACCGACAAGGCCTGGATCAACTGGGACGGCAACGACTTCGGCTGGTTGAACGATGGCCGTACGCTCTGGTACCTGAGCGAAGAATCCGGCTTTGCGCAGCTCTATACGCGTCCGCTGGGCGGCAAAGCCACGGCGCTGACCTCCGGCCGCTTCGAGGTCGACCACCCGGTGCTCAGCCCGGATGGCGCTACGTTCTACGTGCGCAGCAACAAGGTCGCGCCTTACAGCTACGACATCTACCGTGTGCCGTCGACGGGTGGCGAACTGCGCCGTGTCACGCAGTACGGCAGTCTCGACGATTTCTCGCTGTCGCCGGACGGCCGTTCGCTGGCGGTGCTGCACTCGTCGCCGTACGTGCCTTCGCAGTTGTCGACCGTTGGCGTCGACGGCGGCGCACCGCGCGAACTCACCGACACGCGAAAGCCGGGCTACAAGGCGCGCGAGTGGATCGCGCCGAAAATCGTCGAAGTGCCGTCGAGCCACGGCGCGGGCACCATCTACGCCAAGTTCTACGGGCCGGCCGACGCTGCGGCAGCCGCATCGCGCCCTGCCGTGATCTTCGTGCACGGAGCGGGCTACCTGCAGAACGTGCACCTGTCGTATCCCGCGTACTTCCGCGAGCAGATGTTCCACAACCTGCTCGTGCAGCGCGGCTACGTCGTGCTCGACATGGATTACCGCGCGTCGAAGGGCTACGGTCGCGACTGGCGCACCGCGATCTACCGCCAGATGGGTCACCCCGAACTGGACGACCTGCTCGACGGCAAGGCATGGCTGGTGAAGAACCAGGGCGTGGACAGCAAGCGCGTGGGCATCTACGGCGGTAGCTACGGCGGCTTCATGACGCTGATCGCCCTGCTGCGCTCGCCGGGCGAGTTCGCTGCCGGTGCCGCGCTGCGTCCGGTCTCCGACTGGACCAGCTACAACCACGAGTACACATCCAACATCCTCAACGATCCGCAGATCGATCCCGAGGCGTATGCGACCAGCTCGCCGATCAACTATGCCGACAAGCTGGCCGATCCGCTGCTGATCGAGCACGGCCTGATTGACGACAACGTGCTGGCGAGCGATTCGATCCGCCTGTACCAGCGCTTCATCGAACTGCACAAGAAAAATTTCTGGATGTCGCTGTATCCGATGGAGCGGCATGGGTTCGTCCATGCCGACTCCTGGTACGACGAGTATCGGCGGATCGATGAGCTGTTTCGGGAGCGTATGGAGCGCAGCCCCTGAAGGCTAACTGGGCTCCCAATATCGCATTGCGAAGTTGAGTTTGCCCGCCTGGAATTGGAAGAGGTCGCGTCGTTTGTAGAAGCGTCTGTTGCCGTCCTTGACGTCGACGAAGAGCTTCAAGGCAAACACACGCTCTGGCGTGCCAGGGTAGAAGATGCTCGCGCTGTATCGGACGATCGCCAGGACGGATGTGTCGTGAAAAGCCGATACGACGTCGTCGATGTCTTGTAGAGCGAAGAGCTCGTTGATCTCGGCCTTAGCTTTGTCATCGGAGGTGCCAGGCCAGATTGCGTAGAACGTCTCGATCATCTTTTTTGCACTGATCTCTTCGGCAGTATCCCAGTCTGGTGCTTCGCCACCTTCGCCACTGCGCTGGGGCCACGAAAGGTTGGCCGATGGGCGCTGGGTATCCTCTGGCTCAGCGGGCTGATCGGGAACATCCGGAACATCCGGAACATCCGGGACAGGTGGGACAGGTGGGACAGGCGGGACAGGCGGGACAGGCGAGACAGGCGGGACATCCGGCACGTCCGGAACCCCCGGTACATCGGGCGCCTGCGGCTCGTCGGGCTCATCGGACGTCTGTGGCGAGCCAGGTGCTTCCGGGCTGCCGGGCTCGCCGGGCGGCTGTGCCGGGGAATTTCCCACGGTATGTTCGACAACCTGGTAACCGTTGCGTGTCCACCGCAGCTTGAGCTGTTCCTTGATGCCGCCAAGATCGTACGGATGCTCATAGGTGACGGTCGGCGACTCTCCCGGGTCGCTGACGACGCAATCCGCGGATTGCAATGCGGTCCGACCTAGCCTGTGCTGCTCGTTATCAATGCTTATGTCGATGCCCTTGACGTCCCTCAGGACGTAGAAGGTCTGAAGCAATTTCAGCTTTTCGTCCCGCGTCTCTTTAGTTGAAGCCTTCAACGCCCGCCACGCGATAGCGAGGTTCGCGATGAAACGACGGACACCCGCTTCGCTCCGGGCGTCTGCACCCGGTTGGGCAGGCGCATGGCTAGAAACCACCCTTGTCGTCGGCGGTGCCTTGGTATTCTCCTGCATGAGTTCTTTCACCTGAAAGGTGAAGGTCCCCCCGCCCCAGACCGCCGAGTAGTCCAGCCGCAGGACGATGTCCTCTATGTCCTCGGCGTAGGCCGCCCTCATCGCCTCATCGCCGGGAAGCGTCAGCGTCCAGTCGGAAACCGCGCCCGTACCTTCAAAGGGCGTATACCGACCGTCCATGAATTCATTCCGCAGTACGACGGTCGCCATCGGATCGTCGTGCACGCGCGGCTTTGTGTATGAAATCAGGATGGACTCGTTGGCTCTCAGGTTGCGCCGAATCGAGGACGGGGTCTCGGAACCCGGCCCACGTAGCCATCTCGCGCCATCCATGTCGGGGCTGACATGCAGGCTGTTGGCACGCTGGGTGAGAACCGCACGGAGGACGCTCGTTTCGGTGAGCGTCTTCGCGTCCGGCTTCAGCTTGAACTCCACCGACACGTGCCTGATCTGCCGCAGGTAGTGGCCGGGATAATCTTCGTCGAACATGTTCTGGCTCAAACGGATCCAAAGGCGGTTCTTCTTCAGTCCTTCGGCGAGCTGTTTGTTGTCGAACGTCCTCACCGAGACATCCCTGCCCGCGGCATCCTTGCCCGGTGCCGTCCTCAGCCCACCGCCAGAGAGGGTGGCGATGGAGATGTCTTTGTGAATCAGCGGGCGTCGTTCGTGTACACGCAGGTACGAGCTCTGCATCGCCTGCAGGTCGTTCTGTAGCGCCTCGCCGGCGAACATGCCCCGCCACGCACCCTGCCACGCATCCAGCCGTACATGGCGCGTGCCGAAATCGCCGGTCTCGAACATGTAGCTGGCTTCCGCCGAAAGGCACAGGCTCAATACGGACTGGTAGGCGGATGCGTAGAGTTCGCCGAGGCGTCCGAGCATCCAGGTATAGGTGTCGGCGATGGCGAAGCCGCTGGTCAGTGTCGCGAACTCGGTGCGCAGGCGACTTTGCTGTGCGACGGCCTGATCGAGTTCCTTTCTGGCGGTGGCGAGGCGGGACGCCTGCTCCGCCTCCTGAGCGGACAAGATCTCGAGGTCACCTCGCGCCAGTTCGATCTCGAGCCTGAATTCGTCATCCCGCCGGTTATAGGCAGCTTCCGTACGCAAATCCTCGGCCAGGAGGCGGGTCGCTTCGGCAAAGGTCTCCATCTTTTTTTCGATGGCTTCGGGGGCAGCGTCCCACTTATTACCGCCCGTCGACATCCCAAGCACATTCATCAGGGATTTAAGGGGAACCTTTGCCAGAAGGGGAGCGCTCGTCGCGTAAAGCATCGCAACGGCGCTGTACCCGGTCGTCGAAGCAAGAATTTCGAGTGGACTGCGACCCATTTGCTCGGTGTAATGCCTGACTCGCTTTTCCACATTCCGTCGGCTGGCCTTCAAGGTCATACCTTCGCGCTCGACCGTCACGATCGCCTGCCTGCGCAGTGACACATCGAAATCCGAAACCGCCATCAGGGTCGTCTGCTTTTCGACCTCGTACGCGTTATCCGCTTCATGTTCCGCGATGTGGAAAAGGTAGCGCCCCAGATCGGTCAGCCGCTCCACGGCGGCCTGCGCGAAAGCCAGCCCATCACGGAACCGGTGATGAGGAATCTGGTTCATTCGCAGGAGGTCCTGCATGGCGCCGGTGCCACCCCGGCCACCGCTAAACGTCAGCGATTCATCCACACCGCGGCCGATGTACGGTAGCAACGTCCCATCGATCGCCCGGCCGTGGCGAAGGTTGGACAAGCGACTGAGAATGAGATCCCGTGTCTCCCGAAGACGCAGGTTGACCGGCGCGACAAAGGCATCACCCAGCGAGCGTAAGGTGACGGGCTTCCAGGGCGCGGCGTCACCTGGCTCTTCCAGTGGACCGATAAGCCGCAGGGCACGCTGGTAGCACAACCACGCTTCCTGCAGGCTCTCGGGCGTCAGCTTGCGGAACAGCTCATCGCCCTGCACCAGCCACAGGTCGACCGCGAAAGCATGTAGCGCCTTCTGGAAATGCACGTGGTCCGCATACCCTGCCAGCTCGGGTGCCTCGCCCGTATCGGAGGCTACCGACATCGGATACACGAGTGGCATGCTGTTCCAGAACGGGCGAGGGGGTGTCGCGCTCGTCGTCTGTCCGCGATAGGGGTCGAACAGATACTGACTGCACCAGTTCCACGCCGCTGCGTACTCGCGCTTCTCGCGCAGGTTCCACGCGATCAGCCAGGGGACATGGAAGAACAACTCCCAGAAATAAAGTCCGTTGGCTCCACGAAAATCGACGAAACCGCCGCTTTCACCCTTGCGAAGGGCAGGCTCCGGCAGCGTCTGCGTGTCGAAGGAGAGAACGGCGTCCATCGAGCGAGCGGCCCGGCCGACGAGCGGTTTTCCGAACAAGGTGTTCAGGCGCACCGGCGGCCGACCGGACTCATCCAGGTCCAGATATTGCGCATTCGATGTGTTGTGCCAGATGTAGACGGTCGGCACGCGATCGTCCGGCGACGATGCTTCCTCGGCCCGGTCGACCAGGGTAAACGTGCGTTTCAGCGTGAGCCACGTGCTCGCTTTGCCCTCCGGATCGTTGGCGGGATCGTCCGGAACCTCGAGCGACAGGGTGATCGGATAGGTTCTGGTGTCGGGATCGACGGGGAAATATGCCTCGATCTTCTTTCGGCCCATTTTCTCCATGTACAGCTTTTTCTTGAAAGGC
Source organism: Luteibacter sp. 22Crub2.1 (assembly GCF_900167995.1). Classification (NCBI taxonomy): domain Bacteria; kingdom Pseudomonadati; phylum Pseudomonadota; class Gammaproteobacteria; order Lysobacterales; family Rhodanobacteraceae; genus Luteibacter; species Luteibacter sp. 22Crub2.1. The sequence goes on from NZ_FUYT01000008.1 coordinate 67,202, forward strand.
TCGTTGCCCCTCGTGCCTTCACTACCGAAGGCGGCGATCAGACGAGCGTAAAGGTTGCCGTACGACTCGGCATGACTCATGGCGAAGCGGACGATATTCTCGACCGCTCGCGCGCCCAGTTCAGCCCCTCCGGCGTCCGATACGGTTTGAAAGAGGGATGCGGAGAAGGCTACGCGCAATGCCTCTTTTTGTTCGCGGTTCAGCGACTGAACCGCCCGGAGGAATGGTACGGAACCTTTCAGCGCGACGGCGACGTTGGTGTCCTGCTCGGCTCCAGGACGACCCATCGCCTCATCGTAGGAGCGGTTGTCGACACGCCACGTAAAAGGGTCGAGTTTCGGCAGCCATGTTCTGGCCGCCTGTTTATCTGCTTCGGCACAAGCGTGGAGTGCATCCAGATGCACATTCTGCAGGTCGCCCAATAGACTCGAGTCGTCGGATATGGTGGTCGTCACCGCGCCGGACTGAAGCTTTGCGGTGATCGGCAGAGGGACGTATTTGATCGTTTCTCCCTGCTCGGCGCGGGCTTTCGGAACGAAAACGGAACCGACGGATTGGTTGGATAGCTGTTTGATGCCTCTAACGGTATATCGGACCCAGTCGTGGCCGACATTCACGTAGACCACCGTGCCGATCCAATCCGATGTGTCAAGCTTAACCCTCTTGTTTTCGTAATCTACATCGAGTCGAACTGGCTCAAAATCGATCAACTCGTCGTAGTCTCCGACACCGGGACCCAGTTCATTCGTTTTCCAAGCCGATCTGCTTATGAGAAAGGCAACATATACCGCTATCGCGTCAATTTCTTCTCTTACACGATCGTCAGCCGGTGAAGGTTGAAGAAAAGGTCTGAGATCGCCAGCGAGAACGTGAATTTCTCCGGAATGAATTACCGAGAACTTGCGCTTCCTTGTGGGCGTCGCGTGCTCCGTGAGGAGTCGGTAGCTGATAGGAATCGCCCTATCGGGTCTAGCGTCTGCGGTAAAACGGACAGCGAAGGTGCGAGATGAACGAGCGCCGATCGCGGTGAAATCGCCGTCAGGAAAGAGCGCGCCCTTAACCCATTGGAGATGAGGAAATCTTCCAGTCGCCGACTCAATGGTGACGATCATGCTCTCGTCGACGAGGATTTCCGCGACATCCTCACGACCGTGAATATCCCTGTCGTCGACGATGACGCGTTCGCGGTTCCGCCACACGCTGTCGACGGTCCCCGTGACTTTCATGCGCTCGCCATCTTCGGAAAGCACAGCCGTCAGCGTCGCTGGCTGCGAGTCCAGCATGATCGCTTTCTTTGCAACCGCTTCCCTCACGTCCTCATCCGAGGTTTCCGAATCTTTCCCTGAAGTGAGGCGATAGCGTGTTCCAAGATAGGGATGCTGTACGACGCGAGGGTCGCTGAAAAGCTTTTGCCAGTTTAAAACGAGCTTCCGCTCGAGCTTGTCCGAGGCATCCGCGTCGAGCCGTCGCTTGTCGACGAGCAGAAGATCACGCACGGCGATGAAATAAGGGCTGTATGCTGCCGGCGGGGCTAACTTCAGTTGCGTGCGGCGCTCTCGCTCGACCTTGTTCGACATATCGAGGGAAGCCGCGCCTTCGTCGACGGCGCGGATGAGGAACACATCGGAAGTCGCCATCTTGCTGTCGAGCAGCAGTGCCACCAGCAAGGGCTCATGGCGACGCCGCTTTCCCTTGCGGTTCTCCATGACGGCCAACGTCGGTTGGTACTCACGGGTGACGAGGTTGAGACGTTGCTTGCACATGCCGTTAATCTGGTCGTCGCTTGTGGGCTTTCGTCGATTGCCGTCGGCAGACCGCCCGTTCAGTTCGAGCAGCTTGTTTGCCGAGCTCCAGTGTCCGTCCGATTCCTGATAGCAGAAGCACACTCTCATGACGTAGTAGGCGCTCGCGCGGTCCTGATCGTCGAAGACGATGGGTGAAACGTCCTGCTCCACCCAGACGACATAAGGGCGCCCGTCGATGGTCAGCGGACGAATGACCGGCACTTCATCCCGGGGGTCGTTGGCTCTCGCATGCGCAGCCTTCAATGAGAATTCCGCCTGGTAGAAATCCGCGGCTGCCTTATTCGCCTGTTCGATGGCAACAGAGGATGCCGCTTCGTCGGCGGTAGCCTGGTCAATCTCCTCCTTGGTGGGCTGAGGCCTGGCTGCGACGGCTCGCGATGCGAGTGCCTTCTTCGTTGCAGTTTCTTCGGCCTTCTGACTTTCGCCTTTGCGTTCGCGCTTCGCATCCAGGTCGGCAGCCGCTTTATCGAGTTGCGCCTTGTCTGGCCTGGGTGGCAATTTGCACGTGACCAGTTCGCCTACCAGTGGAAGATCGATCGCTCGCCAGTCACTCCATGCAAGCATGGAGAACTGATCACCCGGTGCCTTGACCGACATATCCGCGGTGCGCCAGAAGTACTCCGGCGGTTCTGCGTTGCTCTGCCCGATGATGTGCAGCTTGTTGCTGACGGGATCTATGCCGTCGTGATAACCGGATATGGCCTGAATGTTGCTGACGCGCTCGAACGTCGTCAGATACGAAAGCAGGTTCGTTTCGATATCGGCGGGACGTGCCTGCCCCTGGGCAAGCTGCGTTTCGAGGTCGCTGAAAGCACGCGTCTTGTGTTGCCGGCGGCCCGGCTCGATGTAGTTCTCGGGGTAGAGCGCTCGCTCTTCGCGAGAGCGCCAGTCCTCGTAACGCGCCTGGTACGTCGTCCAGGCTTCCCGAACCGCCCTCATGTCTTTGGCGGTATCGAGGCGCCTCTCCAGCCCGCTCAGCAGTCGATGGATGTATAGCTGAAGGCTGCTTACCGCCGCATCGACACGTGTCGTCTGGGGTTCGAGACCCACGGAGATGTCCGTCAAAAGCCAGTCGGCTAACGCATCCCGGTCGGCAAATGGCTGGTTATCGGCGTCCCTCGCATGAACGTGTAGCCAGGCAAGCATGGCATCGCGGCGGGATGCGTCGTGCCGACCGATCATCGTCGCCCGGTCGGCTTCACCGAAGTTGGCCATGAGCTGATCGGCGACCGCCGAAAGCCATGCGGCGTTGCTGCCCGCATGCGAAGCCGACAGCGCGACGATCGCACCCGGCGCGATACCCGATCGATCGGCAAGCGCCAGAACGCGGAGAAGCCATGCCAGATCGTGCACATCCGCCGGGTCGGCATTACCCAGTTTTATTAATTCCCCGGATACACCGAGCGTAGCCTCCAGTGTGACCGGGTCACCGCGCAGCCACGCGATCAGCCGTAAGGCCGTATCGGATGGTGCGTTGCCTGCCCGGCGTGCCGCTTCGCTCACGACGAGGTTCCACTCCGTCAGCCGGTAGACCGTGCGAAGGTCGATGACGCCCGGGGATCCATCTTCCGTTCGCTCATCGAGCCCGAACTTCCGTGGAAGCGCGGCGACGGCATCTACATCGTCCGTGGTGAGGCCGAGCAGGGCGACCAGTTCGCCGGGTTGTCGAAACGCGCCCGCCAGGCGGCCGATCTGTGTGCGTCCAGCGTGTTCCAGGTATAGCGCGAGCAGGTCTTCGTGGCTCACGGAGATCCAGCGCCCGACGCACTCCCGAAGCTTCGCATCCTTGATGCTGGGCACGATGGCCGCGAGCATATCGCTTGCGCGATCCATCTGGGTACGTCGCGCTGCCCAGAGGATGTCGCTCGTTTTCCGGACTGCTTCGTCGAACCGCGACTCGGCGTCTGCCTCTTCAAGCAAGTGTTCCGGAAACAAGCTATCCAGCGTGGCCGCGTACGTTCCCGTCGCCACATCCTCCCGGGTGAGCTGGAAGGGCGCCTCGGCCAGCAGGTCGTGGACCGCCGCGCGCATGCTCTCCATGTCGGTCATCAGAAAGGCGGCTTTTTGAAGCCTGCCGTCCGGTCGAATCAGCGACGCAAGCAGCGCGAAGGGGTCGGTGTCCTCGTCGTCCGCGTCGACGGCAAAAGCAAGGCGGTCGAAGATGGGCGCCAGGTCGGTCTTGTGGATCAGGCCCGTGGTTCCGCCGGCCCGATGGTATGTGACGACCTGGTCCGCGGAATCGATGGTCGCGGTCCGGGCGGCGCCCGGTGCGAGCACGGCGAAGAGGCGTGCGGGAGGCAGTTCGTGCTCGCGCAACCAGTCCCGCATGTTCATCAGCGTGACGATCGCATCGACGATGTCAGGAGCGTCGGTCCCTTTTTCGGTGTTCAGCCGCGGCTGGGCCAGCTGCGCAAAGAGTGTGCCTTGCGTGCTCCGGAAGAGTTCCAGCAGGGCGGACGCTTCATTCTCATCGGCTATGCCCAGCCACCGCGGCAGTAACGCGAGACGATGGCAGGCGGAGATGAAATCCAGCGTGCGGGTGGGTGCGCGCTCGCCTCGCGCATCCCGGATCCAGCCAAGGTAGCGAAGCACCGTCTCTTCACGAAGACCCATTCCCAGGCATAGCGCGCGCACGGTCGCATCCGCGACCAGTGGCGCGGCAGAAGAAGTTTCAGCGGACGACGCCTCGATCGCGAACGGCGCACCATCCATGACCGGCGGCGCATGGGCACGTCCGAGCGCGAATAGCCGATCGAAATACGATGTGTCGCGCCCGGTGGCATAAGGAGAGATCTCATGTACGACCGCCGCGTAGGCGTCGAGATCCACGGATCGGCTATCGCGCAAGTGCGCGTAGAGACCCAGCACGCGAAGGACGTTGAGGTCGATGCGTCGCCCCTTCTCGACCCGCTGGGCACCGAAGGCCGCCTGGAGTAAGCGGTCGATGTGCGCAAAGGACAGGTCCATGCCTGCCTGGATGCGCAGGATTCGCCAGACCCGGTCGAGATGGGCGGCGGTCAGCCCTTCGATCGTCACAGTCGACCCGCTGTCGCTGCCGGCGCGGACGAGACGCAGCGGCGCTGTGGCGCCGTCGTTGAGGTAGCTTGCACCGAACGCACTGCTATCCGGCGATGCGCCTGGCTTTCCCGCGTCGCTCACCCGCACGGAGGACACCTGGGCGGTGTCGCCTGCCCCGGCTACACCATTGACCGCAAGGAGCTGCCGGAGCCGCTTGCGGTTGAGGCCGGTCACCTTCAGGAATGAGGCGCTCGCCGTGAGACTGTCGACGGACACGTCGGCCGGGAGTCCGAGACGCGTCCGCAGTGAGGCGGAAGAGGGATCGGTGGCCCCGGGAGCGGCATCAAGCGACGTGGACTCCGGAACCACCAGGTTACGTATCTGGGCGGGCGACAGGTGGGTGCACAGCGGCAGCACCTCGCGCATACCGACGGCGGCGGGCGCACCGCAGGCAAAGCCGGGATAGTCGCGATCGACCTGCCTCAAGGTGTCCCAGCGCAGGAGATCCTTATACCAATGGACCTGCATGATCCTGTCCCAGGCACCGTCGAACGGCAGCGTCGGAGGCCAGCTGGCCTCCGCCAGGATGTCCGCGCACGCTGCGCGGTTCGTTCGATCGGCCTTGGCGGTACCCACGATCAAGGCTTCAAGGATGTCGTTGACCAGCGTGAGCCGGGGGACGCGGCGCTTCAACGCGGGCTCGTCCAGAAGCAACGCAGGGATGTCCGGACGACGCCTTTCGAGCGGGCTTTTCGGTGCGTCGTCGAACCGTTTCTCCAGGGAACTCGCGACGTCGAACAGCATTTTCAGATAGGCCAGAGGCCCCAGCTTGCTCTGTAGCGCGTCCGGAAGGCACTGGTCGACGGAAAGGTCTCCGAACAGAGACGGGTAGTCCGCGGCGAACGTATTGGCCCGGGGCGTCGCGGTGGAAGTCGGGGCAGACATCGGCAAGTCCTTTTGCGGTGCGCGTCGTTACGCCCAATCCACCCTACGCTGCCCTTCGGCACCACGGCACCGGCCATCCGTCGTAGGCGCCGTCTGCACGAATACGGCCGAACCGGGCGAAAGCCGCGACTTACCCTAGGTATCTTCGGCGGCGGCAGGATCGGCTCGCGAGACCTCTCTCGATGAAATCCGCAAAAGCTCCTCGAAATGAACATGCGGATTGACCAGCGTCACGCCGTCGACCTTGAAGCCCTCGAGGCACTCGTGGCGCATGGTGGCCTCGAAGGCGGCCAGGGCGGTCTTGACCACTTCGTCGTCGATCATGTGGTCCGAGAGGTACCACTTCCGCCCCCGAAACGCGCGGCGCTCGCCCGTGTTCGCGCAAGGCGTGTCGTATTCCACCTGAAGAAAGATACGGCCGTCCTTGGGCGCCTTGACGTCACGCTCGACGCGAAGCCGGAACACGGTGTCAAAGGCTGACATCGAGATTCGTCCGCACAGCGCTTTCACCGTGTCGATATATGCCGGGTCCATGAGCATCCTGCTCCTCTGTGTGCAAGGGTCCGTTCAGCGCTCGGAGCGCCCATGGATTCTTGAACTCGTCTCTGGCAACTGTCAACTCGCGTGTTTCTTTACGCAAACGTTACGCCCGGGGGGCTGGCCGATACACCGTAAATATCGCGCAAAGCGAACAATGCGCACCGTCCTCTTCGACGGAACACACCCGTGGAACTCCTGTACGTCCTTCTCGTCATCGTGCTCACGGCCATGACGATCGGCTTCCTCATGATCTGCGACCGGCTCGGCCGGCGCTGAGGAAACCCCTATGTCTCTCGTTTACATCCTGGCCACCGCCATCGCGGTGGCGCTGACCGGTTACCTCTGCGTGGCCCTCCTCAAGCCGGAGTGGTTCGAATGAGCGCTAACGACATCTTTCAGATCGGCCTCTTCCTGGCGATCCTGCTGGTGCTGGTGAAGCCGGTCGGCCAGTACATGGCGCTGGTCTTCGCCGACGAACCGAACAAGGTCACCCGTTTCGGCGGTCGTATCGAACGCGTGCTCTATCGCGTCTCGGGCATCCGCGCCGGCGAGGACATGAGCTGGACCCGCTATGCCATCGCCATGCTCGCGTTCAACGTGGCGGGTCTTGCCGTGGTCTATCTGTTGCAGCGTGCTCAGGCATGGTTGCCGCTGAATCCGCAGCACTTCGGCGCCGTGTCGCCGGACTCGGCGATGAATACCGCGATCAGCTTTGCCACCAACACCAACTGGCAGGGTTACGCGGGTGAGTCGACGATGAGTTACCTCACCCAGGCGCTCGGCCTGGCCGTGCAGAACTTCCTGTCCGCCGCCACCGGTATCGCCGTGCTGATCGCGGTGATCCGCGGCTTCAGTCGCCGGGGCGCGTCCGCCGTCGGAAACTTCTGGGTCGATATGACCCGCGCCACGCTCTACGTGCTGGTGCCATTCTCGCTGGTCATCGCGTTGCTTCTCGTATCGCAGGGTGTGGTCCAGAACCTGGCGCCTTACCTCGACGTCGCCACGGTGCAGCAGGGCACGCAGACGCTGCCGATGGGCCCGGCCGCTTCGCAGATCGCGATCAAGATGCTCGGCACGAATGGCGGCGGATTCTTCAACGCCAACTCCGCGCACCCGTTCGAGAACCCGACACCGTTCTCGAACTTCGTCGAGATGCTTTCGATCTTCCTGATTCCGGCGGCACTTTGCTACACCTTCGGCAGCATGGTCGGCGATCGCCGCCAGGGCTGGGCGATCCTCGCCACCATGCTGCTCATTTTCGTGCCGCTGACCGTCGGTCTGGTCGCCGCGGAGCAGGCGGGCAACCCCGCGCTGCACGGTCTGGCCATCGATGCCCAGGCCTCCAGCCTACAGGCGGGCGGCAACATGGAAGGCAAGGAAACCCGCTTCGGTATCGCCGCCTCGGGCCTGTTCGCCGCGATCACCACGGCCGCGTCCTGCGGCGCGGTGAATACCATGCACGACTCGCTGACACCGCTGGGCGGTCTCGTACCCATGTGGCTCATGCAGCTGGGCGAGGTGATCTTCGGCGGTGTCGGCTCGGGCCTGTACGGCATGCTTGCCTTCGCCGTGGTCGCGGTCTTCATCGCCGGCCTGATGGTGGGACGCACACCGGAATACCTCGGCAAGAAGATCGAGGCGCACGAGATGAAGATGGCCAGCCTGGCGGTGCTTCTGCCGTGCGCGCTGGTCGTCATCGGCACCGCCATCGCGGTGATGTCGAAGGCCGGCGTCGCGGGCGTCTCCAATCCCGGCGCTCATGGCTTCAGCGAGATGCTCTACGCGGTCAGTTCGGCGGCGAACAACAACGGCAGCGCGTTCGGTGGTCTGTCGGCGAACACGCCGTTCTGGAACGTTCTGCTCGGCATCTGCATGTTCCTCGCCCGCTTCCCGCTGGCGATCGCGATGCTGGCCATGGCCGGCTCGCTCGCGGCGAAGAAGCACGTCCCCGAGAGCGCCGGGACACTGCCCACGCACACGCCGCTGTTCATCACGCTGCTTGCCTGCATCGTCATCGTCGTGGGCGCACTGACCTTCCTTCCGGCACTGGCCCTTGGGCCTATCGCCGAACAACTGATGTCCGCCACGGGCCACTGATCCATGACTACCCAAGCCCATAACGCCCCGCGCGGTTTCGACCGCGCGCTGGTGACACGCGCCCTCGGTGACGCGTTCCGCAAGCTCTCACCGCGCCTGCAGTTCCGTAACCCGGTGATGTTCGTCGTCTTCGTCTGCAGCGTGCTGACCAGCCTTCTCTGGATCCAGGCGCTGACAGGACACGGTGAAGCGCCGACGACCTTCATCTTCTGGGTCGCGCTCTGGCTGTGGTTCACCCTGCTGTTCGCGAACTTCGCCGAAGCCCTGGCCGAAGGCCGCGGCAAGGCACAGGCCGATGCCCTGCGAGGTTCGCGCCGCGATGTCGCGGCAAAGAAGCTGGCTTCGGCGGACCGTGATGCCGCCATCGTCTTCACGCCGTCGAGCGAACTGCGCACCGGCCACTTCGTGCTGGTCGACGCGGGCGACATCGTCCCGGGCGACGGCGAAGTCGTGGTCGGCGCCGCCAGCGTCGACGAGAGCGCCATTACCGGCGAATCGGCACCGGTCATCCGGGAATCCGGTGGCGACCGCAGCGCGGTGACCGGAGGCACCCGGGTGCTGTCCGACTGGCTGGTGGTCCGCATCACCAGCAACCCCGGCGAGAGCTTTCTGGACCGCATGATCTCGATGGTGGAAGGCGCTTCGCGTCGAAAGACGCCGAACGAGATCGCGCTGACGATCCTGCTGGCCAAGTTCACCCTGATCTTCCTGCTCGCCTGCGCCACGCTGCTGCCGTACTCGATCTACAGCGTGCAGGCCGCGGGTGTCGGCCATCCGATCACCCTCACGGTCCTCATCGCGCTGCTCGTCTGCCTGATTCCGACCACGATCGGTGCCCTGCTGTCGGCGATCGGCATCGCCGGTATGGATCGCATGATCCGCGCCAACGTCATCGCCACATCGGGTCGAGCCGTCGAGGCGGCCGGTGACGTCGACGTGCTGCTGCTCGACAAGACCGGCACCATCACGCTGGGCAACCGCCAGGCCGTCGCGTTCCACCCGGCACCGGGTATCGAGGAGCGCGAACTGGCTGAAGCCGCCGAGCTCGCCTCGCGGGCGGACGAGACCCCGGAAGGCCGCAGCATCGTGACGCTCGCGGCACGCTTCGTCGCGATGGCCGGGCGTCCGGCCACCGATCGCGGCGCCGTCTTCGTACCCTTTACCGCGCAGACCCGCATGAGCGGCGTCGATGTGGGCACGCGGCATATCCGCAAGGGTGCGATGGATGCCGTGGAACGCTATCTCGACACCCAGGACAGCCACATGCCACCGCTGGTGCGTCGTATGGCCGAGGATGTCGCACGTCGCGGCGCCACACCGCTGATCGTCGTGGACGGCTCGCTCACGCTCGGCGTCGTCGAACTGAAGGATATCGTCAAGGACGGTATCAAGGAGCGCTTCGCCGAGATGCGCAAGATGGGCATCCGTACGGTGATGGTCACCGGCGACAACCCCCTGACCGCCGCGGCGATCGCCGCCGAAGCGGGCGTGGACGATTTCCTGGCCGAGGCGACGCCGGAAGCGAAGCTGAAGCTGATCCGTGACATGCAGGCCGAGAACCGCCTGGTGGCGATGTGTGGCGACGGCACCAACGATGCGCCCGCCCTTGCACAGGCCGATGTCGCCGTGGCGATGAACAGCGGCACGCAGGCGGCGAAGGAAGCCGGCAACATGGTGGATCTGGATTCCAATCCGACCAAGCTGATCGAAGTGGTCGGTATCGGCAAGCAGATGCTCATCACGCGCGGCGCGCTCACCACGTTCTCGATCTCCAACGATATCGCCAAGTATTTCGCGATCATCCCCGCGGCATTCGCCACCACGTATCCCGCACTCGATGCGCTCAACGTGATGCACCTGGCCACACCACAGAGCGCGATCCTGTCGGCGGTGATCTTCAACGCGCTGATCATCATCTTCCTGATTCCGCTCGCGTTGAAGGGTGTCGCGTATCGCGCCCTGGGTGCCGCCGCCCTGCTGCGCCGAAACCTGCTGGTCTACGGTCTGGGCGGCATTGTCGTGCCGTTCATCGGCATCAAGCTGATCGACATGTTGCTGGTCCTGATCGGACTGGCCTGAAAAGAGGCGTCATCCCATGCATTCCGTGAAGCTCACCGTGCTCATCGAAGACAGCGCCGACCTCGACATGGAAGTTCGCGTCGTCGCCCCGGACATCCCCGCGACGGTCGCCAGCGTGCCGGCCAGGGTCATCGGACCGCGCGTCGTCGTGACGACCGCGACGCGCGACGAGGACGACTACGCGCTCGGCGGCTACGCCGGTATCTGATTCAAAGCACCACTCTCCTACTCACCGAAAAGGGGTCCCGGAAGGGATCGGTAAACAACGCCATGCGCACCACTCGTTATGCTCTTCTCGCCGCCTGTCTCGCCATCGCCCCCGTCACCCGTGCGATGGCTTCCGGCAGCGACGACTGCTCTCAGGGCTTCGCTTCGCGCTTCGCCGCCGCCTACCGCGAAGACGCCCAGCCCGCCGACCCTGACGCACCGGCGGCGCCACGCCGTGCCATGGCCTCGCCGCTCCCGTCACCGCCGTTCCCCTCGGCGGAATGGCAGCTCGGCGGTGTGGCCTATCCGATCGGCGTGCCCAACCTCAATTCGAGGTATCCCCTGGAGAAGGCGGTGGCGTGCAACCGCTTCGGCAAATGGATGACCGATAACCGCATCGAGATCTACGGCTGGCTGAACGGGTCGGTCAATGCGAGCAGCTCGTCCCACACCAACTACCCGCTGTCGTACGCGACGCGCCCCAACCGCGCCGAGTTCAACCAGGCCTTGCTGCGCATCGAGCGTATCCCCGACACGGTACAGACCGACCACATCGACTGGGGCTTCCACCTCGACAACCTTTACGGCTACGACTATCACTACACCACCATGAAGGGCGTCTTCAGCAATCAGCTGCTGAACAATCCCCGTGCCGATCAGCCGCAGACGGGCAAGACCTATGGCTACGATCCCATGCTGTTTTATGCGGATCTCTACCTGCCGCATATCGCCGAGGGCATGGTCGTGCGTGTGGGACGCTATCTGTCGCTGCCGGACATCGAGGCGCAGTTTTCGCCCAACAACTACCTCGTCACGCATTCGGTGCTTTACACGGCGGATCCATATACGCAGATGGGCGTGATGACGACCACGCGGCTCAATGCGCAGTGGACCGTGCAGCTGGGTATCAACGGCGGCAACGACACCGCCGTGTGGAACCACTCGTCGCGTCCGACCTTGCAGGCCTGCGTGCGCTGGGTGTCGAAAGACAACAACGACATGTTGTACCCCTGCGTCAACAGCTTCAACACCGACGACTACAACTACAACAACGTGCAGATGTACGTCACGACCTGGGGCCACCGCTTCAGCGACGACGTCCACATCCTCACCGAGGCGTACTACATGTACGGCCGCAACATCGCGGGCTATGGCCCCGGTGGCGAGCCCGGCGTGGTCGGTTCGTCGCCGGTGGCCGGCAAGGCGGGCGAGTACGGCATCGTCAACTACATCAACGTGGCGATCAGTCCGCTCAACATGATCTCGTTCCGCAACGAGTGGTACAACGACCAGAAAGGTCAGCGTACCGGCTACGCCACGCGCTACACGACCCACACGCTCGGCATGACCCACTGGGTCAGCCCGGACGTCGAGATCCGCCCCGAAATCCGTTACGAGAAATCCTATGACGTCGACGCTTACGACGGTGGCCGCAAGGGTTACCAGCTCAGCGCGATCGTCGATGCGATCTGGCACTACTGAGGATCATGGCCATGACTACCCTGTTGCGTAACGCCTTCGTGCTGCTGCTTATGATGACCGCGATCACCGGCGTCGCCTATCCCGTCGTGGTTGGCGGACTGTCCATGCTGCTGTTTCCGAAGCAGGCGGCCGGCAGCCTGATCGAGCGCGACGGTAAGCCAGTCGGTTCGGCACTGATCGGACAGTCGTTCACCGCACCGCGTTATGTCTGGGGGCGCCCGTCGGCGACCACGCCCGGGCCGAACAATGCGGCGGCATCCACGGGCTCCAATCTCGGTCCCACCAATCCGGCCCTGACAGACGCGGTGAAGCAGCGTATCGCCGCACTGCGCGCCGCCGACCCGGAGAACCGGGCGCCCGTGCCGGTGGATCTGGTGACGGCCTCGGCCAGTGGCCTCGATCCGGAGATCACTCCGGCGGCGGCGGAGTTTCAGGCGGGCCGCGTGGCCCGGGAGAGGGGTATCTCCGCGGAGAAGGTGCGGGCGCTGATCGCGGCGAACACCGAAGGGCGTCAGTTCGGTGTGCTGGGAGAGCCCCGGGTCAACGTGTTGCGGCTGAACCTCGCGCTTGATCAGGCGGGGAGGTAACACCGGATCGCTGCCAGGGCCGGCTCCCAACGGAGCCGGCAGCACTTCGGCTACCCTTTCCTCAATTCCTGCGGCCCCACGCCATGAACGATGTCCGAGACGCCCGCGCCGACGCGCTGCTCAACGCGGTGAAGGAGGAGGACGGCCAGCGCCTGAAGATCTTCCTCGGCGCCGCCCCCGGCGTCGGCAAGACGTACGCGATGCTGTCCGCCGCGCGGGATCTGAAACGACAGGGCGTCGATGTCGTGGTGGGCCTCGTCGAGACCCACGGTCGTAGCGAGACCGCGGCCCTGCTCGAAGGAATCGAGATACTCCCGACCCGTCCGGTCCGCTATGCCGGCCGCGACTTCCGGGAGTTCGATCTCGAGGCGGCGCTTGCGCGCAAGCCGGCGGTCATCCTCGTCGACGAACTCGCGCATACCAATCTCCCTGGCGGTCGGCACACGCGCCGCTGGCAGGACATCGCCGAACTGCTCGATGCCGGCATCGAGGTCTACACGGCGCTCAACGTGCAGCACGTCGAGAGCCTCAACGACCAGGTGAGGAGGATCACCAACGTCGCCGTGCGCGAAACGGTGCCGGACGTCTTCCTCGACCGCGCACGCGATATCGTCCTGGTCGACCTGCCGCCGCGCGAACTGATCGGCCGGCTCAAGCAAGGCAAGGTCTACGTGCCGGAAACGGCGGCCGTGGCGCTGGACGCGTTCTTCTCACCGACCAATCTCGCCGCGCTTCGCGAGCTTGCCGTGGAAACCGTGGCCGCCCACGTCGACAGCGACCTGCGCGAGCACATGCTCGCGCGCGGTGACGCGATGCCCGTACGGCGACGGGTCATGGCCGCGATCGACGGTCACGACCAGAGCGAATACCTCGTCCGCATCACCCGGCGTATCGCGGAGCGTCGCGGTGCCCCGTGGAGCGTGCTGTTCGTCGACCGCGGCGGTCCCGACAGCGCCCGTCGCGAACGTGTGGACGCCGCGATGCGCCTGGCTCGCCGTCTTGGCGGTGAGGCGGTGATCCTGCGCGGGCATGCGGTCGCGGAGGAACTGATCGCTTGGGCCGATCGCGAAGGCGCCGGCCAGATCATCGTCGGTCGCACGCGAGAGCGACCCATCGCCCGCCGGCTCGGCTACTCGCTGACCCAGCAACTGCTGAGGCGCGCCGCTCACCTCGAACTGACCATCGTCGCCACCCCGACGCAGCGCGCCCAGTCGCGCCTGCGGCTGCGGATCGAAGACGGCGGCTCGCGGCGTGACTACGGGTTCGCCACACTCGCCACCGGGATCGCGATGGCCCTGTCCTTCGTCGCCGACCGGTTTCTGTCGGTGGCCAACCTGTCGCTGATTTTCCTGACGGCGGTGCTGGTGGTCGCGGTACGCACCCGCATGGCGGTGGCGGTGTATGCGGCGCTGCTGAGCTTCCTGGGCTACAACTTCTTCTTCGCCCCGCCGCGTTACACGCTGGCGATCGCCAACGCGGATGACGTACTGGCGGTGACACTGTTTCTCGTCGCCGCGCTGGTCTGCAGCCGGCTGGCCACCCGCCTCGCCGGACAGGTGACGTCGTTGCGTGCGGCCCAGGTTCGCGCCCGCGCGCTCGTCGCGCTCGGGCAACAGCTGGCGACGAGCGCGGATGCCGAAAGCGTGAGGGCGGCCGGTGCGCAGGCGTTGGCGAGGGCACTGGACATCGACGTCGCCATACTTGCGCGGGAAGCCGGTGGCGAACTCGGCGTCGCCAGCACCGCACCCTCGGCCTTTCCGCTCTCCGCCCAGGATCTCGCCGCCGCCGACTGGTCCGATGGACACGCGGAGCCAGCCGGTCGGTACACCGACACCCTCAACGGCGCTTCCTGTTGGATGCTGCCGCTGGGCAGCGAGCATCAGCGCGGCGGCGTGGCCGCCCTGCGCTTTCCGCCGGGCACGCGAGAGCCCGATGCCGACCGCCGCGGTCTTGCACTGGCGATGGTGCAGGACATCGGGCAGGCGCTCGACCGCGCGCGCCTCGCCTCGGAACTGGAAAGCGCGCGCGTGCAGGGGGAGACCGAGCGCCTGCGCAACGCACTGCTCTCCTCGGTCTCGCACGACCTGCGGTCTCCGCTCGCCTCCATGATCGGTTCCGCCGGTACGCTGATCAGCTACGACAAGCAGCTGCCCGACAGCGAGCGCCAGGAGCTGCTGCAGGCGATCCTCGGTGAAGGCCAGCGCCTGGACCGCTACATCCAGAACCTGCTCGACATGACGCGGCTGGGCCACGGTACGCTGAAACTCAATCGCGACTGGGTCGACGCGGGCGAGATCGTCGCCGCCGCCGTATCACGCATGCGCAAGCTCTTTCCGGAGGTGCGCGTCGACATGCACCTGCGACATGACACCGTCCTCCTGCACGTCCACCCGGCGCTCGTCGAGCAGGCGCTGTTCAACATCCTCGAGAACGGTGCCCGGTTCACGCCGCCCGGGGAGCCGATGCGCGTGACGGTGCGTACCGAAGCGGGCCGCCTGCTGGTCGATGTGGCCGACCGTGGGCCCGGCATTCCCGAGGACGAGCGGGCGCGGATCTTCGACATGTTCTATTCGGTGTCGCGTGGCGACCGGGGCGGCCACGGCACCGGGCTGGGCCTCGCGATCTGCCGGGGCATGATCGGCGCGCACGGCGGCAGCGTGGAGGCCTTGCCCCACGTCGGCGGAGGCACGACCATTCGCGTCTCGCTGCCCTTGCCGCCGCCTCCTGACGAAGCCCCATGAATGCCTCGGCCCCCCGTGTCCTGGTCATCGACGACGAAGCTCAGATCCGCCGCTTCCTGGACATCGGTCTGCGCGCCGAGGGTTATCACGTGCTGCTGGCCTCGACAGGTCAGGAAGGCCTCGGCCTCGCGGCGACGCAGTCGCCCGACGTGGTCATCCTCGACATCGGCCTGCCCGACCTCGAAGGTCATGACGTGCTTCGCGAGATCCGTCAGTGGAGTCAGGTACCCGTGCTGATGCTCTCGGTGCGCGACACCGAAGCGGAAAAGGTCCGCGCGCTCGACGGTGGCGCCAACGACTACGTGACCAAGCCGTTCGGCATTCAGGAGTTGATGGCGCGTCTGCGCGTGCTGCTTCGGCAAGCCGCCCGTGGCGGCGACGCGGAGGCCGCGGTGCGTTACGACGACGGCCGTCTCGCGATCGACCTTGCCCGCCGGGAAGTGCTGCTGGACGGTGCGCCGGTGGCGCTCACGCGCAAGGAGTTCGCGGTGCTGTCGCTGCTGGTCCGCCATCCGGGTCGCGTGGTCAGCCAGCAGCAGATCCTGCGTGAGGTCTGGGGACCGACGCATACGCAGGACACGCACTACCTGCGCATCGTGATGGGCAAGCTGCGTCAGAAACTGGGCGACGATCCGACCACGCCACGCTGGCTGAGGACGGAACCCGGCGTGGGATACCGGTTTCCGGCAGGCTGACCGCGCCTCCGTGTGATCCGCGTCGCACCGGCTGGAAGCGGCGTGATTTTTCAGAATTTTCGGATTCTTTTACCCCGCTCGTTTGCGCAGCCTCGGCGTCCCCCACGCCTGAGGCATCCACGTGCAGTCTTCGTATCCCCGTTTCTGTAACCGGCGCGTTTCCCACGTCCTCACCCTGGTGGGCGCCCTGCTCGTCTTCGTTCCCGTCTTCGCCGCCGCCGTGGAATGCGGCGAAGAACGTTTCGTTTCCGGCGACCACACCTTGCCCAGCCACGACGAAGCCATGGCGAAGTGCCGTGAGCAGGCAGCGGCGATGACAGATCCGGTGACGGGCACCTACACCGCGACGCGCGCGTGTCATGACGAAGGCGACCCGGGGCAGCGCGGGCCCTGGCGTTACGGCCGGGTCGCCGTCGATGTCGTGACCCGGGACGGCGGCGACAGCTATACGTTCGAAGGGCTGTGGATGTGTAAGCCGGTCGAGGAAGAGGCGTTCTGGGCAAACGGCGTCAGGTGAGAGCCGCCTGCCTCGCCAGATAACGCCCCGGCGAATCGCCGAACGCCTTGCGGAACATTGCGACGAACGCGCTGGGCGTCGCGTAGCCCAGCGCGTCGGATACCACCGAGACCGGCTCGCCGGTCGCCAGGCGCTCGAGCGCCCGAGTCAGCCTTGCCTGCTGCCGCCACTGCGCGACGCTGCACTGGGTCTCCTGCCGGAACAGCCGCGTCAGGGTACGCGTCGACATGCCTGCCCAGTTCGCCCAGTCCTCGATGCCGCGCGTGTCCTCCGGGTGCTCGTACATCGCGACGGCCACGCGACGGAGGCGCCGGTCCGTGGGCATCGGCAGATGGAGGGGCTCGACGGGAGCGCCGTGCAACTCATCGAGCAGCACCGCCAGCAAGCGGTCGCGGGCCGGGTCGGGCTCGGCGACATCCACCGGCCAGCTCGCGGCGCGCCGGATGATCGACCGGATCAGGTCGTTGACCCCGACCACGCAGGGACGATCGGGCAGACCTCCCGCCGCGCAGGGCGCGATGAAGACCCCCCAGGCGTGCATCGGTCCGGTCATGCTGATGGTATGCAGCGTGCCCGGGGGCATCCAGCCGGCGCGATGAGGAGGCAGCAGGTAGGAGCCGTGCTCCGTCTGGTTGGTGACAAAGCCTTCTTCCACATAGAAAAACTGACCTCGCACGTGGCTGTGCCAGTCGCTTTCCATTTTTGGGATCTGGCCGCGAACCTCGTAGGCCACCAGCGGCGGACCCTCGGCGCTTTCGAGCAGGGCGTGGACTGCATCATGACCCATCTTGGCCGTTCCTCGACATAACTTGGCCAACTAACGATATCAGGCCTATACCCGTCATGGCTAATATCTGCTTCCCCAAGTATCTGTCCCGTTTCGACGAAGGAGACCCGCATGATCCGTCTCGTCACGAACGATTTCCACGATGCCACTGAAGGCCGCGAAGCCGGCGATGCCCTGGTGACGTTCGTCGCCTGCGCGCACGCCATGCTCGATCCCGGCACCCCGGAAGAACAGCGCCGGCGGCTGGAGCCGAGGCTCCTGGCACAGCTTCCGACCCTCCGCGCGCTCGGCGTCTTTGACCTTTTCGCGGTCCGCGACCCTGCGCTCGCGGCCCTCCTGGCCGACGAAGGCTGAACTGACTCACACGCGGCAATATATGCTGGAAGCATATTTGCCTTGACAACTATAATTCGGGCAATAGAATGCTCGTCCATGAACAATCCCTGCCCTGTCTACGACAACCCCGACAGCCTGGGTGCCCTCGTCGGCATGGTGCGTAGTGAGATCGTCCGGGCTATCGAGTCCGATCTTGCCGCGCAGGGCGCGGATCTGAAATTCACCCAGTTTCATGTGCTCAAGCGCCTGGCGACTTCCGGCGCGATGACGGCCACCGAACTGGCCCGCGCGGTCGACCTCGACGGCGGCGCCATGACCCGGCAGCTGGATCAGCTGGAAGCGAAGGGCTACCTCCGTCGCCAGCCGCATGAGCAGGACCGCCGCGCGCTGCGCATCGACCTTACCGAGGCCGGCGTGGCGCTGTGGAAGCACCTGCACGAAAGCAACCTCGCGACCCTCGAGCGCGCCCAGAAGGGGCTGACCGAGGACGAGCGCGAGAAGCTGCACGACTACCTGGGGCGCGTGCTCAACGCGCTTCGCGAAAAAGACTGAACTAAACGTCCGAGGCAATACGCAATGCGTCTGCACACTCTCGTGGCGGCCGTCGGGGCCGCGTTGATCCTTTCCGGCTGTGTCACCAGCCGTGGCCTGGATCCGCAAGGCACCCTGACCGACCCGTCCTCCCTTCACGCCGAGCGCAGCCTGGCGAAGGTCACCGTGTCTCCGGCGGGGTGGCCGGCCGCCGACTGGTGGACCGGACTGGGTGACAGCCAGCTCTCCTCGCTGATCGAAGAGGCGTTGAAAGACAACCCCGACCTCGCCACCGCCGACGCCCGCGTGCGTCAGGCTCAGGCGCAGTCCGGTTCGGCTGACGCAGCGCGCGATCCCACGTTCAACGTAGGTGGCGGTGTCGCCGGTGCGCATCTGCCGGGCTCGTTGCTGCCGGATCCCCCGGGCAACCATTTCTCGTGGACCAAGTACGGCTACGGCAGTTTCAACTGGGACCTCGACCTGTGGGGCGGCAAGCGTGCCGCGTTCGAAGCGGCCGTGGGTTCGCAGCGTGCGGCTGAGGTCGATGCGCGCGCCGCACGCATCGAAATCTCGACCAACGTTGCCCGTGCCTACACGCAGCTTGGCTACGCGTTCACGCAGCTCGACGTCGCCAATGCCGAACTCGACCGGACGCATGCGTCGCAGAAGCTCACCGTGCAGCGCGTGGCCGCCGGCGTCGACAACCAGATGCAGGTGAAGCAGGCCGACAGCGAAGTGGCCTCGGCCGAACGTGAGATCGCGGTGGCGCAGCGTGCGATCGACAGCTCGCGCACGTCGCTCAGCGTGCTGCTCGGGAAGGGCCCGGATCGCGGCCTCGACATCGCCCGCCCCGCCGCGCTCACGCCGGCCGCCGTCGCCATCCCGGCCAACCTGCCGGCCGATCTGCTCGGTCACCGTGCCGACCTCGTCGCCGCGCGCTGGCGCGTCGAGGCGGCCTCGAAGGACATCGTCTCGGCGAAGAAGGCATTTCTGCCCAACGTGACGCTCGGCGTACTCGCCGCGCAGCTCGCCGGGGGCACGGAAAACCTGTTCGCCTCGCAGGCGCGCTTCTGGCAGGTGCTGCCGGCGTTCTCGCTGCCCATCTTCGACGGCGGTCGCCTTCGCGCGAATCTCGCCGGCAAGGATGCGGATTACGATCTGGCCGTCGCGCAGTACAACAAGACGCTGGTCGGCGCGCTCAACGAAGTGCAGGACGACCTGTCCGGACTCGACTCGATCGGCACGCAGATTCAGGCGCAGCAGCGCGCGCAGGACGCCGCGCAGCAGGCCTACGATCTGTCGCAGCAGCGCTACAAGGCCGGCGTCGGCAGCTACCTGGAATCGCTCGTGGTGCGCCAGCAGCTGCTCGAAGCCGAGCAGCGCATGGCATCGCTGAAGGCACAGCAGGTCGACACGTCCGTCCAACTCATTCAGGCGCTTGGTGGCGGCTTCCGCCCCGCGGCCGATGACCCGTCGGTCGTCACCGCAGCGCCGGCAACCCACTAAGCATTCATCTCGAGGCCTCTTCCGATGTCACAAGAAACCACCGCCCCCGCCGGCGCCGTCGTCGCACCGCCGCCGAAGAGCCGCCGCGGCTTCTTCCTCAAGCTGCTGGTACTCGTCATCGTCCTCGCCATCATCGGCTGGGTGATCTGGTACTTCGTCGACGGCCGCTGGTATGAAGATACCGACGACGCCTACGTCAACGGCAACGTCGTGCAGATCACCCCGCAGATCGCCGGTACGGTCACCTCGATCGGTGCCGACGACGGCGACCTGGTCCACCAGGGTGACGTGCTGGTCAAGCTCGACCCCAGCGACGCCGAAGTGAACCTGGAAAGCGCGCGCGCCAACCTCGCCAACACCGTGCGTCGCGTGCGTGGCCTCTACAACAACGTGACCTCGGCGCAGGCCGATGTCGCGGTGCGCCAGACCGCCGTCGACCGCGCCCGCCAGGATTACAACCGCCGTCGCGATCTCGCGAAGTCGGGTGCCATCTCCGCGGAAGAACTGTCGCACGCCGCCGATACGCTGACCTCCGCCGAGAGCAGCCTCGCGTCCGCCAGGCAGTCGTACAGCAGCAACAAGGTGCTGGTCGACGACACCGTGGTGTCCTCGCATCCGGACGTGCGTGCCGCTGCCGCCAAGCTTCGCTCCGCCTACCTCGACTTCGTCCGCTCGACGCTGGTCGCCCCGGTCGACGGCTATGTCGCCAAGCGCAGCGTACAGGTCGGTCAGCGGGTCCAGCCGGGCGCCGCCCTGATGGCCGTCGTGCCACTGCATGAGGTCTGGATCGACGCCAACTTCAAGGAAACGCAGCTGACCAAAATGCGTATCGGCCAGCCGGTCGACGTCACCGCCGACGTCTACGGTGGCGACACGGTGTACAAGGCGAAAATCCGCAGCCTGGGTGTCGGCAGCGGCAGCGCGTTCTCCATCCTGCCGGCGCAGAACGCCACGGGTAACTGGATCAAGATCGTGCAGCGCGTGCCGGTCCGCGTCGTCTTCACCGAGCCGAAGCAGCTGGAAGACAAGCCGCTGCGCCTGGGCCTGTCGACCAAGGTGACCGTGTCGCTGCATGACCAGAGCGGTGCGTTGCTGGCGAAGCAGTCGCCCACGAAGCCCGAGTTCTCGACGCCGATCTACGACAAGCAGCTTGCCGATGCCGACAAGGACATCGCCCGCGTGATCCATGAAAACGCGTCCGCCGGTGAAGGTGCCGAGCAGCAGCAGGCTCCCAGGTAAGGTTTATTCATGAGCACCGAATTTCGACCGCCCAATCTGGCGCTGTCCACGGTCGGGTTATCGCTCGCTACCTTCATGCAGGTGCTCGACACGACGATCGCGAACGTGTCGTTGCCGACCATCGCGGGTAACCTGGGTGTCAGCTCCAACCAGAGCACCTGGGTGATCACCTCGTTCGCGGTGAGCAACGCGATCGCCCTGCCGCTGACCGGCTTCCTCACCCGTCGTTTCGGTGAGACCAAGCTGTTCGTCTGGGCGACGCTGTTGTTCTCGCTCGCGTCGTTCCTGTGCGGCATCGCCCAGAGCATGACCATGCTGATCGTGTTCCGCGCCATTCAGGGCGCGGTCGCGGGACCGATGTACCCGATCACGCAGTCGCTCCTTATCTCGATCTACCCACCGGCCAAACGAGGCATGGCGCTGGCGTTGCTGGCGATGGTCACCGTCGTCGCGCCCATCGCGGGTCCGATCCTCGGTGGCTGGATCACCGACAACTACACCTGGCCGTGGATCTTCTTCATCAACGTGCCGATCGGCATCTTCGCCAGCTTCGTCGTGGCGAACCAGATGAAGGGCCGGCCGGAAGTCACCGAGAAGCCCAAGATCGATTACGTGGGCCTCATCACGCTGATCATCGGCGTGGGCGCGCTGCAGGTGGTGCTCGACAAGGGCAACGACGAGGACTGGTTCTCGTCCACCTTCATCGTGATCACCGCGATCATCGCCGCCATCGGCCTGGCCGTGTTCCTGATCTGGGAGCTCACCGACAAGGATCCGATCGTCAATCTGAAGCTCTTCAGGCATCGCAACTTCGCGATGGGCACCTTGTGTCTGGTGCTGGCGTACGCGGCGTTCTTCGCCATCGGTCTGCTGGTGCCGCAGTGGTTGCAGCGAAACGTCGGGTACACGTCGACATGGGCGGGTCTCGCGGCGGCGCCGCTCGGCATCATCCCGGTGATCCTGACGCCGTTCGTCGGACGCTATGCGCACAAGTTCGACCTGCGCGTGCTGGCCTCGGGTGCGTTCATCGTCATGGGTGCGACGTGCTTCATGCGTTCGGACTTCTATCTCGACATCAACTTCTACAGTGTCGCGATGGTCCAGCTGATTCAGGGCCTGGGCGTGGCGTTGTTCTTCATGCCGGTGCTGAGCATCCTGCTGTCGGACCTGCAGCCGCGTGAGATCGCGGCGGGCTCCGGTCTGGCCACCTTCCTGCGCACGCTGGGCGGCAGCTTCGCGGCGTCGCTGACAACGTTCCTGTGGGATCACCGTGCCATCGTCCACCACGAGCGGCTGGCGGAGAACTTCACACCGTTCAACCCGACGACGCAGGCTGCGCTGACCCAGATCGGCCATGGCGACCCGCAGTACGCGGTGTCGTCGGTCAATGCGATGATCACCAACCAGGCGTACCAGATCTCGTTCAACGAGGTGTTCTACCTGCTCGGTTTCGTGTTCGTCGCACTGATCTTCGTCGTATGGCTGGCTAAGCCGCCGTTCGCGGCGAAGGCGGGACCGGCCGCTTCGGGACATTGATCCGGGCATCGGGAAATAAAAAAGAGCCGGCGCTTCGCAGCGCCGGCTCTTTTTTTGCCACCGACGCGCTCAGATATCGAAGCCGATACCCACCAGCGCCATCGTCTCGCCACGGTTCGGCTCCTGGAAGCTGCCGTTGGAGATGTGACGGACCTGGAAGCTGACGTTCTTGTACTGCCAGCCGAGCGTGCTGACGAACTCGTAACCGCTCGACAGCGCCTGCGTGCGACCGCCGGCGGTGCCCGCGACCTGGAAGCTGAAAAAGAAGGGGCGGTACCAGTCGCCTTCGCTGCCGTAGTGGAGGCGGGCACCGGCGGCGCCGACCCAGACGTTGTTGGTCACGCCGGGATGGGAGTTCTCATAGCGGCCGATGTCGCGGCCCTTGATGTAGCCGATGGAGACGTCCGGGGACCAGGTGAACCGGCTCTGGCCCATCTGACGGGCGTCGAACACGGACTCCACAAAGAAAGCGTTGGTGCCGTAGTCGTCCATGTAGCTGCGGCCTCCCTGTACTTCCAGGTGGGTTTCGGCAGCCGCGGGGAGCGCCGTGGCGGCGAGGGAGAGCGCGGCGAGGGCGCCGAGAGCGAAACGGGGAGAGCGCATGGCGGGGGGTGGTCCTTATGCTGGGACGTATTTTTATGAACCGGATGGTTCGGTAAATAGTGTTGAGTCGGCGTGAAAAAAGGGGCGTCTCTGCAATTATTCGCGCCGTATCTTTCCCGGGCTTGTCGGACCGTGCCGCCAGTTTCTTTCACCATGGCGTTCAAGGCACACCCCGAGTTGCCGTTACAGAGCGACGGGGCCTGGCCGGGGGCGGCGCCCGCACGACATCAGGGGGCTAGGCACGGTGGGAGGCGCGACGGTAAAGGGAGCGACGAGGGTGCGCGCTCGCCGGATTCGTCTGGCGATCTGGGCCGTATCCGCCGTCCTGTCCCTGGGCATCGCCGCGCTGGTCGCCCTTCTGCAGTCGCAGGCCTACTCCCGCATGCTGGCCACGCACAAGCGGCAGCTCGCGGCATCCGCGGGAGCCGTGGTGCGCCTGCTCGACCAACAGGTCAATTGGAGCCTTGGTCCGCTGCTCGCTCTTCGCAACGCCGTCGACGGTCCCGACCCGGGCCCGCTGCACATGCGCCTGGGGGAGGTGCAGGTGCGCCACCCGGAATTGCCATCCTTTGTCGCCCTGGATGGCGCAGGTAACGTCGTCGCCTTTACCTCGGCGCCCTGGGCGGCCTGGCGCGACGTGCTCGATGCGCCGCGGCAGCGGGCACTCGGTGCGAGCGTACGGGTGGCCGTCGTCGCCGGCGAGCCCGGTCGGCCTTCCAGCGTCCGTGTCACCGTGGACGCACGCGTCGCGCAGCCGGCCGCGTTCGGTACCGTCATCGACGCGGAGCGCCTGCGTGACGCCATGCGCCGGACCATGCTTGGGAGCAGCGCCGAGATCGCGGTGTTCTCGGTGTCGGGACAGCGGTTCACCAGCAACGTCGACCGGGACGTGCCTGGATGGACGCAAGGCGCGGTGACGCTGGGCGCCGCGGGCTCCGCGGACGATGACCGGCGGCTGGGCGCGTGGGCCGTATCGACCACCTATCCCTTCGTCGCCCGCTCCTCCCTGGACCGCGCACTGCTGCGCGCCGACTGGTGGCGCCAGGCACGGGAGACCTTGCTGGCCGCGCTGGCTCTCATCGTCCTGATCCAGGTCTTCGCGGCCGCCTTCGATCGCGTGTACCGCCGCCAGTCACGGCTCGTCGATGCGCTGTCGCGCTCGGCCCGTCATCTGGGTGACGTCCAGCGAACCGGGCGCATCGGCCTGTGGGAGAGCGACCTCGATACCGGATTCGTCATCTGGTCGGGGCATGTCCACGAGATAACGGGTTCTCCTCACGAGCACATTTCCTTCCATGGCGCCTACCGGGAACTCGTCCACCCCGACGACCGCCCCGGCATCGATGCGTGGGTTCAGCGTTTCCGATCGGAACAGGGCCCCTACGAATTCGAGCACCGTCTCTGTCGTGAGGACGGGCGAGAGGTGCGCGTCCATTTGCGCGCCGAACGAATCACCAACGAAGAAGGCCACGCGATCGTGGCCGGTACGATCACTGAAATCACCGCGCTGCACGAAACCCGTCAGCGCCTGGAAAGCACGGACCGCGATCTGGCCGCCAGCGCGACGGCCTACCGTCAGCTGCTGGCGCGCGTACCGTTGCCGCTCGCCATCGTCCGCGACGGGCGCATCGACTACGCCAACCCGCTGGCGGAAGAGCGGATGGGCAGCGCGGGACACAGCCTGGTCGGTCGTCTGGCGGCCAGCTTCATGGATGAGGAGGCGCTCGAAGCGCTGGGTGCGCGGCCGCCCGAAGGCGCCAACATCATGGCCTGGCTCAACCCGGATCACGGCATGCCCTTCGAAGCGGAACTGGCACTGTCCAATTACCGCGACACGAAAGGCACCGGCGCCCTGGTGATCATGCGCGACGTGACCGAGCAGCGTCTTTACGAAGAGCGCCTCAATCATCAGGCCATGCACGACGAACTGACGGGGCTGCCCAACCGGCGCGCCCTGCGCGAGCGGCTCGACGAGCTGGTGGCTGACTGCGTCCGCGACGGCTCGGGCCTGATGGTCCTGTTCATCGACCTCGACCATTTCAAGGTGATCAACGACGCGCTCGGTCATGCGCTTGGCGATCAGGTGCTGCGCGACGTGACCTTGCGGCTTGGCGACGCGCTGGACGGTGTGGGACAGGTCGGCCGATTCGGTGGCGACGAGTTCGTGGCGATGCTCCCCTTCACCTGCCCGCCCGCCGAAGTACTTGCCGTATTGCCGGTGATCCAGCAGGCGATCGAAGAGCCGCTCACCGTCGGCGGTTCGATGCAGCGTCTGAAGTGCAGCATCGGTGTCGCTTTCGCCACGCGCGATGGCAGCGACGCGGACACGCTCATCCGTAACGCGGATACGGCCATGTACGACGCGAAGCGGTCGGGCCGTCACACCTGGAGACGCTATTCGGCGGATATGCATGCCACGGCGATGGCGCGTCTGACCGTTCTTACCCGTTTGTCCGGTGCGAACCTGGGCCATGAGCTGGCGTTGGCATGGCAGACGCAGCACGCCGGTGACGACGGGCGCGTGATCGGCGTCGAGGCGCTGCTGCGCTGGCCATCGGCGCCGGCGGACCTCGCCGGTAACGACAAGCTCGTGCCGCTCCTGGAAGAGACCGGCGCCATCGTGCAGATCGGTCAATGGGTGCTGCGTGAGGCATGCCGTCAACAGCGTCGCGTCACCGAACGGCTGGGTCCGGATTGCCGGATCGCGGTGAATATCTCGGCGCAACAGCTGGTGCACAGCGATCTGGTAGCCGAGGTCAAACTCGCGCTGGCGGAGACCGGGGCGAGTGCGTCGTCGCTCGAGCTCGAACTGACCGAGAGCGCCTTCATGCAGGAACCCGAGCGAGCCATTCGCACGTTGCACGAATTGCGCGCGATGGGCGTGAGCATCTCGCTGGATGACTTCGGCACGGGGTATTCCAATCTCACTTACCTGTCGCGGTTGCCCCTGGACAAGATCAAGGTGGACCGTCACTTCACCGTGAGCCTGCTCGACGACGCGGGCAATGCGTCCATCTGTCGTTCGATCGTCTTTCTGGCGCGCAGCCTGAACCTCGAAGTCGTCGCCGAAGGTGTCGAGACCGAGAGCCAGCGTCGCTGGCTGCTCGCGGAGGGCTGCGTGTCCATGCAGGGATACCTGTTCTCCCGGCCGGTGCCGATCGAGGCGCTGGAGATGGCCGTTTCCGACACCGTGCAGATGCCGTTGTAAGCTGCGCGTCGCCGCGGGATCGCCTGCAGACTGGCGGCCAGCCTGCAGGCGACGTTCACCGGTCAGATCTGCGTCTGCCCGCCATCCACGAACAACTCGACACCGGTGATGTAGCTCGCATCGTCCGACGCGAGGAACGATACCGCCGCGGCGACCTCATCCGGCGTGCCCGTGCGACCCAGTGGCGTGATGCTTGCGGTATATGCCGTGAAGTCGGCGATCTGCTGGTCGTTCATGCCAAGCTCCGTCTTGTAGCCCGGCGTCACGACGGTGCCCGGCGCCACCACATTGATGCGGATGTCGCGACCCTTCAGATCGCTCGCCCAGGTCCGTGCCAGTGAGCGCACGGCCGCCTTGGTCGCGGCATAAACGCCGAACGCGGCCGGGCCCTTGATCGACACCGCCGAACCGTTGAGCACGATCGCACTACCCGGGCCCATGAGCGACAGCGCCTTCTGCACAGTAAACAGCGTGCCCTTGACGTTGATCCCGAAGTACTTGTCGAACTGCGCTTCGGTCACCTGGTCCAGCGAAGTGAACTCGCCGCCGCCCGCATTGGCGAACAGGATATCGAGGCGGCCGCTCTTCTCGCGGATCGTGGCGAAGATGCGATCGAGATCGGCGGCCTTCGCGATGTCGCCCTGGATGGCGATGACACCCAGCTTCGCGGCGGCGTCGTCCAGCTCGGCCTGGCGGCGGCCGGTGATGTACACGGTGGCGCCCTCGCGGACGAAGCGCTCCGCGGTGGCAAGCCCGAGGCCCGAGCTGCCGCCGGTGACCAGGACGATCTTGCCGGCGTGACGGGTGGTGTGGATGTTGCTGGTGGCGAGGGTTTTCATGACAGCGCTCCGATGGCCGCGGTGCGGCCGTTGGAGAGCATTCTGGCTATTTGTCCTGCGTGGATAAATAATCGAATCGCGATTTGATTATTCCCGCACGGAAACAAAGATGGATCACTTTCTCGCTATCAGGGTCTTCGGTCGTCTCGTCGAGACCGGCGGCTTCGGCCGGGCGGCGGACGCCTTGCGCATGCCCAAGTCCACCGTGACCAAGCTGATCCAGGGCCTCGAGGCGGAACTGGGCGTCCGCCTTCTCGAGCGCACGACCCGGCGGGTGACGGTCACCACCGAAGGCGCCGCCTACTACGAACACACGCAGCAGTTGCTGGGCGAGCTCGACGCGTTCGAGACCACGCTTGCCGGCGGTCAGGCCAGTCCCGTCGGCAACCTGCGCATCGACACGGGCGGCTCCGTCGCCGCCCGCCTGATCCTTCCGGACCTGCCCGATTTCCGTGCCCGCTATCCCGGCATTCGTGTGCAGGTCGGTGTGACCGATCGCACGGTGGACCTCATCGGCGAAGGCATCGACTGCGCGATCCGCAGCACCGCCGACGATCCGAACCTCGTGACGAAGAAGATCGCGGATGCCTCGATCACGCTCTGCGCAACGCCCGGCTACTTCGCGCGTCGCGGCACGCCCGATACACCCGAGGCGATCGAGCGCGATGGTCACGAGGTCATCGGCTATGCCGCGGTCCGTACGGGGCGTCCTGTCCCGCTGCGCTTCCGGCGCGACAACCGGGACGTCGAGGTGCATGTGCCGGCAGCTATCGAGGTCAACGAGAGCAATGCCCATACGGCTGCGGCGCTCGCCGGTCTGGGTATAGCGCAGGCGCTGGCCTTCACCGTGGCGCCGCACATCGCCCGCGGCGCGCTCGTGTCGGTGCTGGACGACTGGCGACCCACGGCTCTGCCGATCTATCTCGTTTACCCACCCGCCCGCCGACACAACGCGCGTCTTCGGGCATTCGTCGACTGGCTGTCGGAAGCCCTGCCCAGGCGGATCGCCGCGGCAGAATCGGGATCGGTTTTACCCGGAGACTATTGACGACACGTTTGATCCGGGTAAAAATTGATCATCGCTCTTGTCCCGGCCACCTCCATGTCGACTTACACCGCTTTCATCGCTACCGAGCGCATTGCCCACGGATCGCTGGCGGCGGTCGCGGAACGCTGCAAGGTCCGCCTCGACGCCGACCCGCACGCCACGCCCATCGTCTACGACGATGCGACCGGCCGTGTCGTCGACATCGACTACCGGGGCACCGTCCACGATGTGCTTGCGCGCCTCCCCGTCGCCGAGCCGCCAGCCCGCCGCGGGCCGGGGCGTCCAAAACTTGGCGTGGTCGCCCGGGAGGTCACGCTGCTTCCGCGTCACTGGGAGTGGCTTGCGGCGCAGCCGGGCGGCGCCTCCGTGGCGCTGCGTCGTCTGGTGGAAGCGGCAAGCCGCGAGGGCGCACCGGCCGACCGCGTCCGTGCGGCGCGCGAGGCGGTCGATCGCGTCATGCTGGCGCTGGCCGGCGATCTTCCCGGCTACGAGGAAGCCTCCCGCGCCTTCCACCGTCAGGACGCCGCTCGCTTCACCGCGCTGACCGACGCATGGCCGGCCGATGTACGCCACTACGTGCGCCTGCTGGTGTCGCGCGCCGGCGACGAGACATGACGCCGCCGCGTGGCGCGCTGACGGAAGGGCCGATCGCCAGGACCCTGCTGCTGTTTTCGCTG
Source organism: Luteibacter sp. 22Crub2.1 (assembly GCF_900167995.1). Taxonomy (NCBI): domain Bacteria; kingdom Pseudomonadati; phylum Pseudomonadota; class Gammaproteobacteria; order Lysobacterales; family Rhodanobacteraceae; genus Luteibacter; species Luteibacter sp. 22Crub2.1. The sequence continues at coordinate 96,225 of NZ_FUYT01000008.1, forward strand.
CCTATCCTTGGCGCCAACGTCTTGCAGTCGCTGAACGCATCGGTGAATGCGATCTGGGTGGGGCACTTTCTCGGCGAGTCAGCGTTCGCGGCCACCTCCAATGCCAACCTGATCCTGTTCTTCCTGCTCGGAGTCGTCTTCGGCGTCGGCATGGCGACGACCATCATGGTCGGCCAGACGCTCGGCGCGCACGACGTGCCCGAGGCGCGGCGTGTGGTGGGCACCGGTCTCGGTTTCTTCGTCGTGCTGTCGGTGCTCGTCGCGCTGGGCGGTTTCATCGCGACGCCGCTCATGCTGCGGGCCATGGGCACGCCGCACGATGCGCTGCCGTTCGCGACCGACTACCTGCGCATCATCTTCGTCGCTCTGCCGGCGATGTATCTGTACACGTTTCTGATGATGACGCTGCGCGGTGCGGGCGACTCACGCACGCCCTTCGCCTTCATGCTGGTTTCGGTCGTGCTCGACGTCGCGCTCAATCCGCTCTTCATCTTCGGCCTGGGACCGGTCCCCGCGATGGGTATCGCGGGCTCCGCCGTGGCCACCCTGATCGCGCAGGTCGTTTCGTTGCTGGCGCTGATCGCGTGGCTTTATCACCGCAAGCACTTCCTCTGCATTCACCGGCACGAACTGCGTCTGCTGATTCCGGAACCGGTCCTGCTCAGGCAGCTGGTGATGAAGGGTCTGCCGATGGGCGCGCAGATGATCGTCATCTCGTCCTCGGCGATCATCATGATGTCGCTGGTCAACCGCCACGGCTCGCAGACCACGGCGGCTTATGGCGCGGCGGCCCAGTTGTGGACATACATCCAGATGCCCGCGCTGGCGATCGGTTCGGCGGTGTCGTCGATGGTCGCGCAGAACGTGGGTGCCAGGCGCTGGGATCGGGTTGCGGGCATCGGCCGCGCAGGCGTGCTGACCAACTTCACGCTGACCGGCACGCTCGTGCTCGTCATCTACCTGTTCAACCGCGCCGCGCTGGCGCTGTTCCTCGGGGATGACAGCTCGGCCATCGGCATCGCCCAGCATCTCAATCACATCGTGGTGTGGTCGTTCCTGCTGTTCGGCGTCACGTTCGTCATGTTCGGCGTGGTGCGGGCCACGGGCGCGGTCATGCTGCCACTGATCGTGCTGGTGATATCGATGTGGTTGGTGCGCTATCCGTTTGCCGCCCTGCTGGAACCGAGGTGGGGCGCGGACGCCATCTGGTGGAGCTTTCCGGTCGGGTCGCTGGTGTCGATCGCGATTACCACGGTGTATTACCGGCGCGGCAGCTGGAAGAAGGCGCATATGCTTCCGGCGACGCAAGCTTCGGTAGGAGCCAGCCCTGCTGGCGATGGGAGCTTGCCGTAACTCCTGTCGCCAGCAGGGCTGGCTCCTGCGAAAAGCCGGTATGCATGGAAGGCTATCGGGTCTTGCGCGCCTTGCGGATCTTCATCCAGCGCTTGTATCGACGCTTCAGCATGCGCCGGTGTAAGCGCTTCACCTTGCGCTCCTTGCGGTCGTGATTCCACAGGTAGATCGCGGGCGTACTCAGCAGCGTAAGCAGCTGCGAGACCAGCAAGCCGCCGACGATCGCGATGCCGAGCGGCCGTCGCATTTCCGAGCCGACACCGAACCCGATCGCCAGCGGCAGCGCGGCACCCATCGCGACGAGGGTGGTCATGGTGATCGGTCGGAAGCGGACCAGGGCCGCCTGACGAATCGCGTCGACCGGCGACATGCCGTGTTCACGCTGGGCCACGAGTGCGAAGTCGACCATCAGGATGGCGTTCTTCTTCACGATACCGATCAACAGCAAGACGGAGATGATCGCCATCAGGGTCAGCTGCGTCTGCGTGACCAGCATCGCCAGGAACGCACCGGCACCCGCCGCCGGCAACGTGGAGATGATCGTCAACGGATGGCCGAGACTCTCGTAGAGAATCCCGAGCACGATGTAGACGGCGAGGATCGCGCCGATCAGCAGCACCATGCCGTTGGACTGCGCATCGCGCATGCGCTGGTTGGTGCCGGTGACGTCCATGCGCACGCCCTCCGGCAGGTTGATCCGGCGTACGGCTTCCTCGGCGAGGCTGTTGCCCTTGTCCGGCGTGATCTTCGGCGCGAGGTTGTAGGTGATGTCCGCCGATTCGAGCTGGTTCTGGTGGGTGACCGCACTCGGCGTCGCCACGGGCTCGATGTGCGCCACCGCCGAGAGCGGAATCATCGTGCCGAGTGAATTCTTCACGTACGTGTTGAGCAGCGCGCCGGGACTGAGCTCCTGCGCGGCCGCCGAGGTCAGCACCACCCAGTACTGGTTGATGTCCGAATAGATGATCGACACCTGGCGCTGGCCGAACGAGTTGTACAGCGCCGAATCGACATCGCCCATGCCGACGTTCAGGCGGCCCGCCGCATCGCGGTCCACCTTCAGCATCTGTTGCTTGCCGACGATGTCGAAGTCGCTGCCGACGTCGCGGAACTCCTTCATGCTGCGCATCTGACGCACCAGCTTCAGCGTCCAGGGCTGCAACGGTTCGCCGCCGGTACTGATCAGCTGGAACGAGTACTGCCCGCGGTTGCTGTTGCCCCCGCTCCCGCCGAGGAACTGCACGGGATTCATGAAGACCTGGACATCGGAGAGCTTGTCGTACTCCTTGCCCTTGCGATCCATGAATTCCTTCATGGATTCATGGCGCAGATCCGGGCCGCTCCCCTTCTTCTTCAGATCGATGAACATGGTGCCGCTGTTGCCGACGGCCGCGCCATCGTTGCCGCTGCCGAGCAGTGTGGTGACGTCGGCGACGGCCGGATCGTTCTGCATCATTTCGCCGACGCGTTTGAGGCGTCGCGACATCTCGTCCGGCGAAATGTTGGCGTCCGCGGTGACATCGGCCTGCAGCATGCCCGTGTCCTCGTCGGGCATGAAATTGCCACCGGCGGTCTTCACCACGGCGAAGCCCAGCGCGAAGGTGGCGAAAAGCAGGATGAGTGGCTGCCAGCGCATGACCCGCCGATGGCGCATCGCCCAGTCCAGTCCGCGCTCATACAGGCGCAGAAACCCGCGATCGAAGCGTTCCAGCGCGCGCTCGACGCGGCCTGGCTGGCGGTCGGGCTCGTCGTGCTTGAGATAGCGGGCGCAGAGTGCCGGCGTGAGCGTCAGCGACACGATGGCCGAAATCAGCACGGCCGCCGCCAGGGTCACCGAGAACTCGCGCAGCAACTTGGTGATCATGTTGTTGCCGAACAGCAGCGGCGCGAACACCGCCACCAGCGACAGCGTGATCGACATCACGGTGAAGCCGATCTCGCGCACGCCCTCGAGCGACGCCGGCATCGGTTTACTGCCGTTCTCCATGTGCCGGACGATGTTCTCGATGACCACGATGGCGTCATCGACGACGAAACCGATGCACAGCACCAGCGCCATCAGCGACATCGTGTTGAGCGTATAGCCGAGTGTCCACATCACCACGAAGGCGCCGGCCAGGGACAACGGCACGCTCAGCGTCGCGATCAGCGTCGGACCGAGACGGCGCAGGAACACCATCATGACCAGGAAGACCATGACGATGCTGATCAGCAGCGCGACCTTGACCTCGTGCAGCGCGGACTGCGTGGTCTGGGTCAGGTCGAAGATGGGCGTAACCTTCGCGTCCGCCGGCAGCAGCGAACGGAAGCGCGGCAGCGCGGCACGGATCGCGTCGGCGGTGGCGATGGAGTTCGCCTCCGGACGCTTGCTCATCTGCATGGTGACCGAGCGCTCGCCCTGGAACCATGCGGCCTGGTACTGGTCCTGCTGGCCGTTGTAGACGCGGGCGATGTCCGAGAGGCGCACCGGCACGTTGTTGCGCATCGCGATGAGGATGTCGCCGAAATCCTTCGCGTCGCGAATGCTGTCGTTCGCGACGACCGTCATCTGTGCCTTGCCGTCGGACAGCAGGCCCTGCGGCGAGGTCACGTTGGCGGCATGCAGCGCATTGGACACATCGTTGGCGGTGAGCCCCTTGGACGACAACGCGCGGGTATCCAGCTCCACGCGCACGGCGTGCGGGGTCCCACCGAAGACCTGTACGCGCGACACGCCATCGATCTGCGCCACGGCGGGCCGGATCAGGGTATCGACGACGTCGTAGAGCTTGTCCGGCGGCAGCGACTTCGAGGTGAACGACACCAGCAGAACGGGAATCTGGCCGGTGTCGAACTTGAAGTACTGCGGGGGGCTGGGCATGCCGGCCGGCAGGTCGGCGGCGGACGCGTTGATCGCGGCCTGCACGTCACGCGCGGCGGCATCGGTGGAGCGGTCCATGCTGAAACGGAGGCGGACGAAGCCGCTGCCTTCCGAGCTGTTGGAATACATCTGGTCCACGCCCGGGATCTGGCCGAGGTGGCGCTCCAGGGGGGCGATGATGGTCGAGGCCATCGTCTGCGCGTTCGCACCGGGCATCTGCGTCTGGATGAAGACGGCGGGCACTTCGATGGACGGCAGGGCCGCCACGCCGAGCAGCATGTAGGCGATGGAGCCGCACAGCACGAGCCCCGCCGCAAGCAGCGAGGTTCCGATCGGCCGGCGAATGAAAGGTGCAAAAACGTTCACGACACTTCCTGTGATCGCGGGAAGCATACCCGCGCCCGGGGACTTTATGACGTCCGCGCCGGTCCGTGGCGTGTGCCTTTAGTGGGGGCCCTGCCGGAAGGCAGGGGTGCGGCGTTTGCCCGAACCCGGCGCCAGGGGTAGGAGCGCGCCTGCGCGCGATGCCGTGAAACATCGCGCGCAGGGCGCGCTCCTACACGGTGCTCCCTCAGCGTACGGGCGAGAACCGCACGGTCACATAGTAGGTCCGCCCCAGCTGGTTGTAATACGCCGCCGTCTCGTACCGCTTGTCCGCCACGTTCGCGACCCGGCCCTGCACGCTCCAGGCATCGTCCATGTGCCAGGTGGCACGCAGATCCGCGGTCGTGTAGCCGCCCAGACGCGTCGTGTTGGCCGCGTCGTCGTAGCTGTAACCCGAGGCGTAGACCGAGCCACCCAGTGTCAACGCGCCCAGGTCCTTGTCCAGATCCACGCGACCGGTGCGACGCGGACGGCGGGCCAGCAGGTTGTCCTTCTCGAGCCCGCTGTCCCGGTCCAGCGGCTGCTGCAGCGTCAGGTAGCCGCGCACGTGCCAGCCATCGACGTCCGCGCCGACCTGGCCTTCGAGGCCGCGCAGGCGGGCCTTGCTGACGTTGACCGGCAGGAAGTTCGCGTCGTAGCCGATCAGGTCGTCGACCTGGCTCTGGTAGGCGTTGACGGCCCAGTTCCAGATGCCCGGACGACCCGACAGGCCGATCTCGGCGGTGCGCGACTTCTCCGGCTTGAGGTTCACCGTGGGCACGCCGTACGGGTAGTACTCGTCGTTGAAGGTCGGCGCGTGGAAGGCGGTGCCATAAGAGGCCGTGACCTTCATGCCGTTGTCGAAACGGAAGCCATAGGCGGCCGAGCCGGTCGTGTGGTTGCCGAACTGGGTGTTGTGGTCGTGGCGGGCCGACAGCTGGATCTCATGCGGGCCGAACACGCCCTGGTAGAGCGCGAACACGCCCGTGTTGTTGCGGGTGTCCTTGAGATAATCCGTGTCGCTGCTCAGCTTTTCCTGCTGGTAGTCGACGCCGGCGCTCAGCGTCTGGCCCGGGGCCAGCGTGAAGTCGTTCTGCCAGGAACCCTGATTGCGCTTAGAGTACAGATATCCCACGCGCAGCTTGTCGGCACCGGTGACGTAGTTGAAGTCCGCGTCGTAATAGCCCTTGTCGGCGCCGTTGAGGTAGTTGTCGGCGCGGTCCTGGTTCTGGCCCAGACTGACCGACATGCGCCACGCGGACAGCACGTCGAAAGCCAGCTTCGCGCCGGCGACCTGCTGCGAGCGTCGGGTCAGGTTCTGGTAGTCGCCGTCGTATTCGATATCGCCCTTGCTGCGCAGCCAGCTGCCGGTGAGCTCGGTGCCGTCGTCCCAGCGATAACCGCCCGACAGTGCGCCGTTGTACGTGCGATAGGCGTCATGGTCCGGCTCGTCGGTGAAGCAGCCCTTGAACGCCGTGCCCGCGCCGATGCGGCAGGCATTGATGCCCGAGGTGTACTGGCCGCCGAGGCTGGCGTTGTACCAGCCGTGGGTCGTGCCGCCCGACACGCCGACCTGGCCGGCGGTGTAGCCGTGGCTGCCGCCGGTGACCGAGAGGCTCGGGGTCGGCGCTTCGCCGGCCTGGCCGTGGCGGGTGAAGATCTGGATGACGCCGCCGATCGCGTCGGAGCCGTAAAGGCTCGAGCGCGGACCGCGGACGACCTCGATATGGTCGATCTGCTCGACCGCCAGCTGCTCGTAAGCCGGCAGACCCGCGCCCACGGTACCCACGCGGACACCGTCCACGAGGACCAGCGTGTGCGAGGAGTTGCTGCCACGCATGAACAGCGAGGTCTGCTGGCCGATACCGCCGGTGTTGGCCATGACCACACCGGGCAGCCCGGCGAGCAGGTCCTGGACGTTACGCGGCTGCAGACGCTCGATGTCTTCATGGGTGATCACGGTCACCGGGGCGAGTACCTCGTCCAGTGGCGTGGCCGTGCGGGTCGCGGTGACGATCACGGGATCGAGGGCGTCCGGGGCGTCGGCCGCGTGGGCAGCGGCGATCGACGACAGCAGGGCTGCCGCGAGCAGGGTCTTCTTCATGGAACGGTCTTCCTCCGCCGCATAGCGCGGCAATGCGTAGCTCAAAGGGCGCGCGAGGAGGACATACGGCGAACGGCACACGGGCGGAACCCGGATGACTGTCCGGATTCGCCCTCCGCGAATCGCCCGAAACGGGACGACGCCCCGGGATGGCTCACGGGGCGCGTCGTCGGGCCGGTCTCCGGACTCACGCCGTCCCCGAGGGGGTGTCGGACCGGCGCCTTCCCGCTGTCGCAGTGGCTGAAGCCGTGTCCGAGGGGCCGTGACGACCCCGAGCGCTTACCGTTGCGGGGGCAGTGCCGGCCTTGCCGCAGAGGCGGCGCACCGGCTTCCCGTTTCATCCCCGTGGCGCGACGCCCCGGGGACACCCGAACCCCGCGACTTTAACCGGAGGGTGGGGCGCTGTCACGACCGGCCGATCAGCCTGCGGCGTAAACGCGCTCGCCGCCGATCCAGGTTTCGATCACCGTATGGGTCTCGTCCATCACGACGAAGTCGGCGCGGTAACCGGCGGCGATATGACCGTGGGTGGCGCCGAGGCCGAGGAACGCGGCCGGATACGTCGACGCCATGCGCGCGGCTTCATCGTAGGCCACGCCAACCATGTCGACCGTATTGCGCACCGCCGTGGCCATGTCCAGCGCGGAGCCGGCCAGCGTGCCGTCCGCCGTCTGGCAGACGCCGTCGCGCACGGTGATGGTTTCGCCCTTGAGCACGAAGTTCGGATTGTCCGACCCCACGGGCGGCATCGCGTCGGTGACCAGCATCATCTTCCGTGGCGCCTTCGCCGCGATGGCGACACGCAGCGAGGTCGGGTGCACGTGGTGGCCGTCGACGATCAGACCGCACCAGCTGGCCTGGTCTTCGAGCGCGGCACCGACGACGCCAGGCTCGCGGCTGGTGAAGGGTGTCATCGCGTTGAACAGATGGGTGAAGCCGCGCACGCCCGTCGCCAGTGCATGGCGCGTGGTCTCGTAGTCGGCCGCCGTGTGGCCCGCGGCTACGATGACGCCGTTGGCGACCAGCTGCTGGAGTACTTCCGCGGAAGCGCGCTCGGGGGCCAGCGTCAGCAGGGTCACGCCGCCGTGGCGCCGCGCGACCATCGCGACATCGTCGGCATCGGCGATGCGAAACTTGGCCGGGTCGTGCACGCCCTTGCGCTCGGGTGCGATGAACGGGCCTTCCAGATGGATGCCGAGCACGCCCGGCACGCCCTGGGCGACCGCGTCGTTCACGGCATCGATGGCTTTCGCCATGACCTCCGCGTCGTCACTGATCAGCGTGGGCAGAAAACCCGTGGTGCCGAATCTCGCGTGTGCCTCGCCGATCGTGCGGATCGCGTCGACCGTCGGTGCATCGTTGAACAACACGCCGCCCCCGCCGTTGACCTGGCAGTCGATGAAGCCGGGCAGCAAGGTGCGACCACCGAGGTCATGGCGCTCCGCCGCGCGCACGCGCGGATCGGATGGCAGCGCCAGTCCGGTGATCTTTCCATCGTCGACCAGCACGGCAAAGCCGCTCTGGAATCCGTTGTCGGTAAGCACGCGGCCGTTGACGAGGGCGAGAGTCATGGCGATTCCTTGAGGGTGACGGTCAGACGGTCTCGGTGACTTTATTCAGGTGCGGCGGCACGTCGGGATTGAAGCCGCGCTTCAGCGCGAGCGCCGCCGTGGCGCGGTAGAAGCTCTGCACCGTGATCAGCGGCGCGGCGATCGGTGCGGTGGCGACCAGCGGCAGCACACCCTCACCCGTCGCACCCGGCGCGGCGATCCAGACATTGGCGCCACGCTTGCGGAACTCGGCGGCGACATCGAGCACGCCCGGGAGCGTGTCGTCGTTCTGCGCGAAGAACAGCACCGGGAAGTCCGGGCCGACCAGCGCCATCGGGCCGTGTTTCACTTCGGCCGCGCTGAAGGCTTCGGCATGCAGGCCGCAGGTTTCCTTGAACTTGAGCGCCGCTTCCAGCGCACCGGCGAAGCCGAAGCCACGACCGACCACGAACAGGTTGTGCGCATCGACGAGGCCTTCCGTCAGCGACGACCAGTCGGCATCCCAGCCCTGGCGCAGCTGCGCGGGCAACGCGGCCAGGGCGTCGGCGATCTCGGCCTTGCCACTCCACCGGGCGGCGATATGCAGAATCGCGAACAGCGCGCCGAGATAGCTCTTGGTCGCGGCGACGCTGGTTTCCGGGCCCGCGTGCAGCGGGACGACCACGTCCGCGACGTCCGCCAGCGGCGAGTCGATCACGTTGACCAGCGCCACGACGTACGCACCGGCCTTCTTCGCGGCCTCGGCGTTGCGGACCAGATCCGGGCTCTTGCCCGACTGGGATACGGCGACGTAAAGCGCGCCATCGAGGCGCTGCGCGGCGTGGTAAATCGAGGTGACCGACGGCGAGGCCGAGGCGGTGACGACGCCCAGCTGCGTTTCGAATACGTACTTCGCGTACATGGCCGCGTGATCCGAGCTGCCACGGGCGCAGGTGATCACCATGCGCGGCGGATTCGCGCGCAGGCGTTCGGCAAGGGTGCCGATCACGGCGTCGTTAAGGGCAAGCTGCCGCTCGACGACCTCGGCGGTCTCGTGCGCTTCGCGGTACATCAGGGTGTCTTGCGGCTGGATCGTCATGAAGAATGGTCCGTCAGTCGCTCTGCAGTTCGGCGACGAAGTCGTAGATGTCCCCGCGATACCAGGAACACGTGAACTCGACGATGCGGCCGTCGTCGAGGAAGCTGCGCCGCTCGATATTCAGCCCGGCACTGCCGGCGCCGAGCCGGAGCAGCCGGGTCTGGGCAGGGCCCAGCACCACCGCGCGCAGGCGTTGCAACGCACGTCGCGGGCGGTTGCCCAGCGTGTCGAGCGCTTCGTAGAGGGAATCCTCGACCAGGCTGGGGTCCGGCAGCAGGTTGAGCGGCACGGCGCTGCGCTCGATCGCCAGCGGCTCGTCGCCCGCGTAGCGCAGGCGGTGCAGGCGGACCACCTGGGTGCCGGGCGAGAGATTCATCGCCATGGCTTCTTCCGGCGTGACCTCGCCGATGGCCCGCTCGAAGAACTCCGAGCGCGGATTGAGCCCGCGAGCGCGAAGATCCTCGGTGAAGCTGGTCATACGCGACAGCGGTTTGACGATGCGCTCGGACACGAAGGTGCCCGCGCCATGACGCTGGGTGAGCAGACCATCCTCGACCAGGCCGCCGATGGCCTTGCGCACGGTAACCCGGGACAGCGTGAGGGCCCTGGCCAGGTCGCGCTCGCTGGGCAGCGCATGGCCGACCTGCACCTCGCCGTTTTCGATCACGTTGCGGATGGCGCGACGCAGGCGCATGTACGCCAGCGGCTGCCGGGCGGCCGGGTCGTACTGCAGGCGTTGGTATTCGGCGACGAGGGCGCTTTCCATGGCCGAGAAGATACCAATCAACGACCACTGCGGCAAGACCGTCCAAGCCCGCGAATACCAGTGAGCGATTCAAACGGGCGTTTGCACGATGCAAAGTCGGCCCGTAAACGTTTTTGCGGCGTCATCGCCTGATATCGCGATGGAAAACGCCGCCTTGAGTGGTACGGGGCTGGTATGACCTGGTATGTCACTGGTACGATCCGTCGGCATACCCATCGATCCCAGCAGGCCACTGTCGTGAGCGCTCATCTCCTCCCGATCGAACCCTTCGATCTGGTCATCTTCGGCGGCACCGGCGACCTCGCCGTCCGCAAGCTTCTTCCCGCGCTGTTCCATCGCTTCGTGGACGGCCAGATCCAGCCCAGCAGCCGCCTCATCGGCGTGGCCCGCGAGGCCCTCGACGACGCGGGCTACCGCGACCTGGTCCGCTCCTCGGTCGAGAAAGGCGTGTCCCACGTGGCTCCGGCCCAGCTGGACGCGTTCATCCAGATGGTTTCCTACCGCTCGCTCGACGCGCGCAAGGAAGAAGGCTGGGATGAATTCGCCGCGCTGATGCAACAGCAGGCCCAGCACATCCGCGTGTTCTATCTGTCCACCGCGCCGGACATCTTCACCGACATCTGCCAGCGCCTCGGGTCGCTCGGTCTCAACGGCGAGCGCTCGCGCGTGGTCCTGGAGAAGCCGATCGGTCGCGATCTGGAAAGCGCCAACGCCATCAACGACGCCGTGGCCCGGGTCTTCAACGAATCGCAGACCTACCGGATCGATCATTACCTCGGCAAGGAAACGGTGCAGAACCTGCTGGCGCTGCGCTTCGGCAACGCCCTGTTCGAGCCGCTGTGGAATGCCCAGCACATCGACCACGTGCAGATCACCGTCGCCGAGACGGTCGGCGTCGGTCATCGCGCGGGCTACTACGATCGTGCCGGCGCGCTGCGCGACATGGTCCAGAACCACATCCTGCAGCTGGTCTGCATGCTCGCCATGGAGCCGCCTTCGTCGCTGGCGCCCGATGCCGTGCGTGACGAAAAACTCAAAGTGCTGCGTTCGCTGCGCCCGATCAACGCCAGCAACGCCGGCAACCTCACCGTGCGCGGGCAGTACCGCGCCGGCGCGGCCGAAGGTCAGGGCGTCCCGGGCTATCTCGACGAACTCGGCAGCGACCAGTCCAGGACCGAAACCTTCGTCGCCCTCAAGGCGGAGATCGGTAACTGGCGCTGGGCGGGTGTGCCGTTCTACCTGCGCACCGGCAAGCGCCTTCCTAGCCGGGTCTCGGAGATCGTGGTGACGTTCCGCGCGTTGCCGCATTCCATCTTCGATCCCACCAACGGTCCGCTGCTGCCCAACCGCCTGACGCTGCGTCTGCAGCCGGACGAGGGCGTCAAGCTGTGGCTGACCATCAAGCATCCGGGTCCGGGTGGCCTGCGCCTGCGCCACGTGCCGCTCGACATGAGTTTCGCGGCGGCGTTCGGCGTGCAGCAGCCCGATGCCTACGAGCGGCTGATCCTCGACGTCGTGCGTGGTAACCCGACCCTGTTCATGCGCCGCGACGAAGTCGAAGCCGCATGGAACTGGGCCGGTCCCATCCTCGAAGCCTGGGAGGGCAGCGGCGATACGCCGAAGCCGTACACCGCGGGTACCTGGGGTCCGAGCGCCGCCGTGGCGCTCATTGAACGCGATGGCCGTACCTGGGCCGAGGACGCAGCATGAACGCCAAGATCCATCAGCACGATTTCGCCGATAAGCTCACTCTCGCCGATGCGCTGGCGCGCGACATCGCCGGCAAGCTCGACGCCGCCATCAAGGCGCGTGGCAAGGCCAGCATCGCCGTTTCCGGCGGCGGCACGCCCAAGGTCATGTTCGCCGTGCTCGCCGAGCAGGAGATCGACTGGTCGAAGGTCACCATCACGCTGGTCGACGAGCGCTGGGTCGACGAAGACAACGAGCGTTCCAATGCGCGCATGGTCAGGAACACCCTGATCGCGCACGAAGCGCACGTCGCCGCCTTCCTGCCGCTGTTCGACAAGGCGCATGCCGACGACGTCGATGCCGCGCTCGAGGGCGTTGGCGAGAAGGTCGACGCGCTCGGCAAGCCGTTCGATGTCGTCGTGCTCGGCATGGGTCCGGACGGCCACACCGCGTCGTTTTTCCCCGGCGGCGACCACCTCGCCGAAGCGCTCGACCTCAACGGTACGCGGAGCGTGCTGTCGATGCGTGCCGGCGGTGCGGGTGAGCCGCGCATCACGCTCAGCCTGCCGCGCGTGCTCGATACGCGCACGCTCTACCTGCACATCGAAGGTGCGGACAAGAAAGACGTGCTCGCCAGGGCTCAGGCCGGCGAAGACTTCCCGATCGCCGCCGTGCTCAAGCAGGACCGCGTGCCCGTGGACGTCTACTGGGCCGCCTGATCCATCGTTCAACCGCCGCGCGTCAGGCGCGCGGCACCGACCGCCCGGTCAAAGCCTCAGGAACACGCCATGACCCTTCATCCCATCGTTGCCGAGGTGACGCAGCGTATCGTCGAGCGCAGTCGCACTTCGCGCGCCGCGTACCTCGCCAGGATCGACGCCGCCCGCGGGACGGGCGCCAAACGCCATCACCTGTCGTGCGGCAATCTCGCGCACGGTTTCGCCGCGTGCGGTGAGAACGACAAGGACGCGCTGCGCAACGGCCACGCGTCGAATATCGCCATCGTCACCTCGTACAACGACATGCTCTCGGCGCATCAGCCGTACGAGCGCTATCCGGAACTGATCCGTCGGATCGCACGAGACTTCGGCGCCACCGCGCAGGTCGCCGGTGGCGTGCCGGCCATGTGCGACGGCGTCACCCAGGGTCGTCCTGGCATGGAGCTGTCGCTGTTCTCGCGCGACCTCATCGCCATGGCGACCGCCGTATCGCTCTCGCACGACATGTACGAAGGCGCGCTGTATCTCGGCATCTGCGACAAGATCGTGCCGGGCATGCTGATCGGCGCGCTGAGCTTCGGCCATCTCGCCAGCGCGTTCGTGCCGTCGGGTCCGATGCCGTCCGGTATTCCGAACGAAGAGAAATCGAAGGTCCGTCAGGCCTTCGCCGCCGGTAAGGCGACACGCGCGGAACTGCTCGACGCGGAAGCGCGTTCCTATCATGGGTCGGGTACCTGCACGTTTTACGGCACCGCGAACTCCAACCAGATGCTGATGGAGATCATGGGCCTGCACCTGCCGGGCGCGAGCTTCGAGGCGCCGGATACGCCGCTGCGTGACGCCCTCACGCGTGCCACGGTGGAGCGCGTGCTGGCGATCGACGCGCTGGGCGATGAATACCTGCCGATCGGCCGTATCGTCGACGAGCGCTCCATCGTGAACGGCGTGATCGGACTGCACGCGACGGGCGGCTCGACCAACCATCTGCTGCATCTCGTCGCCATCGCACGCGCGGCCGGCGTGGAACTGCGCTGGGACGACTTCGATGCGCTGTCCGCGGTCGTGCCGTTGCTCGCACGCGTCTATCCGAACGGCTACGCCGACGTGAACCACTTCCACGAAGCCGGCGGCATGGGCTTCCTGATGGATCAGCTGCTCGATGCCGGCCTGCTGCACGGCGACGTCGACACGATCATGGGCCGCGGCCTGGATGCCTATCGCACCACGCCCGTTCTCGAAGGCGACGCATTGGTCTGGAAGCCGGTCTCGAAGGAAAGCGGCAACCGCGGCGTACTGCGCACTATCGCGGAGCCGTTCCGTCACGACGGTGGCTTGCGCATGCTCAAGGGCAATGTCGGTCGCGGCGTGATCAAGATCTCGTCCGTGCCGGAAGATCGCATGATCGTCGAGGCACCGGCGATCGTCTTCGACGAGCAGGACGACGTCAAAGCCGCGTTCGATCGCGGTGAGCTCAATCGCGATTTCATCGCCGTGGTGCGCTTTCAGGGGCCGCGCGCGCGTGGCATGCCGGAGTTGCACAAGCTCACGCCGACGCTGAGCCTGCTGCAGGATCGCGGGCATCGCGTCGCCCTGCTCACCGACGGTCGCATGTCCGGCGCATCGGGGCGCGTGCCTGCCGCGATCCACGTGACCCCCGAGGCGGAAGCCGGCGGTCCCATCGCCCGCGTGCGCACGGGCGACATGGTTCGTCTCGATGCCGTGGCAGGTACCATTGAGGTTCTGGTCGACGCGGACGAGTGGAACAGCCGCATTCCCGACAACATCGATCTGGCCATGCACCACACCGGCATGGGTCGCGAGCTCTTCGCCATGTTCCGTCAGTCCGCCGTCACGGCCGACCTCGGTGCCGGCGTTTTCTGATCCTTTGGAGCAGTACCTGATGAGTAACGAAGCGAAGCAACAGAGTGTCGAGTCCACGCTGCGCCTGGCGCCGGTGGTGCCGGTCGTCATCATCGAGGACGCCTCGAAGGCGGTCGGCATGGCGCGCGCGCTGGTCGCCGGTGGCATCCCCGCCATCGAAGTCACCCTGCGTACGCCCGCCGCACTCGACGCCGTCCGCGCGATCGCCGCGGAAGTCGAAGGCGCCTTCGTCGGTGTGGGCACGGTGCTGACCGCTCGCGACCTCGAGAACGCGTACAAGGCCGGCGCGAAGTTCGCCGTGTCGCCGGGCAGCGCGCCGCGCCTGCTCGATGCCGCCGACGATCACGAACTGCCGCTGCTCCCCGGCGCGGCGACGTCCAGCGAGGCCATGGAACTGCTGGAGCGTGGTTATCGCTTCCAGAAGTTCTTCCCGGCCGTTCCGGCCGGCGGCCCGAAGCTCATCGGTGCCTGGGCCAGCCCGTTGCCGCAGATCCGCTTCTGCCCCACCGGCGGCGTCAGCCTCGCCAACGCGCCCGAGTTCCTCGCGCTGCCCAACGTCGTCTGCGTCGGCGGTTCGTGGCTGACCCCCGCCAACCTGCTCGCCACCTCCGACTGGCCCGCCATCGAAGCCCTCGCGCGCGAAGCGGCGCAACTGCGCCGCTGACGTAGGAGCGCGCCCCGCGCCTGACGTATTAGTACGCCCCACGCCCACGCCGTGCGTACGTAGGAGCGCGCCCCGCGCGCGAACCCTCACCCGCCCTATCGCGAATGAGGCTTTGCACCGCAACGAGCCAGCTGTCCGATCCCACCAAGCGGCGTCTGGCTCGTAACCCGCCCCATCCACATGCGATCCTTCGCACCCCAAGCCTCACCGGCCCTCCCAGCCATGCTCTACATCGCCCTAGCCATCGCCTTCAGCGTGGCCGTGTCCGTGCTGCTCAAACTCGCGCGCCGCGCGAACGTCGACATCGTCCAGGCCGTCGCCACCAACTACATCGTGGCCGCCGCCATGGCGTACACGCTGCTTGGCGCCACGCCGCAGGCCGCCGTCGCGGCGAAGGAGACCTACGTCCCCCTCCTCCTGCTAGGCGTCTTTCTCCCCGCCATCTTCGCGATGCTGGCGCGATCCGTCCGCACGGCGGGCATCGTTCGCACCGACGTCGCCCAGCGCCTGTCGCTGTTCTTCTCGCTGATCGCCGCGTTCGTCTTCCTCGGCGACGTCATGACCGAGCGCAAGGGCCTGGGCATCGCCCTCGCCTTCGTCGCCGTCCTGTGCGTGCTCTGGCGCCGGGATCGCGGGCAGACCGATCGGGCCGGCTGGACCGCACCGCTTGCCGTCTTCGTCGGCTTCGGCGTGATCGACATCTGCTTCAAGATGCTCGCCAAGGCCGGTGCACCCTTCCCCAGTGCGATGCTCGCCTCGTTCCTGATCGCCATGGTGCTCTGCTGGATCGTCGTGATCGGACGGGCGATCGCGCGTAAGGCGCCCCTCTCGCCGCGCAGCATCGGCTTCGGCGTGCTGCTGGGAGCCGCCAACTTCGCCAACATTCTTTTCTACATCCGCGGACATATCGCGCTGCCCAACGATCCGTCGCTGGTGTTCGCATCGATGAACGTGGGGGTGATGGTGCTCGGCGCACTGGTCGGTGCGATCGCCTTCCGCGAAAAACTGACCTGGCTGAACTGGACGGGCCTGGCCATCGCCATCGCGGCGATCGGGATCATGACCGGGGCCTGATCCCGATCGCCAACAGCGTAAGCTCCCACCCGTCCGTCGCGACCGGGTAGGAGCCAGCCCTGCTGGCGACGCTCATCAGCGAGCAACAGGCTCCGCATGACCCCCGGACGCCGCCATCACCGGCAACACCTCATCCACCGTCAACGGCGCATCTCCGGCCAGCAACTCCTTCGCCTCCGCATGATCCGCCACCGCCGGCGGCGACCCACGTAACGGCAACCCCGCCGTCTCGCGTACGAAGAGCATCGTGACGATGCCAATCACCGCCGCGCCCATCAGGTAATACGCCGGCAGCATCGGATCGCCCGTGCGCTCGACGAGCCATGCGGTCACCAGCGGCGTCGTGCCACCGAACAGCGACACCGAAACGTTGAACGCGATGGACAGCGCGCTGTAACGCACCGGCGTATAGAACAGCGCGGGCAACGTGGCGGGCATGGTGCTGGTAAAGCAGACGAGCGCGATGCCGAGTCCCATGAGGCCCGCGAAGATCAGCCAGTCGTTGCCCGTGCCCACCAGCCACATGCAAGGGATGGCGAGCACGAACATCACGGTACATGCACCGATGATCATCGGGCGACGGCCAAGACGATCGCTGAAGAACCCGCCCACCACATTGAGCGGCATCATCACCAGCATTACGATGAGGATCAGCAACAGGCCCTTGGCCTCGCTGTAACCCATGGTCACCGTGAGATAGCTCGGCATGTAGGTCAGCAACATGTAGTCGGTGACGTTGAAGACCAGCACGAGGCCGATGCATTTCAGCAGCTGCGGGCCGTGCACGGAGACGAGCTCCTTCAACGATACGCGCGGCATGTCGCCCGCCGCCTCCATCGCATCGGCATGCGCCTTGAATGCGGGGGTCTCTTCGAGCTTCATGCGCATGTAAAGCCCGAGCAGGCCCAGCGGACCCGCCACCAGGAACGGTACGCGCCAACCCCAGTCCAGCATCTGCCCGGTGGTGAGCAGCGTCGTCAGCGCGGTCACCACACCGGCACCCGCGATGTAACCGCCCAACGTTCCGAACTCGAGCCAGCTGCCCATCTGTCCGCGTCGCGCATCGGTCGAGTATTCGGCGATGAAGGTCGCCGCACCGCCATACTCACCGCCGGTCGAGAAACCCTGCAGCAGTCGTGCAAGCAACAGCAGCGCCGGTGCCCACAAACCGATCGTGGCGTAGCTGGGAATCAGGCCGATAGCGAACGTCCCCGCCGCCATCATGATCATCGTCGCCGCCAGCACCTTCTGGCGCCCGAAGCGATCGCCGAGTGGCCCGAAGACCAGTCCACCGATCGGCCGCACGAGGAAAGCGACGGTAAACGTCGCGAAGGTCGCGATCACCTGCGCGGTCGGGCTGCTCCCTGGAAAGAAGACATGGCCGAGCGTCACGGCGAGGTAGCCGTAGACACCGAAGTCGAACCATTCCATCGCGTTGCCGAGTGCGGCGGCACCCACGGCACGCCTGAGCATGGACTCGTCGACGATGGTCAGATCATCGGGCTTGAGATGTTTGCGGCGGCGGGTAAACCAGCCGAAATGGGCTTCGTGCCCGTGTCGATCCTGCATGGAGATAAATCCTGTCACGCGAGCGGGCACACGCATACGCAGCCGGTGCATACCGCCCATCGAAAGGGATGCGCCAGGCCAGACGGCGGCGCGCGAACGGTCCGCTAAAGGGACTCGGTGGTTGCCGGCAAGATGCATCGAAGCACGACGCGGCGCGGACAACCCGGCAAGTATAGGAAAAAAGGTGTTAAATGGCTGTAGATGGGGGTGTGTGGCGGCGGGGGAGCCGTTGGCTGCCGTTCCTGTCGCTAGGTCCTCCTACGGCCTTCGCCTTCGTGCGGAAGCGCTCCAGGAACGGCAGCCAACGACTCCCCTCCATACGTGGCATCGCATTTCGGCGCGAGCAAAGCGCGGTTCTGAGCCGGGACGCCGCTTTGCGCTCGCCGCCCCTAAACCGCACCGCATGGAAGGCGCCGTCGGGTGCCGTTCTCGGAGCGCTTCCGCACGAAGGCGAAGGCCGTAGGAGGACCTAGCGACGAGAATGGCACCCGACGGCGCCCTGCCCTCAGTGCAAATCCCGCCGCAATGGCGAAGCCGAGCCGGAATCCGAACCCGAACCCGAACCGCCTCAGAGCCGCCGCGGCGCCGTCGATCCACGCACGACCAGATCCGGACTGAAGCCCTCGTTGGCCAGCACATGCGCCGGATCGTCGTGTTCGAGCTCCGCGATCAACCGCTGCGCCGCATGCCGGCCAATTTCCTCGGTGTTCTGCCGCGCGGTGGTCAGCGCAGGCCACGACTGCTTCGAAAACGGACTGTCCTCAAAACCGGCGATCGACAGCTCCCACGGCACGTCGACACCGCCCGAACGCGCGGCAGCAAGGACACCGGCGGCGATCTCGTCGTTGGAGCCGAAGATCGCGGTAGGCGGCTCCTTCAGCGCAAGCAGCTTGCGCGCGCCACGAAAACCATCGTCGAACGAATAGTCGCCCTCAACCACCAGCTTCTTGTCGACCGGCAGGCCATATTCGCGCAGCGCATCCTCATAACCCTGATAGCGCTCCGGGCTCGACCGGTGCTCCTTGCCACCCCAGAGGAAGCCGATGCGGTGATGGCCCAGCTGGATCAGATGCTCGGTAATGGCATACGCCGCGTCGCGGTCGTCGACGAAAACGCACGGCCAGCCGTCCTGGGGATCCTGCCGCGCGGAAATGATGCGGACAAACGGCACCTTCTGCTCGGTCAGCGCGGCGAGCAGCTTCGGCTGCTCGGACATCGGCGGGCAAAGAACGAGGCCGGCCAGCCGGTTGCGCCGGACCAGATCGCACAGCTGCTCGGCCAGCTTGGGCAGCGACGAATCGCAGGGATGGATCTGAAGGCCGAAGCCGCGCTCGCGGCAGACCGAGAGCACGCCGTTCTGCATGGCGATGACGTAGTGCGCATTGGGATTGTCATACACCAGACCCAGCGCATACGTGCGCTGGCTGCGCAGGCTACGGGCGGCCTGGTCGGGCTGGTAATCCAGCGCATCGATAGCGCGCTGCACCTTTTCCCGGGTGCGGGCGTGGACGGACGGCTCGTGGTTGATGACACGGGAGACGGTCTTCAGTGACACGCCGGCCCGTTCGGCCACGTCCTTGATGGTAGGGCTTCGCAATCTACGACCCTCGATAGCAGGACGGCCATCCTACTGGATGGCCGCCGCGGAGCGAAGATACCGGCTTATCTGCCGCCGTGCTGGCCGACCCGGTGGCCGGCCGCGCCGTAGTAGAGGATGTACAGGTAGCAGGGGACCATCACGCAGAGGAACACGGCCTGGAAGTCATAGACCTGCTTGAGGTGCGCGAAAATCTGCGGAATGAGCGCACCACCGGCGATGCCCATGATCAGGAAGGCCGAGCCGAATTCGGTCAGGCGACCGAGCCCCTTGATCGCCAGCGGGAAGATCGCCGGCCACATCATGGCGTTGGCGAAACCCAGCGCGGCGACGAAGGCGACCGAGGTGTAACCGGTGGTGACGTAGGTGCCGATCGAGAACAGCACACCGAGAATCGCCGAAATCGCAAGATAGCGCTGCTGCGACACGAATTTCGGAATCAGCAGCAGGCCCGCGACGTAGCCGAGCAGCATGGCGAACAAGGTATACGAGGTGAAGTGCTTGGTGTCCTCGGGCGTCATGCCGAAGCCCTGACCGTACGTGCCGATGGCATCGCCGGCCATCACTTCCACACCCACGTACACGAAAAGGCAGAGCACGCCCAGCCACAGATGCGGGAAGCTGAAAACGCTGCCCTTGTCGTGACCGATAGCGCGCTCGGAATTGTCGTGCGATGCCTTGATCTCAGGCAGCGACGAACGCACCACCCAGACCGCGAGCACGACCAGCAGCGCCGCCATCACCATGTACGGCATGTGCACCTTGGCCGCGAACGCGGCCAGCAGCGCGTCCTTTTCACCGGGGGTCGCCGCGGCGGCGATCTGCTTGTCGAACGAACCGATGTTGCTCATGACCACGGCACCGAACACGAACGGTGCGAGCGCGCCGGCGATCTTGTTGCAGATGCCCATGAACGCGATGCGTTGTGCCGCGCTGTCGATCGGACCGAGGATCGAGATATACGGATTGGAGGCGGTCTGCAGCAGCGAGAGGCCGGCACCGATCACGAACAGACCGGTGAGTGCGCCCGGATAGATACGCATCGTGACGAACTGGCCGAACATCACGGCGCCGATGGCCATGACGAACAGGCCAAGCCCCATGCCCTTCTTCATGCCGGTCTTCTTCAGGATGAAGGACGAGGGCAGGGCGAGGAAGAAGTACGAGAGATAGAAGGCCATCGGTACGAGGAAGGCGTTGACGTCGTCCAGGTTGAAGGCCAGCTTGACGAACGTGATCAACGGCCCGTTGAGCCAGGTCACGAAGCCGAAGATGAAGAACAGGACGCCGATGATGATCATCGGTACCAGGCTGGAATGGCGTGTCTCTTCGACAGCACCTGCAGTGGATGACATGGATGTTCCCCTCACGTGGTATGCCCCTAATTTGTCCCTTTATTGACTCGTGTGCGCAACGTTGTCAATCGGAAGAATCGCGCGACGAAAATGACCGGCCCCGTTTCTGACTTTCGATGTCGCGGCGCGTCAAACCGCTTGCGCGCCAACCCTATGCCCGCCGCGAGGCCGTGCGACGCAAGGTCGTGGAGCCCGTCGACGTCATGTGAAACCGTTTCCTGCTGCAGTGCGTGATCGATTGCGCAATGTCCTAGCCATTTGTCCTGTTGACAACGTTGTCATTTCAATCACAGACTGAAAACGAATCAGGGGCATCAAGGGGCAGGGCGTGGGCGAATCGGCCAAACAGCGGGATCTTCTGCGTGCGTCGCGGTCCGGGGCGTTCATCGCCGCCGACGTGGGCGGAACGCATGCCCGTATCGGCCTGGTCCGTCGCTCGTCCGGTTCGAATGCCATCGATGTCCTGCGCTACGAGCGCTATGCCTGCGCCGACTGGCCCAGCCTGACCGCCGTGCTCGGCGATTTCATCGGCCGTCTCGACGGCCATGAAGCGATCGAACACTGCGCCGTGGCCAGCGCCGGTTACGTACTGGGCGACGCCATCGTCAACGAGAACCTGCCCTGGCCGGTCTCCATCGGTGACATCCGTGAAACCCTCGGACTGCACGGCCTGGCCGTGGTCAACGATTTCGAAGCGGTGGCCTACGCCTGCCAGTTTCTGCGCAGCCACGAAACCACCGCCATCATCGAGACCAGCGCCGAGCCGGCCGCGGGTCCTGTCCTGGTGATGGGGCCGGGTACGGGTCTGGGTTCGGCGGTGCTCCTGCCGGGCTCGCCGCACGCCACCGTGCTGCCGACCGAGGCCGGTCAGATTTCCTTCGCGCCGGGTAACGAGCGCGAGGTCGCCATCCTCGGCGAACTCGCCCGCGGCCGCGATTACGTGTCGTACGAGACCGCCCTCTCGGGCCCGGGCCTCGTCAACCTCTACAAAGCCATTTCGACGCTGCGCGGGACGCCCGCGACCCTGACCGAACCGGCCGCTGTCACCAGCGCCGCACTCAGCGGAAGCGATCCCGCCGCCGTGGAAGCGCTGGATGTGTTCTGCGGCGTGCTCGGCAGTTTCGTCGGCGATCTCGCGATGCTCTACGGCGCACGCGGTGGTGTGTTCCTGGCTGGCGGCATCCTGCCTCAGGTCCGCGATCACCTGCTCGCCAGCAGCTTTGCCAACAGGTTCTTCAACAAGGGCGTCATGCGCGCCTTTCTCCAGCAAGTGCCGGTACGTCTGATGGACCACGGACAGTTGGGAGTGATCGGTGCCGCCGGTCTCTACCTGCACGGTTCGACCGCTCAGTGAAGAGCGGGAAAGGAACGCAGGCTCAGTAAGCCACCGGGTCGCAAGACCCTTCGATAGCAACGAAAGCTTTTCCTCTGAGGGGAGGACACCATGTCGCATCGTAGAAACCTGCTCGCGGCGAGCATCATCGCCGGATTGTGTTGTTTCACGGGTATGGCCGCCGCGCAGGACGCGTCGACAACACCTGCGAAGACGCAGACCGCCCAGGAAAAAGCTGACGCCGCCAAGGCCGCGCAGCTCGAGGGCGTCACCGTTACCGGCATCCGGGCCAGCCTCGAGAAGTCGCTGGACACCAAGCGCAATGCCGACGCGATCGTCGAGGCCGTGACGGCCGAAGACATCGGCAAGTTCCCCAACACCAACGTCGCCGAAGCGATGACGCAGATCCCGGGCGTCACCATCGACCGTCAGTTCGGCCAGGGCGACCGCGTGTCGATCGATGGCACCGATCCGAGCCTCAACCTGACGTTCCTGAACGGCCAGCCCGTGTCGCAGACGCCGTGGCAGTACGGCGCGCAGCCGAACCGCGGCTTCGATTTCACCATGCTGGCACCGGAAATCGTCGGTCGCCTGGAAGTCTACAAGTCGCCCGAAGCACGCCTCACCGAAGGCAGCCTTGGCGGTACCGTGCTCCTGCACACGTTGCAGCCGCTCGACCTGCCGGCCAACACCGTTCGCGGTTCGTTCGGCCTGAATTACAACGACCAGGGCACCGCGGGCTCGCGGCCGAACGGCTCGGCGCTGTACAGCTGGCATAACGACAGCAAGACCTTCGGCATCATCAGTTCCATCCAGCATTACGAAGAGAAGATCGACCGCCAGGGTTTCGAGATCTTCAGTTACAGCCCGGTATCCAAGTGGGCCGCCAGCCCGGCCGTCGCCGCCGGCATCGCCAATGGCACGCTCGACCCGAATGCCAAGGTGCCCGACGAGATCAACTCGGCCTGGTTCCAGCAGAAGCGCAAGCGCGACACCGCGACGCTCGGTTTTCAGATTCGTCCCACGAGCAACTGGGACATCGACATCAACAGCCTGTTCGTCCGCGAGAACTTCGACAACTGGAACCAGTCGCTGTATCCGTTCACCGGCGCCACGCCGGGTAACGTGACCAGCTTCAACCAGGGTCCGAACGGCGTCGTCACGGGCGGCCATGTCTGCGGCAACGACTCGCCGAACTGCCCGGCCATCGCGCAGGACACGTTCGACAGCAATATCCGCAAGTCGGTCGTGCGCACGTCGGCCTTCGACCTGAAGTCCGAGTACCGTGGCGACAGCTGGAAGGTGTCCGGCGCCGCCGGTTACAGCAAGGCCGAAAACAACAGCATTTCTCAGGCGGTGATGGAGCCGGTCTACGCCGGCGGTTACACCTGGGACATCAACAAGGGCTTCAATTTCGACAGCCCCGCCGCCGCACGCGATCCGGCCAACTGGCATATGGGTGACGTCGCCGGCCTCGGCGGCTGGCCGGGCAACTACGGCAACTATTCCGCCTCGTCGCGCGATACGTACGGCCAGCTCGACTTCTCGAAGTATTTCGATTCCTTCATCAACGAAGTGGCCGTCGGCTACCGCTGGAATCGTCATGAAGAAGGCATGCAGGCGCATGTCTATGGTGGCAACGCACCGACCAACCTTGCCGCGCTCGGCTTCGGCGGTTTCACCCACACGCTGGACGCTCTCGATGGCCTCGACGGTTCCGCGAGCCACGTGATGCCGGACAAGGCAGCACAGTACGCGTGGGTGCGTAACACCAACGGTGGCAACGAAGATCCGGGTACGTACCTCAACGGCACGTATAACCTGGTCGAAAAGACCAATGCCGCTTACGCCCAGGCGAATTTCGCGGGTGGCGGTTTCCACGGCAACTTCGGTATCCGCTACGTCGACACCAAGACCGACGGCTCGGGCTTCAACTACAGCGGCGCCCCGGTGCTCCCGGCACCGGCCGGTTCGTGGCAGACCTCGTCGCGCACGTCGAAAAACTGGCTGCCCAGCCTCAACGTCGCGTACGACCTGACCGATGAAGTCGTGCTGCGTGCGGCAGCCGCCAAGGTGATCGCGCGTCCGCCGTACAACATGCAGGTGAACAACCTGTTCCTCAACGATTCGGTGCTGACCGGCTCGGGTGGCAATCCGGACCTGAAGGACTATAAGTCGAAGAACTACTCGGTCTCCGCCGAATGGTATTTCGCACCGCAGTCCTACCTGGCCGTCACCGGCTTCCTGAAGCAGATCGACAACTACACGGTCGTCGACTCGGCCAACGAGACGCAGTTCAACTCCGGCCTGGTCAACGATCCGACGACGTTCGCACGTCAGGTCGCGCAGGGTCTGTGCACCGCCGACGGCTTCTGCACGTACTCGATCAGCCGTCCGCGCAACACCGGCTCGGGCAAGGTTCGCGGCGGCAGCATCAGCTATCAGCAGGCGTTCTGGGATACCGGCTTCGGCACGACGGCGAGCTATACCTACGCCAAGGGTACGCTCGATTCCGGCGGCGCCCTGCCGTACAACTCGCAGAACGCCTACTCGATCAGCCCGTACTACGAGAACGGTCCCTTCAGTGCCCGCGTCACGTACAACTGGCGCAGCAAGTATCTGGCCGGCGGTTACATCGCCGGTGCGCCGCCGGCCACCACGGCCGACTATGGCGACCTGGGTGCCACGCTCGGCTGGAAACTCAACAAGGCGGTCTCGTTCACGCTCGCAGGCATGAATCTGACCAACGAGAAGTACAAGCAGTACCTGACCGTCACCTCGATGCCGGTCGCCAAGTACACCACCGGTCGCCGCTACATGGCCTCGGTGCACTTCGACCTCTGATACGCGGTACGTCCGGGCGGCCATGGATGGCCGCCAACCCCTCTGAAGCTCCATTCCCCACGGGCCCGATCCTCCTTATCGGGCCCGCTTTTTTTTGCTTCCCACCGTCACGATGGTTCGCCACAATCGTGGCCCGAACATCAGACCTCCGGAGTCATCGATGCGCCGTACCCTCCTGCTCGCCCTGGCCGTCGGCCTCACCGCTTGTGCCGATCAGCAGCCGAAACGCGAGACGGGTCCCGTCGATAACATGCCGCTTTCCCTCATTCCGCAGCCTGCGCAGCTTCAGCGCACGCCGGGCCGCTTCAAGCTCGATGCTACGGCGACCATCACGGTGACGCCCGGCGATACCGCGGCGAAGCACGTCGCCGCTCAGCTGCAGAGCTGGGTTCGTCAGGCGCGCGGCATCACTCTCGCCATCGTCGAGGGCAAGTCGAAGTCGGGCGGCATCAGCCTGTCCACCAGTGCGGCGATCAAGGGCCGCGAGGCCTATACGCTCGACGTCGACGGCAAGGGCGTGCGCATCGCCGCCAACGATGAAACGGGCCTCTTCTACGGCGCGGTGACCTACTGGCAGCTGCTGACCGATCCGGCGGCCCAGGGCGGCGTGCCCGGCGTGCACATCGTCGATGCCCCCCGCTTCGAATGGCGCGGCCTGATGCTCGACTCCAGCCGGCATTTCCAGTCGGTGAGCGAGATCGAGCACCTGCTCGACCAGATGGCCATGCACAAGCTCAACACCTTCCACTGGCACCTCACCGACGACCAGGGCTGGCGACTGCAGATCGACAAGTACCCGAAGCTCACCGAAACCGGTGCCTGCCGCAAGGCGATCGGGCCGGACGTCGCCCTCACCGGTGGCGAAGACAAGCCGTACTGCGGCTTCTACACGCAGGACGAGGCGAAGCAGATCGTCGCCTATGCCGCCGAGCGCCACATCACCGTCGTGCCGGAAATCGAAATGCCCGGCCATGCGCAGGCGGCGGTCGCGTCCTATCCGAAGCTCGGCAACGGCAAGAAGCTGGCGGTCTCCGGCGACTGGGGCGTCAACACGGCCTTGTTCAATACCGACGACGCCACCTTCGTGGTCATGCAGGACGTGCTCGACGAGGTCATGGCGATCTTCCCGTCGACGTATATCCACGTCGGTGGCGATGAGGCGGCCAAGGACGAGTGGGAGCATTCGAAGGCGGTGCAGGCGAAGATGAAGTCGCTGGGCATCACGGATGAAGAGAAGATGCAGGGCTGGTTCGTCGCCCGCATCGGCGACTACCTGGACAAGCACGGCCGCCGCCTGATCGGCTGGGACGAGATCCTCGACGGCAAGGTGCCGGCCACCGCCACCGTCATGTCGTGGCGCGGGACCAGGGGCGCGATCAAGGCGGCGAATGCCGGCCACGACGTGGTCATGGCGCCGTCGCCGACGCTGTACCTCGACCAGCTGCAGTCCACACTGCCGGACGAGCCGCCGGGCCGCCCGTCCGGCCAGACGCTGAAGACCCTCTACGATTTCGAACCGGTGCCGTCGGATATCGCGCCTGACAAGGCCGACCACGTGCTCGGTGAGCAGGTCACGCTCTTCACCGAATACCAGCCCAACTGGTACCGCATCCAGCACGCCATCTTCCCGCGTATCGCCGCGGTCGCCGAGCGTACCTGGTCGCCGAAGGCCGACTGGAACGGCTTCATCGCAAGGCTGCCGGCGCAGATGTCGCGCTATCGCGCGGCGGGTATCGTCCCGGCGGACAGCGTCTATGCGGTAGCGATCGCCACGGAGGCCGCCGCGGACGACAAGGCGCGCGTCACGCTGTCGAGCCAGAGCGGCTACGGCACGATCCGCTACACCACCGACGGTTCGGCCCCGACCGCGCAGTCCACCGCGTACAGCGCGCCCTTCGATGTCGCGCTGCCGACGACGGTGCGTGCGAATGCCTTCGCCGGTGGCTTCGGTCTTGCCGGCCCGCGCGATCGCGCGATCGATGCGAAGTCGCTGCTGCACCGCTCCAGCGACGAGCTCGACACCTGCGGCGACAAGCTCGTGCTGCGCCTCGAAGCCGCCAACGCCGTCGATGGCGTCCGCCCGGTCTACAAGGTGGACATCATGAACACGTGCTGGGTATGGAAAGGGGTCAGGCTCGACGGTCGCTATGGCGTCGATATCACGGTCGACCGCCTGCCGTACAACTACGCCCTGTGGAAGGACGCGGCGGGCATCGTGTCACGCAAGGCGCGCTCGGCGGCCGGTGAGATCGAAGTGCATCAGGACACTTGCGACGGCCCGAAGCTGAGCACCATCCCGCTGGCGCCGGCGAAGGACGGCCGCGCCACGTTGCAGGGCATTCTGCCCAAGCGCGAGGGTACGCATGATCTCTGCTTCGTGGTCACGGGCAAGCCCGGCCCGAAGCTCTGGGTGATCGGCGATATCCAGCTGCGCTGATTAAAACGACAACGCGGTCGGGAAGGTCGCGTGGCGCTGCAACGCGCCGCGCGCTTCCCGCTCGTCGTCGCCCTCGAGCGGCGTGAGCGTGACGAACTTCCCCGCTACCATCGCCGCCAGCGGAATCCCATCACGGATGGCGATGCGGTTGCCGATGACCGAAGGCACTTTGACCGAAGCCACGACGTTGCCGACCAGATTCGCCGGGTCCGTCCCCGCGATGCAGACGATCTCGCCGTCGTGCTCGCGATGACGGATCTGCCGCAACGCCGGCAACGCCTCCGGCAAGGCGAACTGCTCGCCGACCAGACCGTCGACGAAGCGCCCGCCGCGAATCTCCCCGCGCGCTTCCAGCCGGTGATACACACGACGCAGCTCGCGCCATGACGGCAGCCACGCGGCCTCGCGCTCGAGAATCTTCCAGCTGACCACACCGTAGCGACGCAGCAGCGTGCGCGCGATGTGCTCCAGGCCATCCGCATCGTTGCGTTGTTCGCTGGGCCGGCGCGCGAGCGACCAGCGGCCCGCGTCTTCGATGCCGCTGAGCATGTGGCGCCGGGTGCGGCGGTGACGGCTCCCGTTACGCTTCGCCGCGGGCAGCAGCAACGCACGTAAGCCGGCGAAGCTGTCCGCCGTGACGCGGCCCGCCGCGACCAGTTCGCCCAGTGCATCCTCCAGTTCGGTACGCAGGAGACGAGTCGTCGTCGCGATCTCGTCGAAGAACAACGCGCCTTCATCGCGTAACGCATCGGCTACCGCCTCCGCACGTGAAGACAGCACGGTCTCGACATCGGGTGGCGGTGCGGCGGCGGACCACACCGACAGCTGGCGACGCGGCAGCAGCACGATGGGTGTCGCGCGCACGGGGCCGCCGCTGCCCGTGCCCAGACGGAGACGGCTCCATACAACCCGGCCCGCACGGCAGAGATCGTCCAGCCAGCCGATCCCGTAATCACCGACGCGCGCGGGCAGCAGTTCGGATTCCCACGCGCCAGCGGCCGCCTCGAACCCTTCGAGCTGGCCGATGACGCCCGCCAGCGCGTCCGGACCGGCGACCTGAGTGGCCCGGGTGAGGTGCTGCCAGTCGAGCAGGAAGCGTAGATAGTCGCGTGGTGCGACGGGTTCGATTTCGCGACGCAGGCGCCCGATGGTGTACCGATGAATGCGTGCGAGCAGATGACGCTCGCACCACTCGATGTCCGTCACGCCGGGCGAGAACGGTCCGCGCATGACGTAGCCCTCGGTTTCCAGCGAGGTCAGCGCGAGATCCACGTCGCTTATGGAAACCCCGAGCGACGAAGCAAGCACACCCGCCGGGACCGGGCCGAGCCCGCCCAGGCGTCCGCGTACCAGATCGATCAGCGCCGATTCGGGCGTCCACAGCGGCGACTCGAATTCGGCCGGCGCAGAGATAGCGGGCGTCAGTCCGGCGTCCGGGTGGACGGCGCGCCACGCGGGCAGGCGTTCCGCCGCGACCCACAGTGTCGTGGTGCCGGTCGACAAGGCCGTTGCGCGCGCATCTTTCGCCAGCGCGGCGAGCAGCTTCGCCCAGCTCGCGTTTTGCGACACTTCCGCCGCGGTCACCGCGCCGAGCTGCACCAGCGCCTCATGCATCTCATCGGCACTCCGCGCCTCCGGCCATGCTTCCTCGCGCACCGACGCGATGGCCTCGGCGTCGAGCCGGCCGAGATCGTCGGCGGTCTCGGCATCGTTCCAGCGCCGCGACTGCACGGCCTGCGTACGACGTTCCTCCAGCGGCGCGTCGTCGAGGAAGGCGTAGGGGGCGGCGCTGAGCACCTCGGCGGCCAGAGGCGACGGTGTGGCGAGGTCGCGCGCCACCATCCTGATCGCTCCCGATTCGAGGCCGCGAAGCATCGTCAGCCATCCTTCGCTGTCCATCGCTTCATGCAGGCAGTCTTCCAGCGTCTGCTTCACCAGCGGATGGTCGGGCACTTCCCGCTCGCCGACCAGATTTTCCGCGCAGGCGACCTGATCGGGGAACACCGTGGCCAGCAGATCTTCGCTTTTCATCCGCTGCAATTGCGGTGCGACTTTCCTGCCGCCGGTGAAGCGTGGCAACGCCAGCGCGGTGGTCGCGTTCCAGCGCCAGCGCACACCGAACAGCGGGGCATCGAGCAAGGCCTGGATCAGCACGTGCTCCGCCGAATTCGAGTGCAGGTAACGCGCGACTTCATCGAGCGGGAAGCTGTGGCTGGTCGACAACGAGAGCACGATGGCGTCTTCGGTGGCGGCCGCCTGCAGTTCGAAGTTGAACTTGCGGCAGAAACGTTTGCGCAGGGCGAGCCCCCACGCCCGGTTGATCCGGCTGCCGTAAGGCGTGTGAATGATCAGCTGCGTGCCGCCGGATTCGTCGAAAAAACGCTCCATGACCAGCGTTTCGCGGGTGGGCAACGCACCCAGCGCCGCGCGTGCACGGAACAGGTAGTCCACGATCTGTTCCGCGGCCGCTTTCGACAGGCCGAGGTCGGACATCAGCCAGTCGAGCGCGCCCTCGCGACCGCCTTCGTCGAACTTCGCCGAGATGTCGGTACGCAGGCGCGACACGCCAATGGACAGCTCATCGGTACGTCCCGGCGCCTCGCCCAGCCAGAACGGAATGTTCGGCGGCTGCCCTTGCGCATCCTCGACGCGAAGGCGGCCCATCTCCACGCGGATGATCCGGTAGGAACGGTTGCCCAGCTGGAAGACGTCGCCCGCTAGGCTCTCCACGGCGAAGTCTTCGTTGACGGTGCCGACCACGGTCGCTTGCGGTTCCAGCATGACGTTGTAATCGCCCGTCTCGGGGATCGTACCGCCCGAGGTCACGGCGGTCAGCCGGGCACCACGACGCTCACGAAGGCGTTTGTTGACCGCGTCGCGATGAATGTACGACCCCCGCGGGCCCACGCGCGTGGTGAAGCCTTCGGCCAGCATGCGCACGGTCTCGTCGAAGGTGGCCCGGCTCAGTTCGCGGAACGGGTACGCGCGACGGATGAGATCGTACAGGGCATCTTCGTCCCACTCCTGGCAGGACACTTCGGCGACGATCTGCTGGGCCAGAACGTCGAGTGGCTCGTGCGGCATGATCAGCGCGTCGAGCTCGCCGCGGCGTACGCAATCCAGCAGCGCCGTGCACTCGATCAGGTCGTCACGCGATGTGGGGAACAGGCGGGCTTTCGGGGTGCCGCCGACGTTATGGCTCGCCCGGCCCGCGCGTTGCAGAAACGCAGCGATCGAGCGCGGCGACGCGATCTGGCAGACCAGGTCGATGTCGCCGATATCGATACCCAGCTCGAGCGACGCGGTGGCCACCAGGGCGCGCAACTCACCTTTCTTCAGGCGTTGCTCGGCGTCGAGACGCTGATCGCGCGACAGGCTGCCATGATGCGCCGTCACCGCGTCGCGGCCCAGCCGCTCGGAGAGATGGCGCGAGAGACGTTCGGCCATGCGTCGCGTATTGACGAAAATCAGGGTGGTACGGTGCTGCTCGATCAGGTTGGCCAGCCGGTTGTAGACCAGCTCCCACATGTCGTTGGACATCACCGCTTCGAGCGGTACGGGCGGTACTTCGAGGGCGAGGTCGCGCTTGCGCGCATGCCCGATGTCGACGATGG
The DNA here is from genome assembly GCF_900167995.1 of Luteibacter sp. 22Crub2.1. Lineage (NCBI taxonomy): Bacteria > Pseudomonadati > Pseudomonadota > Gammaproteobacteria > Lysobacterales > Rhodanobacteraceae > Luteibacter > Luteibacter sp. 22Crub2.1. The sequence goes on from NZ_FUYT01000008.1 coordinate 127,075, forward strand.
CGCAGTCGTCGTACGCGCCCCCGGTCAGAAAGGCGGCGACCTTCTCGATTGGCTTCTGCGTGGCGGACAGCCCGATACGCGTGATGCGACGCTGTGCGAGCGCTTCCAGCCGCTCCAGCGATACCGCCATATGACTGCCGCGCTTGCTGGCGGCCACGGCGTGGATCTCGTCCACGATGACCTCGCGCACGTCGCGCAGCATCGCCCGGCCCGAGTCGGAGCCCAGCAGCACGTAGAGCGATTCCGGCGTGGTCACCAGGATGTGGGGCGGCCGACGCTTCATGCGCTCGCGGTCCGACGACGGGGTGTCGCCGGTGCGTACCGCGGTGCGGATCTCGAGGTCAGGCAGGCCTTGCTGGCGCAACTGCTCGCGAATGCCCGCCAGGGGCGCCTCGAGGTTGATCCGGATGTCGTTCGACAGGGCCTTGAGCGGCGAGACGTACAGGATGGTGGTGCGGTCGCGCAGACCGCTGTCACGCACGCCCTCGCGCACCAGTGCGTCAATGGCGGAAAGGAAGGCGGTCAGTGTCTTGCCCGAACCCGTGGGCGCGGCGACCAGCGTCGGGCGTCCGGAGCGGATCGCCGGCCACGCGGCGACCTGCGCCTCCGTGGGCGCCGGAAACGTGTTCGCGAACCAGGCCGCGACGGCCGGATGAAAAGCGGCGAGCGGCGTCGACTTTTGTGAATTCATTGAACCACTTAAGTGGGGGCCGACGGCTTGCCGGACAAGCCTCTAGACTAACCCTCACCCGTCTCGCCGGTTGCGATGAAAACGTTACTTGGCGATGGTTGCTCGTTTCCCCCCCCGGATCGAATGGAAAACCATGTCCGATATCGCGCGCCGCTCCGCCCTCGCCTTCGCCGTCGCCGCGGGCCTCTCCGCCTCTGTCAGCGCCGCCACGCCGCCCGGACGGCCCTGGATGGACCGCTCGCTGTCGCCGGACCGCCGTGCCGAGCTGCTGGTCTCGGCCATGACCGACGATGAGAAATTCCGCATCATTCGTTCGGACTTCGGCCTGGCCAGCGACAAGCATGGCGTGCCCGAGGGTGCGGTCGGCGGTGCCGGCTACGTCCCGGCTCTGCCCCGCCTCGGTCTGCCCGCCATCAACGAAACGGATGCCGGCCTTGGCGTGAACAAGCCCGGCATCGACGGTAAGGGCGCGATCTCGCTGCCGGCCGGCCTTGCCACCGCGGCCAGTTTCGATACCGCCATCGCCCATGCCGGCGGCCGGATGATCGGTGGCGAAGCGCGCGGCAAGGGCTACGGCGTGCTTCTCTCCGGCGGCGTGAACCTCGTGCGCGACCCGCGCAACGGCCGTAACTTCGAATACGCCGGTGAAGACCCGGTGCTCGCCGGCACCATCGTCGGTGCCACCGTGAAGGGTGTGCAGGAGGCGAAGATCGTCGCGACGGTGAAGCACTTCGCCATCAACGACCTCGAGACCGGCCGCAACACGCACAGCGCCGAGATCGACCCGGTCGCCCTGCGCGAGTCCGACCTGCTGGCCTTCCAGATCGCCATCGCCCACGGCGATCCCGCCTCGGTGATGTCTTCGTACAACCGCATCAATGGCACCTTCGCGGGCGAGCACGACTGGCTGCTCAACCAGGTGCTGAAGCAGGAATGGGGCTTCAAGGGCTTCGTCATGTCCGACTGGGGCGGCGTTCACAGCGGCGCCAAGGCCGCGCTGGCCGGTCTGGATCAGGAATCGGCGGGCGAGGTGTTCGACAAGGAAGTGTTCTTCGATCAGCCGCTGCGGAAGGCCGTCGCCTCGGGCGAGGTGCCGAAGGCGCGGCTGGACGACATGGCGAAGCGGATCATGCGCAGCCTGTTCGCCCACGGCGTCATCGACGACCCGATCCCCACCAGGGCGACGAAGCCGGTCCCCTACGTGGCCGACCGTCGCATCGCTCGTGACGGTCTGGAAGCCGGCGCGGTCCTGCTGCGCAACGAGGGTGGCCTGCTGCCGCTGTCGCGCAAGGGCCAGTCGGTCGTGGTGATCGGTGCCCACGCCGACAAGGGCGTGCTCGCGGGCGGTGGGTCGTCGACCGTCACCGATGAAGGCGGCGATCCGGTGCCGGGCCTGGAGCCCACGGGCTGGCCGGGTCCCGTGCGCTATCACGCCTCCGCGCCGCTGAATTTCATGAAGCAGCTGGGCGAGAAGGTCAGCTTCGACGCCGGCACCGATGCCGCGGCCGCCGCGAAGGCCGCAGCTTCCGCCGACGTGGCGGTGGTCTTCGTCAGCAAGTGGGCTGCCGAATCGTATGACGCGCCCGACATGGGGCTTTCCGCGGCCGATAACGCCCTGGTCGCCGCCGTGGCGAAAGCCAATCCGAAGACCGTCGTCGTGCTGGAAACCAATGGCGCGGTGAAGATGCCGTGGCTCGACAGCGTCGGCGGTGTGCTGCAGGCCTGGTACCCGGGCTCGGGCGGCGGCGACGCGATCGCGCGCCTGCTTTACGGCGAGGTCTCGCCCTCGGGTCGTCTGCCGGTCAGCTGGCCGAAGGACGAATCGCAGCTGCCACGCCCGGCGATTCAGGCGGCTGGCCTGGGTAACAAGGACGCGCCGGCGGACAGCATCGACTACAACATCGAAGGGGCCGATGTCGGCTACCGCTGGTTCGAGAAGACGAAGCGCGAGCCGCTGTTCGCCTTCGGCTACGGCCTGACCTACTCGAGCTTCGCCTACAGCGACTTCGCGGTCGATAAAGACCCGAAGGGCAACCCGGTGGCGCATGTCACGGTGAAGAACACCGGCAAGGTCGCCGCCGCCGATGTGCCACAGATCTACGTCACCGCGCCCGATGCGGCCACGCGCCGTCTGGCCGGGTGGAGCAAGGTCGCGCTCGAACCGGGTGCGAGCCGTCGCGTCGACATCCCGCTCGAGCCGCTGGCGCTGGCGCGCTACGACAACGCCGGCAAGCGCTGGCGCGTGGCGCCCGGTAGTTACACCGTGCGGCTCGCCCGCTCGGCGACGGATGTCGCCGGCGAGAAGGCCGTGACGATCGGTGAGAGCTTTCCGGTCGTCAAGGCACCCTGAGGTCGGGGTAGGGGCGAGGCGCTGGCGGGAGCCAGCGCTGCCGGCGAGCCCGGTCGCGACGGCCTGCACGGCGTCGCGACACCCGATCGCCAAAATGCACGCATGAACCTGCGCCCCGTCCTCACCGCCGCTTTATTCCTGTCTCTCGCCGGTCCGGCGTTCGCCGATCCGCCGGACTTCGACCGTCCCGGCGCCGGCTTCGCCACCAGCGTCCTCCCCGCCGGCACGCTTGCGCTCGAACAAGGCCTGCCGACCTACGAACGCCAGCGTCAGGACGGGTATCTCGATCGCACGTACACCGCCGACAGCCTCATCCGCATCGGCCTCGGTGGTCCGGCTGAATTCCAGGTCGGTGGCTCCGCGTGGAACCGTCTGGAAGAACGCGGTATGGGCTCGCGTCGCCATGCCGTCGGCCACGGCGACACCAACGTCGGTGTGAAGATCGCACCGGGTGGCTCGTCCGATAGCGGCAACGGCTTCAGCTGGGCCGCACTGGCCAACGTCACCTTCGCCAACGGCGACGAGGATTTCGGCAACGGCGCGAAGCAGTACAGCCTGGGCGCGACCGGCCAGTGGCAGCCGGACGACAATCACCAGAACACGCTTTACGCCAATGTCGACCGCCTCAAGGGCAGGAACAGCTGGACGCTGGCACCGACGTTCGGCCGCAAGTTCGGTGAAAACTGGATGGCCTACCTCGAAGCCGACGCCATTCACGACGCCGACGACGGCAATGAGCTGCAGGCCGGCGGCGGTGTGGCCTACTCCATCGGCGACCATGCGCAACTGGACGCGTATGCCCTGCATCGCATCGGCGGCCACGGTCCTTCCTTCATCGGTGGCCTGGGAATTTCCGTCTTCTTCGGCAAGAAGGCCTAAGGCGATCGATTGGCTCGCCGCATGGCGCGTATCACCAGCGCCGTGCCGACCAGACCGATCAGCAGCCCGACTGCGCCGCCCCACAGCGAGCCCGGACGGTTGTCGATAAGGTAGCCAAGGCCGAAGCCCAGCAGCGCGAAGAGAGGAATCGGTAGGCAGCCCATGGGGCAAGCCTACAAAAAAACATGGCCCTCGCGCTCACGCGGAGGGCCATGACGACCGTCCCTGGGTCGGGTGGTAAACCACCTGGATGCGGCCCGACGAAGCCGGCGCAGCACCACCGCCGATGAAGGGGGGGATCGATCCTGATTCTAGGGACAGACGGCATCCTGCCGTCGGATCGGTCATCGGCGATTCGTTAGTCCGTCACGGCACGGGGCCGGTGGGACATGACGCTATCTTCCGCACCTGATCCGACGAGGGATATAGGAGAATTCTTAAAATTAGCACCGGATTGCCTTACACGGCCGGGTGCTGCCCGCGCACGCGTCAGGCGGGCGAGTGACCGCGAGGCAACGGATTCACCGACGCCGAGCCCGACCGGCTGCCGTCCGAGCGCTCCTTACGCTTGCTCGTCGCCGGCCTTGGTTGCGGCGGCGACAGAGCGACACCGCGGCTGGCCAGACTGCGCAGGCGAGCGGCGTCGGAGGATCCATAGTTCCGTTGACCTGGTGTGCGTTGCATCGATCGTCTCCTGCCGTACTTCCCACCCGAGTCGGCAGGTTGAGCGGTCCGGAGGCAACTTTCGGTGGCAGGGCGGTGAACGTTTCGTGACAGCGTTTCGCGAGCCATCGGCCGGAAACGAGGTTAAGGCGACGTCGACGCCTTCGCTGGCATCCGTTCGATCAGTTCCGTCGCCAGAACGTCGTAATTCTCATCGAAGTGGTGCGAACCGGGCTTCTTGTACACGGTGACGAACGACGGCAGCCTGGGATCGGTGCAACCGCTGTCGTCCGCGTCCTCCGTCCCGTAGTAGCACGCCATGGGTGGGTGGCCACCCAGCGCGGCCATGGGGGGGAACGCATCCGTGTGTACGACGGGATGAATCCACTGCATGAGATTGTGAGTGTGCGTCGTCCACCAGCCCTGCTGCATGTAGCCCTCGAGTTCGATCTCGAAGTTGACGTCACGGCTGGCCGAAAGCAGAACCAGCTGCGTCAGCCTGGCGCGGTTGTCCGGCCGCAGCTTACCGACGATGGTCGGCAGCACGTCCGCCCCGAACGAGTACCCGATCAGCAGCACGCGCTGCTTGTTCCAGAGCTTCGTGTAACGGTCCAGCAGTCCGTCGAGGTCATGGGCGGACTCATCCGGCGAGCGATAACGCCAGAAATAGGTGAACGTGCTTACACCCGCTACCGGCAGGCCGCGGCCGGTGAAGACGGCACCCAGGCGCTGATCGAGATCCCACCAGCCGCCGTCACCGGAGTAGATGACGACGAGGAGATCCTCCTGGCCCCTGGGCGGCGCCGTCAGGGCGGGAAGTTCGACCGTGGACTTCTCCATGGACGCGCGCGTCCACGGATGCCATGCCAGCACGCCGAGCACGAGGAGGACGCCGATGGCGGACAGCACATAACGCAGGGTCTTTTTCACGATCTTCCTCACCGGCGGACTACGCCGCCGATGCCACCGGAAATGAGGCTGGCGACGTTGGCCAGGGCCAGCGGCAGCGCGATACCGCCGGGCACCGCGATATAGCGCGGTTCCCATTCGGGGTCGAACTTGTCTTTGTAGCGATGCAGGCCACGGAAATTGTAGAAGCGCTCACCGCGGCCGAACACCATGGCGCCGAAACGGCTCCAGAGCGGCGCGGTACGGCGGTTCTGCAAGCCGGACAACGGCGCCATGCCGAGATTGAACCAGCGATAGCCCTGAGCCTTCGACCAGACCATCAGCTCGATGAACAGGAAATCCATGATGCCGGAAGGACCGTCGGGAAGGTGGCGCATGAGGTCCACGGAGGCTTCTTCCATCGACTCGGTGAGGAACATGTTGGCGAACGCGACCGGCTCGTCGCCCTGCCAGACGACGGCCATCGGTGTGCGACAAAGATAACGCTCGTCGAACAGACCGAGGGAAAAACGCTTCTCGCGGACCTTCTTGTCGTGCATCCAGGCGTCGGAAATCGCCTTGAGGCGCGGCAGCAACGCGGGTACGCCCTCGGCGGGAACGATCTCCATGCGCAGGCCGTCGCGCTGTAGCTTGTTCACGGTGCCGCGCAGCGTCTTCTTCGACTTGCCGTCGAGGTTGAACGTTTCCAGCCGTACCCGTGCTTCCTCGCCGATCTTCAGCAGGCTCATGCCCACGTCGAGATACAGGTCCAGATCTTCCGGGCGCACCTGATAGAACAGGGGCCAGCCGCCGGCGCGCTCGCATTCCTCGCGGAAGCTCCATACCAGTTCACGGCGCGCGTCCTCGTCGGTGCCGACGGGGTCGCCCATGGCGACCCAGCTGCGTCCTTCCACGTCGTACATGATGAAGGCGCGGTCGTCCGGTGCGAACCGCAGCATCTTGTCGCCGACCAGCGCCAGATGGGCCTGGGCGGAGTCGAACGACTTCACCAGTGGCAGGGCGCGCGCGATCTCCGCCTCGCCGGGACGGGTGCGTCGGGTACGCGCCGGGCGGATCAGATTGGCCAGACCGAACAACAGCAGCGCGGCCATGGCGCCGACCAGCGCGCGAAGTGCCCGCGGCGCACCGCCGTGGCGGAAACTGAACTCCCACCACAGGTTGTTGCTGTATTCGACGTGCTTGAAGCTGAAGAAGACCAGCCAGGTCGAGCACGCCAGTACGGCGCCGATGGCCAGCACCCAGCCGGGCGAGAAGCTGGCGCGGAACAATGACGCACGGCGGTAGAAATGGCGATGGGCCGGTGCCAGGGCCAGGGCGAGCAGGGACAGCAGCGTGGCTTCCTCGTAATCGATGCCCTTGAGCATCGAGAGGACGGCGCCGAGTACCAGCAGCACCAGCGTCAGGACGTAGGCTGCATCGAGGCGCCGCTGCAGACCGCGCGCGAGGATCAGCAGCATCATGCCGATGACGCTGGAAAGGAAGTGCGAGACCTCCACCAGTGGCAGCGGGACGAAGCCGCGCAGGATTTCCATGCGCCCGGGGATCGCCAGGGTGGCGCCCGAGAACAGGAGGACCGCGCCGGCGACCAGGGTCAGCCCGGCGAAGAACGGCGGCAACAGGCCGCTGAACCACGGCGTGATGAGGGCGGCGTGGCGCAGCGCGCGGATCTCCCTCCAGACCACCAGCACGGTCGCCGCGCACAGCGGCAACAGGTAATAGACGGCGCGGAAGACAGTCAGCGAGCCGAGGATCGGAGCCTCGAGCCCGTGGTTACCCGTCGCGCCGAAGCCGGCCAGCATCACCGCTTCGAACACACCCAGCCCGCCGGGCACATGGCTGATCAGGCCGGCCATCTGGGCCAGCACGAAGATCGCCAGAAAGTGACCGAAACCCGCCGAGATCTCCTGCGGCATCAGCACGTAGAGCACACCGGCCGCCAGGCCCCAGTCGAGCGCGCCGATCAGAATCTGCCGTGCCGCCATGGCCGGCGTCGGCGTGTTGATCGCCCAGCGCCAGATACGGATGGGGCGGCGCACGGTGACCGAGGCGACGAACCAGGCCAGCGGCACCAGCGACAGGACGATGGCCAGAGGGATGCGCAGGCCCGACAGCGGCACGTCCGGCGGAATGGGCACCAGCAGCAGGGTGACGCCCGTCAGCGCGCACAGGCCGAGCCAGAAGCTCAGGGTCGTATAGAGCACCACGCGGGCGATCTCACCCGGCGTCAGGCCCGCCTGCACGTAGAAGCGGTAGCGGATCGAGCCGGAAACGAGCAGCGACATGCCCAGCGCGTTGGAGAAGGCATAGCTGATGAACGAGATCAGCCCCACGCGCTTGGGCGGCAGCCGTTTACCGACGCTGGCCAGACCGAACCAGTCGTAAAGCGTCATCACGGCGAAACCGGCGCCGGTCAGCAGCACGGCCAGGGCGATATCGCTGTTGGGCAGCGCGTGGACATAGCCGCCGATCTGGCGGTAGGTCACTTCGCTGGCCATCGACTTGAGCGCCCACAGGGCGAGGCAGAGCAGTACGACGGACAGCAACGGGCCGCCGGCACGACGGATCAGCGTCGCGTACAGCGCAGGCTTGGTGGCCAGGGGTTGATCGGTCGTCGGGAGCTCCGCCCTTGTTTCTTCTCCCACGGTGCCGTGGCTCCCAGTCGTATCGATCCTAAGACTGCGTAGGTTGCCACAAGGCGCGTTCTCGCGGCAGATCGGCTTTTCCTGCGAGGCCGGAATCGCATCTTTATTCTGCGAAGCTGGAACTAAGCTCCGGGAAAGCCAGACGTAAGCCCGCGTGCATACGCTCATGGCCGATCCTGGCCGTGCACCGGCCGGCTTTTTCTTGCGAGGCGTCATGACCCCTGTTTCCTCCGCGCCAGGCGCCCTTCGCCAGCGCTTCCGGCCGTTGCTGTGGTTCGGCATCCTGTTCGTCGGCGTCGCCTTCCTCGTCCGCCTGGTCCTCCTGATCAAGACGGGACACGAGGTTCCGGCCAGCCCGGCCAAGTGGGTGTACCTGTTCCTGGTCGGCTTCGGCTACGACGTGGTCGAGTTCGTCTATTTCGCCTGGCCCATGCTGCTGGTCCTCTGGCTCCTGCCGCGGCGCGCCTACGTCTCGCGCTGGGGCCAGCGGATCTTCCTCGGCTTCTGTTTCGTGCTCGCCTTCTTCGTGCTTTACCTGGCGGCGGCCGAGCTGGTGTTCTGGGGTGAGTTCAGCGCGCGATTCAACTTCATCGCGGTGGACTATCTGGTCTACACCCACGAGGTCGTCGGCAACATCCGCGAGTCGTACCCGATCGTCACCTGGTCGCTCATGCTGCTGGCCGCCACCATCGCCCTGATCTTCTTCAGCCGCCACGCGCTGGCGGCGCGAGACGATGGTTCGCGCTTCGGCGCCCGCAGCGCGGTGGTCGGCGTCTGGCTGGTACTGACCGTCGTCGTCAGCTTCGCCGTCGATGGCTCCATGAAGGACCGCTCGGACAACAACTACGTCAACGAACTGGCCGGTAACGGGCCTTACCAGTTCTTCGCCGCGTTTCGCGAAAACGAACTCGACTATGCCAAGTACTACCCGACATTGCCGGACAAGGCGATGTTCGCCAACCTCCGCGCGCAGCTGAAGACGCCGGACGCGACGTTCACCAGCGACGATCCGATGGATATCACGCGCACCATCGCCGGTGACGGCCCCGAGCAGAAGCTCAATGTCGTGCTGATCAGCGTCGAAAGCCTCTCCGGCGACTACGTCGAAGGCCTCGATGTCAGCAAGCACAAGCACCTGATGCCCAATCTGGATGCGCTGGCCTCGAAGAGCCTGTTCTTCAGCCAGCTCTATGCCAACGGTACGCGTACGGTGCGCGGGCTCGAAGCGCTGGCGCTGTCCGTGCCGCCGACCCCGGGCGAATCCATCGTCAAGCGGCCGGACAACGAAAACCTCTGGTCGCTCGCGGACGTGTTCAACGCGAAGGGCTATGCCTCCGAGTTCCTCTACGGCGGCTATGGCTATTTCGACAACATGAACCACTTCTTCGCCAGCAATGGCTATACCGCGGTGGATCGCAATGCCATCGACAGCAAGGACATCCACACGGAGAACGTCTGGGGTGTGGCCGACGAGGATCTGTTCACGCTGGTGATCAAGCGTATGGACGACGCGTATGCCAAAGGCAAGCCGTATTTCGGCCACGTCATGACGACGTCCAATCATCGCCCGTTTACCTTCCCCGAGGGGCGCGTCAACCTGCCCCAGGGCCGTCGGACCGCGGCGGTGGCGTACACGGACTGGGCGCTGGGTGACTTCCTCAGGCGCGCCGCGACAAAACCCTGGTTCAGGGACACGATCTTCGTCATCACCGCGGACCATTGCGCCACCAGCGCGGGCAAGACGAGCCTGCCGGTCGATCGTTACCACATCCCGCTGTACATCTACTCGCCGGCACACATCGCACCGGGCCGCGTGGACCGGCTCATGAGCCAGATCGATATCCCGCCGACGATCCTCGGCCTGCTGCATTTCAGCTACGCGTCGCGCTTCTACGGCTATGACCTGTTCAAGCTGGAGCCGGGCCGCGAGCGCGCCTTCATCAGCACCTATCAGGAGCTGGGTTACCTGCACGGTGAGACCCTGACCTCGCTGGTGCCGCGCCAGCCGGTAAAGGAAATGCTGCCGCAGCGGGCGACGGGCGATGCCACGCCGGTGAAGACCTTCGATCAGGCGGACGCGGATGCGGCGATCACGTATTACCAGTCGGCGGCGTATCTGTTCACCAACGGCCTGATGAAGCACGGAGCGCCCCACCAGACGGCCGCGACAACCTCACCCGGCTCCTTGTAGGAGCGACCCTGGTCGCGACACCAGCGTGCCCGCAAGCCCCGTGTCGCGACCGATGGGTCGCGTCAGCGGCCCGATGCGGCGCGCTGGCGTACGTCGGCGAAGCTCCAGTCGCTTAGCAGTTCACCGTTTTCCCAGACGGTGACCATCGCTTCCTCCCAGCCGTGTTCCAGCTGATCGGCGGGTAGCGAGACCGCACCGTCCGGCAGCGCCACGGTGCGGTAGCTGCCGTACTCACGGTGCCGCACCAGCGTCATGCGGCCGCGCTTGGACATCTTGCCCTGATCGGTGACGGGGTCTTTCCAGACATCGCGCCACTCGCCGTCGATGCGTGCGGCGGAACATTTCAGGGCGAACTTCTGCGTGTCGCGGGTGAGCTTCTGCAACAACGCGCCACCCATGCCGAAGGCCAGGTTGTCCGCCGAATACCCGGCCGCGCTGAGTCGTTCGAGGATCGCCCGGATGCTGCCGGGGTTGACGCCGTCGCCCTGGATCACGCGGACGTGGTTGAGCACGCGGTAACCCTTCGCGTTGACCGTGCTGCCGAAGGCGTCGTTGAGCAGGCTGACGCAGCGATGGACCACCTCGACCGGATCGCCGGAGTCGGGACGTATGACGACGGTGGCACCGGAGGCGATGACGTCGTCGCGCAGTGTCTTGCCCCAGTGCTCGCCGATCGCGTGATAGATGTCGTAACTGTCCGACACGACGGCGACGAGCGACCCGGGTTTCGCGAAGCGCCTTAGCATGTTCCGGTAGGCGTCCACTTCGTGTTCGCGACCCCAGCTGGTGATCGTGCTGTGCTCGGCGGCGGGTATCGAATAACCCGCCATGGGCTCGCCATAGAACGCACGTGCGGCGAGCACGCCCGACACCGTATCCGTGCCCATGAAGTTGACCAGGTGCGCCATGCCGCCGAGGCCGGCGGATTCCGCGCTGGAGACGCCGCGCGCGCCGAAGTCGTGCAGCTTGAAGGGAATCTGTCCGGCGGGATCGTCCGAGGTTTTCTCCAGGTAGTGCAGGATGGTCCGGCGTGCCTGCCAGCTGATGGTCGAAACCGTCACCGGATACCAGAGGCGCAGCAGCAGGGTCTCGAGGTAAGACGGCAGCCAGTAGGCTTCGGGGTCCGTGGATTCGATCGTGACGAGCGCCTGGTGCGTCGGCACGACATGGCCTTCCGGAACGGCGCGTATACGTACAGGCAGGCGACCGCCGTGGACATCCACGATGCGGCGCCAGCCGTCTTCATTGAAAGGTTCGCCATGCGCGGCGAAGAAGTCGCGCGCCTCGTCGACATGGGCGTGGGTGACGATGCGCCCCAGCTGTGACTTGAGGATGGCCTGCAGGCCGAAAAACACCGTGCTCTCGTACGTGCCGCCGCGCGATTCCACGTAGAAGAACGTGGCGTCCGTGCCGGGCGGGTACTGCAGCCAGTGGCTGGCCTTGTAGCTGTCGGTGTCGAGAACGGGGTTGTCGAGATACGCGGTGCTGTGGGTCGTCATGACCCACAGCATACCTCCGGCGTGACTCAGGCCGCGGTATCGACCAGGACCAGTTCCGCATCGGTCGTCGCGGTGATGCTCAGGCGGGTCTCGTCGCGGATCGCGGCGCCATCGCCCTTGTTCAGCGTCTGGCCGTTGATCTGGACGCTACCGGCCGCCGGCACCATATACGCATAGCGACCTTCGCCCAGCGCGTACTCCACCGTCTCGCCCGCCTTGACGCTGGCGCCCAGCACGCGGGCGTCGGTGCGGATCGGCAAGGCGTCGCCGTCGCCGGCCATGCCGCTGGCCAGGGTGACGAACTGGCCCGAGCGCTCGCCCTTCGGGAACGGACGGGTACCCCACGACGGCGCCTTGCGCTCGCCGTCCGGGATGATCCAGATCTGGAAGATCCGGGTGGCGTCCGGTTCGGCGTTGTACTCGGCGTGCCGGATGCCTGTGCCGGCGCTCATGACCTGCACGTCGCCGGCTTCGGTACGGCCCTTGTTGCCCAGGCTGTCTTCATGGGTGATCGCGCCTTCCCGCACATAGGTGATGATCTCCATGTCCGAATGTGGGTGCGCCGGAAAACCGGTGCCTGCGGCGATGGTGTCGTCGTTCCAGACGCGGAGCGCGCCCCAGCCCATACGTTTCTGATCGTGGTACGACGCAAACGAGAAGTGGTGCTTCGCGTCGAGCCAACCGTGGTTGGCGCCGCCGAGGCTGGCGAAGCTGCGGACGTCGATCATGTCGTGCTCCCCCGGGATTACCGGACTGGATGAGTGAATGGGTGTATTTTCCTCTTCCGCACGCGTCGCGGCGCATCGTTCACCGGAACGGATCGTTTCCCGGACGACCTCTTGAGGGTTGCAATCCGGGTCCCCGCGGCCCATCTGGAACGCATGGGCGGTCCGTCCGCCTCCCCACTTTCTGAGGTGTTCGCGGATGATTCCGTTTTCGGTGCTCGACCTGTCCCCCGTTGCCCGTGGCTCCAACCCGGGCGAATCGCTGCGCAACTCGCGCGATCTCGCCCGCCACGCGGAGTCACTGGGTTTCCATCGATACTGGCTGGCCGAGCATCACAACATGACCGGTATCGCCAGCGCGGCCACCTCGGTCGTGATCGGGTATATCGCGGAAGGCACGAGCACGATCCGCGTAGGCTCGGGTGGCGTGATGCTGCCCAACCACGCGCCGCTGGTGATCGCCGAGCAGTTCGGCACGCTGGCCTCGCTTTACCCGGGTCGTATCGACCTCGGTCTGGGCCGCGCACCGGGCACCGATCAGGGCACGGCCCGCGCGCTCCGTCGCTCCATGGGGCCCAGCGATGATCGTTTCCCGGCCGACGTGCAGGAACTGCAGATGTTCCTGGGCCCGCAGCTGCCCGGTCAGACGGTGCGTGCCGTGCCGGGCATGGATACCAACGTCCCGATCTGGTTGCTGGGTTCCAGCCTGTTCAGCGCGCAGCTCGCCGCGCACCTCGGCCTGCCCTTTGCGTTCGCCTCGCACTTCGCGCCCGACATGATGATGAAGGCGCTCGAGGTCTACCGGCACATGTTCCGTCCGTCCGCCGTGCTCGATAAGCCCTATGCGATGCTCGGCATCAACGTGGTCGCGGCCGACACGGATGAGGAAGCACGCAAGCTGTTCACCTCGCAACAGCAGGCGTTCTGGAATCTGCGTCGTGGCGCACCGGGTCTGTTGCCGCCGCCGGTGAATTCGATGGAGGGCGTGTGGACGCCGATGGAGAAGGCGCAGGTGGACCATGCGCTGTCGTGTGCCGTGGTCGGTTCACCCGACAGCGTCCGCGACGGGCTCGAGGCGTTCATCGCGCGCACCGGTGCCGACGAGCTGATCATCACCGCCCAGATCTTCGATCACGAAGCACGCAAGCGCTCGTACAGCATCGTGTCCGCGCAGCACGCGGTGCTGGCCGCTCGCGCCGCCGCCTGAGGCTCACGTGCGCGTCGTCCTGGACACCAACGTCTGCCTCGACGCGTTCGTCTTCGGCGATCCGCGTGCCGCGACACTGCTTGCGGCGATCGAGTCAGGCGACGTCGAGGCGGTGACGCGCGCGGACTGCCGCAACGAATGGCTGGCGGTACTGGACTATCCGGCGTTGAAGCTGCCGCAGTCACGTCGGATGGCGGCCGAGATGCTCTTCGACCGCCTGGTCGCGGTGTTGCCTGCGGAAACACCCGCCGTGACTCCGCCGCGCTGCCGCGACCCGGACGACCAGAAGTTTCTCGAACTGGCGATGGCATCCGGCGCCGCGGTGCTGTTCTCCCGCGACGCCGAGGTGTTGAAGCTAGGCAAACGAACCGCGCGCGAAGGATGGTTCCAGATCCTGAAACCCGAAGACTGGCAACCCGCCCTGTAGGAGCGCGCCCCGCGCGCGAAAGCCCGTCTACGTAGGAGCGCGCCCCGCGCGCGAAAGCCCGTATACCTCAGTCCACAGGCACCAAAGCAATAAAATTCCGCAAACTGTAATAAGCCTCATGCCTCGGCCATTCCACGGACGCGATCGCCTTGTGCCCCGCCGCCCATGGCTCGTTGTCGAGCAACACCTCGACCTGCGACTTACCGTCGCCCACGTTGCCGTAAAACACGCGAATCCAGTGCACGTCGTTGGTCAGCGGCGCGGTGGCGATCGCCGCCTCGAGAGCCGACAACCCGTCCTCCGGAATCTCCACTGGCGCATCCTGCTCGCCACGCAGCGTGAAATCGCCGACGTAAACGGTAAACCGATGCGCGCCGGCGGTCAGCTCACGCACAGCCAGCTTGCTCTTGTCGACCAGGTGCCAGCACGCGGCCAGCACGACGTAGAAATCGTTACGCGCGAAGCTGTCCAGCGCATCGCGGCAACCCGCTTTGCCCGTGCCGATGCCACCGAAGCTCTCTTCGATCGTGCGCTCTTCGTCCAGGACGATGTCGATGTCCAGGCGGCCCATGCCTCCATCCTTGCCTTCATGCCAGATGCCGCGCAGCGCGGGAAAGTCGTCGCCTTCGGTCAGCAGCCAGTCTTCGTCCGGCTCGAGGCCTACCTCGTGTTCGGCGAAAAGGTCGATCAGGTGGTTCTGGATAAGACGGTCCATGGTTCGTCCGTTCGGGGAATGGGATAATTATGCGTCGTCGGCGAGCTTGCCGAGCGCGACAGCGGCTGCCGGATTGCGTTCCTTGGCGGCGGAAATAAAGAAGACGAAGGCATCGCGCGGCTGGCCGGACGCCTGCGGCTCGACGACATGCGGCAGGTCAGCCGGGTCGTCGCCTGCCGTCCACGCCGCCGCGTGGGCAGCCCATGCCTTCAGTTCCTTCGCGGGATAGCCGTGCTTCTCCCTGGCCCGGCTGCGCATGAGCCGCGCGTAGACGAATGGGCCGGTCAGATCCGCGAATGAGGGGTGATCGGGAGAATCGGTGAACACAGTGGCGACGCCACGGTCCCGGGCCAGCGTCAGCCAGCGCTCGTCCATGAAGCTCTCGTGGCGCACCTCGACAGCGTGGCGTAATGCCACGCCCTCATGACGATCCGGCAGCAGGTCGAGGAAGCCGGCGATATCGTCGGGATCGAACTTGCGCGTGGGCAGTAACTGCCAGAGCACGGCTCCCAGCCGGTCACCCAGGCCGATGGCGCCATCGAGAAACCGCCCGATCCGCTCGCCCGTCGAGGCGAGGGCGCGACTCTGCACGATATGCCGCGGCGCTTTCACCGAAAACACGAAATCGTCCGGCGTTTCCGCAGCCCAGCGACGATACGTGTCGATATCGGGAGATCGGTAGTAGGTACCGTTGATCTCGATGGCAGACACCTGCCTGCTGGCGTATTCGAGCTCCCGCTTCTGGACCAGCCCCTCCGGATAGAACGGCCCGCGCCAGGGCGCGAACGTCCAACCGCCCATGCCCGTATACAGGCGGCCCGGGGCCTTTTTCGTCGGTCTGGAACGTTTCGTCGCCATCGGGCGATGCTCGCAAGGCCATGGTGGAGAGCACGTCTTTACATGCGCAGGCGCATACGCTTCGGCGATACTGGGACGATGACACCCATCCGAATCATGACCGTCGACGATCATCCGCTCCTCCGTGAGGGGATCGCGGCCGTGATCGAAGGCCAGCACGGGCTCGTCCTGGTGGCCGAGGCGGGCAGTGGTGAAGAAGCCATCGAACGCTACCGGGCGTATCGCCCGGACCTTACCCTCATGGACCTGCAGATGCCCGGTATCGGCGGCATCGCGGCGATCGAGGCGATCCGCGCCGAGTTCCCCGACGCCCGCATCCTGGTACTGACGACCTACCGCGGCGACGTGCAGGCACTGCGTGCGTTTCGCGCGGGTGCGCAGGGTTACCTGCTGAAGAGCGAGCTGCGCAAAGAGATGCTGACCACCATCCATCAGATCATGGACGGCAAGCGACGCGTGCCGGAAGAGATCGCCCAGGAAATGGCTGGTCATGCCGGGGACGACGAACTCACGCCGCGCGAAACCCAGGTCATTACTCACGTGGCCCGCGGCGAGGCCAACCGCGACGTGGCCGCTTCACTCGGCATCGCCGAGGAAACGGTCAAGGCGCATATGAAGAGCATCCTGGCGAAGCTGCAGGCCAACGACCGCACCCATGCCGTCGCCATCGCGCTTCGGCGCGGCATCATCGAACTCTGAGGCGTCAGACCGGGGACTGCCCCCGATGAATTTGATCTGAGAATCATTCGCACTTACGATGACGGCCTTTCCGCACGCCCGGTGGCCCTCTCGTTATGACCGCTCGCCCGCGCCGTTTTCGTGCCTGGCTGAAAACGCTGCACCTCTGGCTCGGGTTCACGCTGGGCCTGTTGCTGGCGCTGGTGACCCTGTCCGGCAGCGTGCTGCTGTTCGAGGAGCCGCTGTTCGTCGCCAGCCACCCCGCGCTCGCCAACCGGCCCCTGCCCGACCTGGCCAGTCAGGGGCGTGGTCTTTCGGCCATCCTCGCTTCACCCGCGGGCAAGGGCATGCGCGGTGTCTCGCTGCCCGACGCCGAGCTTCCCATGTGGGAAGCCCAGGAACGCGGCGGCAATCGCGCGTACTACGACGCAGGCACGGGCGAGCTGCTGCTGAAGCGCAAGCTGGCTGGCGATCCCCTGCTGATGCTGCTCGACTGGCACACGCACCTGCTCACGGGCGAGGTCGGTGAAACCGTGCTGGGCGTGGTCGCCTTCACGGGCCTTTTCATGCTTTTCTCCGGCGTGTGGCTGTACTGGCCGGGCCGCCAGCGCGCGATCAGGCATCTGCAGCCGCACACGAATCCGCCCACCCTTCGCTGGGCAAGCTTCCACCGTGCGGTGGGTGTCATCGCCCTGCCCCTGCTCATCGTGATGATCGGTACCGGCACCACGATGGCTTACCGCGGCGCCGTGCGTAACGGTCTCGCCGCCGCCTTCAGCGAGCCGGCGCGCCCGAAACCGCCGAAGGTCGCCCCGGCCTCCGTAAGCATCGACTGGGCCCGCGTGCTCGTGGCGGCGCAGGCCGCCGCGCCGGATGCCGTGATCACCCGCCTGATCCTGCCGTCGAAGGAAAGCGGTACCGTGGTGGCCCGTATCCGCCGTCCCGGGGAATGGAATCGCGCCGGCCGCAGCTCGCTGTGGATCGACCCCGCGACGGCGACCGTGCTGGGCGGTGACGATGCGACGAAGCTGGGGCCAGGCGGCCGCCTGGCCAACGCGTTGTTCCCGATCCATTCCGCCGCCGTGGGTGGCTGGCTCTGGCGCGTCGTTGCCTGTTTCACCGGCCTGCTGCCGATGTTTCTGCTGGTGACGGGGTTTCTGTTCTGGCGGGCGCGTCAGCGAAGGCCTAAAGCCAGGGACCGGTAAGCCGCGGCACCGCGCATTCCGTGCCATCGCCGCGACAGAATCCCGCCCCTCCACGGTCCCGCGCGGCGCCCTATCCTGCGGATCTCCAGTCCCAGGGAATCACACCATGCGCCGCACCCTGTCCGCCCTCGCCGCCTGTATCGCCCTGCCCGCCTCCGCGGCCATGAACCCGGCGTGGACCGAGCCGGTCGCGCCGCATGTCATCTATGGCAACACGTACTTCGTCGGCACCAGGGGACTGTCCTCGATCCTGATCACCTCACCGCAGGGTCATGTGCTGATCGATGCGACGCTGCCGGAGAATGCGACCCTGGTTGAAGCCAATATCCGCAAGCTCGGCTTCCGCATCGAGGACATCAAGCTGATCCTCAACTCGCATGCGCATGCCGATCACGCGGGCGGTATCGCCAGGCTGGCGCGCGATACCGGCGCACCGGTGCGAGCCACGGCGGCGGCCGCGAAGGAGCTTGCTCTTGGCGGCAACGACGTGGACGATCCGCAGCATGGGGAAGCACCGTTGTATCCCGCGGTAAAAGCGAAGGGAGACATCGTGGAAGGCAGCGTCGTCCGCGTTGGCTCACTCACGCTGACGGCGCACCTCACGCCGGGACACACGCCGGGAGGCACGGCGTGGACATGGCAATCGTGCGAGGGCGCGGCGTGCAAGCAGATCGTGTTCGCGGATAGTCTCGGCGCCTTCGCCGCGGACGGCTATCGCTTTGCGGATCATCCCGCGTATGTCACGGCTTACCGGCAATCCATCAAGCGCCTCGGGGCGTTACAACCGTGCGATGTGCTGCTCGCGCCGCACCCGGAACAGGCCGAGGGCAAGACCTGCGCGACCTACGCCGATGCAGGCAGGCGGAAACTGGAAGAGCGCCTGGCGAAAGAGACGGCTCACTGACGCCGCATTTCCGTCGCCACTTGCCGCGGGGCCGTTACACCTGCCGCGTCAGCATCGATGCGATGCGCGCGTCTTTCTCCGCCCAGAGCTCGTTGACCCATGTCTGAAAGCGCTCGCGGAACACGGCATCGCCTTCGTAATCGCCGCGCATGGCGGACGGGATGGGGATGCGACGGATGTGGATGCGAATCTCGCGGATGCGTCCCGCGATCATGTCCATCATCGAGGTCGGACCATCGGGGTAAACGATGGTCACATCGAGAATCTGGCGTATCGCATCGCCCATCGCGTCGATGACGAACGCGACGCCACCCGCCTTGGGACGCAGCAGATGCTTGTACGGCGAACCCTGCGCGTCGTGCTTCGCCGGCGTGAATCGCGTGCCTTCGGTGAAGTTCATGATGGCCACCGGCAGGTGACGGAACTTTTCGCACGCGCGACGCGTCGCCTCGCGATCCTTGCCGCGCAGCTCCGGCCTGGCCTCGAGTTCCTGGCGTGAATGACGCTTCATGAACGGGAAGTCGAGCGCCCACCAGGCGGGTCCGAGCAGCGGCACCCAGATCAGCTGGCTCTTCAGGAAGAAACGCATGAACGGAATGCGGCGGTTGAACACTTTCTGCAGCGCCGGAATATCGACCCAGCTCTGGTGATTGCACACGACCAGGTAATTCTCACGTGGACTGACGTCCTGGTCGCCCTCGACCAGCCAGCGCGTGCGAGTGAATACGCCGAACATCCAGCCATTGAAGCCAAGCCAGCTCTCGGCGATCCACACCAGCATTCTCGAAACGCCCCGGCGCAGGACCTGCAAGGGCAGGATCAGGCGCACCAGCGTCAGCAGGAACAACGGCGTCACATGCAGCACCGTGTTGGCGAGCAGCAGCACGCAGGCGAGGGGTATGCGCAGGAAGGCGGGAAGCGAGGCGAGCATGAAGGGCCGGCTTGGTGGAGATGGCGCAGTTTACAGGGTCGGCGCGCTCATTGACCCGTCAGCTTGCGGGTGACCGAATCCAGGCTCTGTTTCACGCTGTCGATTCCCTCCCAGGGGTCTTTCTTCAGTCGGGCCAGCCGCTTAGGTGTGGACCGGATGTCGAACGCCGCGCCTGAGCGCACCTTGCCAAGCTCCTCCCAGCGCAGCGGAACCGCCACGGGAGCGCCGACCCGAGATCGTAGCGAGTACGACGCCACGGCGGTGGCGCCGCGCCCGTTGCGCAGATAATCGACATAGATCCTGCCTTGCCGGAATCGCTTGGTCGCGGTGGCGACGAACTCCAGCGGATGCAACGCGGCGAGCGCTTCGGCAAACCCGCGGGCAAAAGCCTTCACTTCTTTCCAGGCGACGCCGGGGTTCAGCGGAACGACGACGTGAAGGCCCTTGCCTCCTGTGGTGCGAACGAACGACACCAGTCCGAGGTCGGCAAGGAAACCGCGCGTCATCCGTGCCGCGGCCACGACGCGCGACCACGCGACGTCGTCACCCGGGTCAAGGTCGAACACGACGCGATCCGCCACATCGGGACTGTCGACGTGCGAGCCCCAGGGGTGAAACTCCACGGCGCCGAACTGCAGCAGTTCCATGACGCCCGTCTCGTCACGTGGATACAGATAGACCGCCTGCGCACCCGTCTCCTCCTTGAGCTTCGCCTGACCCGTGTGCTCAAGGCCCGCCACCATGTGTTTCTGAAAGAAGCACGGCGAGTCGATGCCACCGGGACAGCGGATGGTCGAGGTCGGGCGGTCATGGATGCCGGGCAGCAGCCATGGCATGACGTGCTTGTAGTAGTCGACGACGTCCTGCTTGCTGATCTTGTCAGCGGGAAAGACGAGACGGTCCGGATGGGTGATGGTAATCGTCCTGGCGGGATCGGGTTTCGACGCCGCCTTCTTCCCGGTTCGCTTCGTCGTCTTGTCGGCACTGCGTTTTTCCGACGACGCGCGATCGCTGTCGCCCAGATCCTCGACGGACTTGTCGACGCGCAGGGCCTTGAGGCTCGGCTGACGCAGAAGTGTCTTGTTGCCGATGCCGCGGAAATAGACTTCGGCGACGACAGTGGGCTGGACCCATAACGCGCCACGCAGCATCGGGTCGATGTTCTCGATGCGTACCCCGGGTTTTTTCGTGCCGCCTCTGGCCAGTGTGTCGCCCAGGTCGCGCAGCATCGCATCGGTAAAACCCGTGCCGACGCGCCCTGCGTAGGTCCAGCCTCCCTTCCCGTTCGGTCGCGCGAGCAGCAACGATCCGAACGCAAGTCGCGAGCCTTTCGCTGGCGTGTATCCGACGACGGCGAACTCGTCGCTCTCCAGCCGTTTGATCTTCTGCCAGTCGTCGCCGCGCCCGCCGTGGTAACCGCCGTCGACACGTTTGGCGATGATGCCTTCGAGCTTCTGCTCCATCGCCATGGCGAAGACATCGTCGCCATGCGCCACGGTATGCGAGCTGAAACCAAGGTGGGCGGGTGCATGAGCGAGCAGGCGCTGAAGGAGTGCCTTACGCTCGATCAACGGCACGCGACTCAGGTCGTGTCCCTGAATAAAGGGGAGGTCGAACAGCATGTAGACCAGCGGCGCCTGCGCCTCACCGGACAGCGTGCGCTGCAGCGCGTTGAAGTCACTGCGGCCTTCGCCATCCAGTGCGATGAGTTCGCCATCGAGGCGCGCGCTGTCCAGGCCGAGCGCTTCCAGCGCCTGCACGATCTCGGGCAGGCGCTCGTTCCATGGCAACCCGTTACGCGACCACAGCCTTGCCTTCCCCTTGAGCAGTGTCGCAACGATGCGATAGCCGTCCCACTTGACCTCGTGCAGCCACGCGTCGCCCTGCGGTGGCACCTCGCGCAGACGCGCAAGCTGAGGAGCGAAGAAGTCGCCGGACGCCTTTGCCTTGCGTGAGCCGTCGAGCGCCACCGCCGCCTTCGTCAGCACGGCCGTGGACACCTTGCGGACCTTCGGGACGACCTTGTCGCGAGCCGTGGACCGGGCGGCCGCACTGCGCTTCGCCGGGGTCTTCGCGGCACGACGCGTGCTTTCGCGCATCGTCGCATCGAGCAGGTCGTCGGCTTCGACATCGCCGGCATACGCGTCGTCGGCCTTGATGAGGAACCATGCGGGCTGGCGTTCTTTTCTGCCGCTGCGTACCAGGTGCCACGTTCCCTTGAGCCGTTCGCCGAACAACTCGAACACCAGATGTCCCTTGTGCAGCTGAGCCTCGGCGTCGCCACGGGTTGCCCACACGCCGCGGTCAAAAAGATCGACATGACCCTTGCCATAGCCTTCGGCGATATCGCCTTCGAAGTCCGCGTAAGACACCGGGTGATCCTCCACCTCCACGGCGAGGCGCTTCACCTTCGGGTCATAACTCGGGCCCTTGGGCACGGCCCAGCTGCGCAGCGTATCGCCTACCTGCAGACGAAAATCGAAGTGACGACGTGAAGCATGGTGCAGCTGGACGACGAAGATGGCACGTCCGGCGCGAGCGGAGCCTTCGGGGGCCGGCTCGCGCGTACGTCCGAAGTTTCGCTTGCGCTTGTACTCGTGCAGGCTCATCCCGCGATCATTGATGACGTGCGGTGAATGCGCCGTGGAGCGGGCAGGGCGCCGACATCCCATTTTCAGAATCGCCGTATGGGGTCGCGTCGGACTGACAGGCAGAGTGGCCGGGCCCCTTTCCGAGCGAGTCCGATCATGTGCTCCTGCCCCTGCCGCGCCTCCTTTCTCGCCGTCGTCATGGCCGTCGCCGCGTCCGCCATACCCGGGATGGCATCGGCACGTTGCATAACGCATCCATCGCAGGGTGTCGGTCAGGCCCTTTCCTTCGGGACGGTATCCGTGCCGGCCGGGACCGCGCGCGGTACGGTGCTCGCGGAGAAGAGCACAGCCGCGTGGAACGCACCCCAGTTCAAATGCATCAAGCCGACGCGTACGGGCAGCCTGGCCTTGTTCGGCTCACCCAGTGCCCTGGGTGACAACATCTATGAAACCAACGTGCCCGGTGTCGGCATCCGGGTTTATTTCTTCAACAGCAGCTACGGTGAGCGTGTCCTTCCGGAGCGCGAATTCATCCCCTGGACCTTCAAGGGTCAGCTGTCGAACGCTCACTTCCGCGTTCAGCTGATCAAGACGGGCGAGGTCACCACGGGCGGTAACCTGTCGACCGGGACGCTGGCACGTGCCGGGTACGACGACCAGTCTCAGGTCTGGGTCGACCTGATGGACGCGCGTATCGAGCCACAACGACCGACCTGCGCCTTCGCCTTGAGGCACCTCGTCTTCGCACTCGGTAATGTCGACGGACGCGATCTCAAGCTGGCGGGCAGTAGTCACTGGGCGACACAGTCGCTGGTCGTCACAGGATGCACGAACGCCACGCAGATGCTGATGAGCTTTACCGGAACGCCCGACGCCGACGAGGCGTCGCTGTTCAAGCTGAGCGGCCCGGGGGCGGCGACAGGCGTCGCCATCGAGCTACGCAGCGACGACCCCGACGCCCAGGCGCTCCCCAACAGCCCGACGCCAATGGTCCTGCCTGCGCGCACGGAAGGGCAGCAGCTGGGGTTTCGGGCGCGATACCGGACGACGGGGGCGGACATCGCTCCCGGTGTCGCCAATGCTCACATCACCGTCAATGTGGCTTATCGCTGAGGTTGGAACCGCCAGGAGCCACGTCCAGAGTTGTCGATCAGGTCGTGCCATCGCTAGGCTGCGGTTTCGACCGCCAAAAAGCCCACCGACATGCGCCGTTCCGACGTCCCTTCGATCCTTCTGCCGCGCCGCCGGTTTGTGCAGGGGCTGACCACGGCGGGCGTCGGTCTCGGGTTGGGATTGATACGGCCAGCCTGGGCCACGGATCCGATGTCGCCGGCGTCGTCATTGGCCGGCAACGCCATGGACCTGGAGATTCGCGAAGCTTCCGTGGACTTCACGGGCCGGGCGCGCCGTGCGGTAACGGTCAACGGCGGCGTTCCGGGTCCAACTTTGCGCTGGAAGGAGGGCGAGACCGTCAGCCTGCACGTGAAAAACCATCTCGACACGACGTCATCGATCCACTGGCACGGCTTGATCGTGCCCGCCGATCAGGACGGCGTGCCCGGCATCAGTTTCGACGGTATCCCGGCGGGATCCGGCTTCACCTATCGCTTTCCGATCCGGCAGTCGGGTACGTACTGGTACCACGCGCACAGTCGATTTCAGGAACAAAGCGGCCTGTATGGCGCGATCGTCATCGAGCCGAAAGAGGGTGAGCGTCATGTCGCCGATCGGGACTATGTTCTCCTGATCAGCGACTGGACCGACGAAGATCCCGAACGCGTCTATGCAAAGCTGCGGACCCGAAGCGACGTCTACAACTACGGACAGCCGTCGCTATCCGATTTCCTCCGGGATGCACGCGCCAAAGGCCTGGGCGAGGCCGCGTCGATACGCAGCATGTGGAATCGCATGCGCATGAATATGAGTGACCTTGCCGACGTATCCGGCGCGACCTACACGTACCTGGTGAATGGAGCGACCCCGGCGGCCAACTGGACAGGTCTGTTCCGGCCCGGCGAGCGCGTGCGCCTCCGGCTCATCAACGGTTCGTCCAATTCGATTTTCGACCTGCGTATTCCGGGGCTGCGCCTGCGTGTGATCGCAGCCGATGGTCAGGACGTCGAGCCCGTGCTGGTGGATGAATTGCGACTCTCGGCGGCCGAGACATACGACGTCATCGTGGAACCGGGCGACGATCGCGCCTACACGATCTTCGCTCAGTCCATCGATCGCTCAGGCTACGCGCGCGCCACGCTTGCGCCGCGAGAGGGTATGGCCGCCCCCCTACCGCCGCTCGATCCGCGCCCACGGCTGGCCATGCGCGACATGATGGGTTCGATGGCGGATGACGCCGCCGATGACAGCGGCATGGTCATGGCTCGCCACGCGCGTTCCGAGTATGGAGCCGGCGTGGACATGCGCGTGGACATGCCGCGCACCAACCTGGACGACCCGGGCGTCGGCCTGCGCGATCGTGCGCATCGCGTCCTGACCTATGCGGACCTGCATACCCTCGGCGGCGCACTCGATACGCGCGAGCCCTCGCGTACGATCGAACTTCACCTTACCGGCAACATGGAACGCTTCATGTGGTCGTTCGATGGCCTGAAATATTCCGAGGCGAAGCCGGTGCATTTCCGCTCGGGCGAGCGTCTTCGCGTGACGCTGGTCAACGACACCATGATGAATCACCCCATTCATCTGCACGGCATGTGGAGCGAGATCGAATCTCCCGACGGCGCGTTTCAGGTACGCAAACACACCGTCAACATCCAGCCCGCGCAGCAGGTGAGTTATGCGGTGACGGCGGACAATCCCGGACGCTGGGCGTTTCACTGTCACATGCTCTATCACATGGAAGCGGGCATGTTCCGCGAAGTGGTGGTGTCATGACGTGGCGTGCCGCGCTGGTCGCGCTGGCGATGATGCCGGGTATCGTCGCGGCCCAGTCCATGAAGGACATGCAAGACATGCAGGGCATGCAGGGCATGCAGGGCATGGATCATTCGACGATGCATGACGATCCGCCGCCGGCCGCGTCCGCACCCGCGGCATCGCCTGCGGACCCGCATGACTCGCCGGACCACGCCGGTCACGACATGAGCGGCATGGCGGGCATGGGCCACACGAGCAATAACGCGGGGATGGAAATGGGCCCCATGCAGGGCGGCAAGGCGCCGGCCGATGCGCGCAGTGGCGACTGGTCCGACGGCGTGGCCCCGATGTCGGCGCACGACATGCACATGATGGACATGGACGACACGTCATCCACGGGTATGTTGCTGATCGACAACCTCGAGGCTTATGCGGGGCAGGGTGGTCATGGGCAATCGTGGGAGGCGGAGGGCTGGTACGGCAACGATCGCGACAAGCTCTGGGTTCGGAGCGAGGGCGATCGAAGCGACGGCCGTCCGCAGGACGGTGATGTGGAAGTGCTCTGGAGCCACGCCGTGGCGACGTTCTGGGATACGCAGCTTGGCGTGCGGCGTGACATCGGCGCCGGCCCGAAACGGAACTGGGCGGCGTTCGGCGTGCAGGGCCTCGCGCCGTACTGGTTCGAGGTCGAGGCCACCGCGTACGCGGGCCAGGGCGGGCGTACGGCTGCACGGGTTCGCGTGGAGTACGAACTGCTGCTTACGCAGCGATTGATCCTCCAGCCGGAAATCGAGCTCAACGCTTACGGCAAGAACGACATCGCCCGTGGCATTCGATCCGGCATCTCCAGCGTCGACGGCGGCCTGCGTCTGCGCTATGAAATCCGCCGGTCCGTCGCCCCGTATGTGGGTGTCGCCTGGGAGCACCTGACCGGCGGCACGGCGGATCTGGCCTCGGGCCGCGGTCAACGCATCACCGACCGCCGCTGGGTGGCCGGCGTTCGTCTCTGGTTCTAGGCACTCAGCCGACCGGCTTCGACAACAGTCCGGCCATGACGACGTCGAGGCTGGTGGTCCCCTTGATCGCGTCGGCGCCGAAATCGATCCAGCCCTCGTTGAACCCGTCGATCATCCGCATCCGCGGCGTTGGGTTGCTCATGCCGTCGGCGGTGAATCGCGCGGCCCACGTGGCGCGTGGCACCAGACGCGCACGCACGTCACGTCCGAGGGCCCTGGAGAATGCCGCGGCGATATCGTTCGGGCTGACACGCCCGGCTCCTTCCAGCTCCACCACGCGATGGCCTTCGCAACGTTCGTCGAGCAGGGACGCTGCCAGCTGGCCCACATCCCTGGTAGCAACCATCGCGATCTTCCGGTCCAGAGGTGCCAGGAAACTGTCGATGACGCCGTCATCGCGGGCCGAGGCCACATCCCACCGCGCGTTCTCGAGAAACCACCCCGCCCGCAGGAAGGTGACGGGAACGGGCAGGCCGCCGAGCACCCGTTCCATGCGGGTGAGCCGCGACAGCAGGTTCTCCTGCGTCGCGTCGGCACCGATGGTCGACAGTGCGACCACCTGTTTCGGCCGGGCGGCCAGCAGCGCGTCATGGATGGACGCGATGGCCGGATCCTCGGCCGTCAGAAAATCGGGCGCGGGATCGAAGACCGGCGGGAGCAGGATGAACACGGCTTCGGCACCGCTGAAGGCGCGCGTCAACGCGGCCGTGTCATGAAGCTCGGCGACCGCGACTTCCGCGCCGCGCGCGACGAAGGGCTCCGCCTTGCTCGCATCGCGCACGACGGCGCGGACCGGCCTCCCTGCGGCGAACAAGGCATCGGCCAGCGCGCTGCCGACCTGGCCCGTGATTCCGGTGATGGCGTACATGATCTTTTTCCTGGGGCGTAGGGGACCGGGAGAAGATTAGTGAGTGGCCAGTCGTGACTGAAGCGACCTGTGTGCAGTTCTTTCATGATGTTATGTCATGAGTGAACGTGGCATCCTCCGACCGTGCGTTCACCCGCAAGGTGCCCCCCATGTCCACCGATGGCCGATTTCTCGGCAACCTTTCCGTGCTGGTCTCGGTCGTGGAGACCGGCAATTTCGCCCGCGCCGCCGAGGCGCTCGGGCTGTCGCCTTCGGGCGTCAGCCGCGCCATCGGCCGGCTCGAGACGCGCCTGGGCGTACGCCTCCTGCACCGGACGACACGCTCGGTGAGCCTGACCGACGAAGGCGAGCGTCTCTACGACCGCGTAAGCCCCCTGCTGTCGGGGATCGAGGATGCGGCATGGTCGGCCGCCGGCGATGCACAGGCCGTACGTGGACGCCTTCGGGTCAGTCTCGATCCGATGTTTTCCTGGCAGATCGTGGCACCGCGACTGGAGGCCTTCCTTTCGCGCTACCCCGGTCTCGAGGTTGAGATCGTGACGCGCGACGACCTTGGCGACCTGATTGGCGAGGGCATCGACGTCTCCGTACGCTTCTGCGAACCACCCTCGTCTTCACTCGTGGCGCGCAAACTGCTCGATACCCGTGTGCTGACCGTTGCCGCGCCGTCCTACCTCAAAAAGCACGGTCGGCCGTCGAACCCGTCCGAGCTCGCGGCACACCGCTGCATCCAGTTCCGAGATCCGGTCACCCGGCGCCCGTTCGAGTGGGAGTTTCATCGGCGCGGCAAGGTGGTGCCCGTGCAGACGACCGGTCCTTTGCTGGTCAACGACTCGGGAACGATGTACGCCGTGTGCCTGGCCGGCGCGGGTGTGGCGCAGGTACTCGCCGCCAGTGTCCAGAGCGCTCTGGCCGACGGCCGGCTCGTCGAACTGTTTCCCGAGTGGAACGGCGAAACCTTCCCTCTCTATGCCTTCTACCCCTCGCGCCGACACGCACCGCCAAAGGTCAGGGCATTCGTGGACTTTTGTGTGTCCCTCGTCACGAATAACGATATTCTACCCGGACGAAACGGGCACTAAGTCGGCATTTCACAACCCGTCCGAGACAAGGCGGCATCGCCTCGTTTAATATGCCGAAAAAGCGCAGGCCACGTACGTCGTGGCCGCGCCAAGTCCTCAGGGGGGCTTCCCGATAGCTGTCTTTTCCACTCGGTTCCGATGCCGGGTGCGCCCCTGCGTTTGCATGCGCTCTAAGGAAGACCGCCCGAATGAACCGTATCTATCGTCTGTGCTGGAACGTCGCCACCTGCCAGTGGGTCGCCGCCAGCGAACTCGCCCGCAACAGCCGCCCCGCCGTCGCAGGCGGCAGCCTTTCGCGCGCACCGCGCCTCGCGACCATCGCCGTGGCGGTGTCGCTCGCACTGAGCGCCACCGGCGCCGCGCAGGCGGGGCAGACGGGCGGACAGGTGTCGGCCGGCATCGGCACGATTCATCAGGACGGCACGACAACGACGATCAACCAGACCACCCAGCGCCTTTCGCTGAACTGGCAGACCTTCGATATCGGCGCCAACGAAACGGTCAACTTCGTCCAGCCGGGCAGCGACGCCATCGCCGTGAACCGGATCCTCGGTAACAAGGCGTCGGATATCTACGGTCACCTCAATGCCAACGGGCAGGTCTGGTTGATCAATCCGAACGGTGTGTTGTTCGGCGAAGGGGCGCAGGTCAACGTGGGCGGCCTGGTGGCGTCCACGCTGGACACCTCCGATGACTCACTCGCGTCCGGCACCCGCACCTTCAGCGGCAACGGTAAGGGCAGCGTCGTCAACAAGGGCAGCCTGCGCGCCGCCAGCGGTGGTTACATCGCGCTGCTCGGCAACAGCGTATCCAACCAGGGCACGGTCTCGGCTCAGCTGGGTACGGTGGCGATGGGCGGCGGCAGCGCCATCACGCTGACCTTCGATGGCAGCCGCCTGATGCATCTGCAGGTGGATCGCAGCACGCTCGACAACCTGGTCGAGAACCGTCAGCTGGTGCAGGCCGACGGCGGTCGCGTCTTCATGACGGCGGGCGCGGCGGACTCGCTGCTGGCCAGCACCGTGAACAACACGGGCGTCGTACGCGCGCAGACGGTCGAAAACCACAACGGCCAGATCGTCCTGCTGGGCGGCATGAAAGCCGGCCACGTCAACGTGGAAGGCACGCTCGACGCCAGCGCGCCGAACGGTGGCGATGGCGGCACGATCGAGACCTCGGGCGCTTATGCGCACATCGGTGCGGCGGCCATCACCGCCAGTGCGCCGAAGGGCAAGTCGGGCACGTGGCTGGTCGATCCCTATGACCTGACCATCGACGCGACCGCCGCGAATACGATCTCCACCACGCTCAACGGCGGCACCAGCGTCACCGAGCAGACGACAGCCACCGGCGCCAGCGGCCAGGGCGTGACGAACGCCTCCGGCTCGGGCGACATCACCGTGAACGCGCCGATCGCCTGGACCAACGCCAGCGCCACGCTCACCCTCGATGCCTACCGGGCGGTCAACGTCAACAGCGCGATCACCGGCGCGGGTGGCGTCGTGATCAAGGCCAACGGCAACGGTGGCAACGGCAACATCACGCTGGGCACGGCGGGCACGATCGCAGGCGGCACCGGCGTCACGCTGACCGCGGCCAACCAGTTCATCAACAACGCGGGTGCCAGTGCGTTGTCGTCCGCTTCCGGCAAGTGGCTGGTGTATTCAGCCAGCCCGACGAGCGACACGCGCGGCGGCCTCACCCCGCAGTTCATCCAGTACAACGCCGGGGCGGGCGCGACGCCTCAGGGCACCGGCAACGGTTTCCTCTACCAGCTCGCGCCGACGGTCGCGATCACGGCGCTGACCGGTACGGTCGAGAAAGCGTACGACGGCACCACGGCCGCCAGTCTGACCGACGCCAACTTCACCCGGACCGGCCTCGTCGACGGCAACACGATGCGCGCTGTGGCCGGTACGTATGCGAGTAAGGACGCCGCGAGCGGCATCGTCGTCACCGCGCCCTCCGCGACGTCAGCTTATACGTTCGCCGACGCGACCGGCGCGATCCCCGTCTACGGCTATACCGTCACCGGGACGGGCCAGACGGCCAGCATCGGCCTGATCGATCCGAAGCAGCTCGGCATCGCAATCGTCAACAACCCGACCAAGACGTACAACGGGACGCAGACGGCGACGCTGACGTCGTCCAACTACCTGACCAGTGGCCTGGTGTCGGGTGAGAGCATCACGTTCAGCCAGCCGAACAGCGTGCTCTACGATTCGGCCAGTGCGGGTGCGGTCAACATCACCGCCAACTTCGTGGCATCGAACTTCGTCGCCGCCAACGGTACCAACCTGGCCAACTACGCGTTGCCGACGGTCGCCACGGGCATGGGCACCATCAACAAGGCCAAGGTTCAGCTCTCGGGCCTGATCGGTACCGACAAGATCTACGACGGCAGCGCGGTCGACACACTGGATAAGTCGCGCGCCTCCATCTTCGGCGTGATCTCGGGCGACGCGGCGGACGCGACGCTCGACACGAGCGCCGGCGCCGGCCTGTTCGCGAACGCCAATGCCGGCAACGGCAAGTCGGTCACCGCCACCGGCTTCCAACTGGTCGGCAGCAAGGCGTCCAATTACGACCTGGTACTGCAGTCGGACATCACCGCGTCGATCACGCCCAGGGCGTTGACCATCAATGGCGTGTCCGCCGTGAGCAAGGACTACGACGCCACCACCGCGGCGGCTCTGCTGTTGCAGAATCCCCAGCTGGTCGGCGTCGTCGGTTCCGACGCGGCCACGGTCTCGCTGGTGACCACGGGCGGCACGGGCACCTTCGCCAGCAAGAATGTCGGCACGGGCATCGCTGTGTCGGCGAGCGGCTTTTCGCTGGCGGGCAACGGTCTGGGCAACTACACACTGACCCAGCCGACCGGCCTGTCCGCCAATATCGCCCAGCGCCACCTCGACCTGAGCATCATCGGCAACCCGACACGCCTCTACAACGGCACCACGACGGCCAACCTGGCGGAAGGCAACGTGCAGATCGTCGGCCTGCAGGGCGGCGAAACGGCGACGGTGAAGCAGGCTTCGTCCGCTTCCTACGACAGTGCCAACGCGGGCTCGCGTACCGTCACGGCGCACCTGGAAGGTTCCGACTTCACGCTGGGCAACGGCGCGTCACTGTCGAACTACAGCTTCACCAGCGACATCGTGGGTGCGGGCACGATCGCCAAGGCGCCGCTCACCTGGACCATCGTCGGCAACCCGTCGCGTCAGTACGACGGTACGACCGCCGCCACGCTCAACGCCAGCAACTATCAGGTGTACGGTTTCATCGCCGGCGAGGGCGCCACGGTCAATCAGACCGTCGGTACGTATAGCGACAAGGACGTGGGCACGCGCGACGTCACCGCGGCCGTCGGCACGAACAACTTCGTAGCGACCGGGAGCACGCTGCTCTCCAACTACGTCCTGCCCACCAGCATCAGTGGCTACGGCACGATCACCCAGCGCGACCTCGGCGCGCTGTCGGTGGTGATCAGCGGCAACCCGACCCGTGCCTACGACGGCAGCCTGCTGGCGACGCTCATCGCGGGCAGCCCTACCAGCGGCGGCGACTACACGATCACCGTCAACGACCCTGCCAAGGCATTCGCGCCGGGCGAGGGTGTCTACATCACCAAGACCACGGGCACATACGCGAGCAAGAACGTCGGCAGGCAGCCGGTCAGCGTCTCGCTCACCGACGCCGACTACACGCCCTACGGTGGCACCGACCTTTCCAACTACACGCCGCTGCCCACCGCCGCCTACGGCACGGGCGAGATCACGCCGGCATTGCTGACCGCTGCGATCATCAATACGCCGACGAAGGTGTACAACGGCACCACGTACATCTCGCTCACGGCGGACGACTACGCGATCTCCGGTTTCGCCAACGGCGAGGGCGCGCAGATCGTTCCTTCGAAGTTCGTCGACTTCGAAAACCGCAACGTCGGCACCGGCAAGACCATCACGGCCCAGATGGCGACCACGTCGTACCTGGCCAACAGCGGCACCGACCTGTCCAACTACACGCTCGATCTGACCGCTACCGGTCCGGGTTCGATCACGGCGGCGCCGCTGTACATCCTCGGCGTGTCGGCGGTGAACAAGACCTACGACACGACGACCGCCGCCACGCTCAACAGCGCTGGCGCATCGCTTGTCGGCCTGGTCGCCGACGACGCGAGGAACGGTACGGTCACGCTGACTCGCGGAACGACCGGCACCTTCGCCACCGCGGACGCGGGTACCGGCAAGGCCGTGACGCCGCTCGGCTTCTCAATCTCGGGCAGCGACGCCGGTAACTACGCGCTGCAGCCCCTCACGGGCCTGACCGCAACGATCAATCCGTACACCCTGACGCTCACCGGCATCACGGCGATCAACAAGACCTACGACGGCAACACCACGATCGGCCTGAACTCGAGCGGCGCCGTCCTCGGCGGCGTGTTCTCCAGCGATCAGGGCAATGTCGCGCTCGACGCCACCGTTGCCACCGGCACCGTTCGCTCCGCGAACGCGATCACCGGTCAGGCGGTGACCGTGACGGGCCTCGGCCTGAGCGGCAGTCGTGCGTCGAACTACCGTATCGACCAGTTCGCCGGTCTCACCGCCGATATCGCCAGGCGCGCCGTGACGGCGTCCATCACCGGCAATCCGACCAAGCCGTACGATGGATCGGACTCCGTGACCCTGCTGGCGAGCGATTACACGCTCGACGGCTTCGTCACCGGCCAGGGCGCCACCATCCCGCAGTCATCCACCGCGAATTACGTCACGGTGAACGCTGGCAGCCACATCGGTCTGAAATCCACGTTGTCGGTTTCCGACTTCGTCGCCGATAGCGGTACCAATCTCGCAAACTACTCGCTGCCGACCGCGGCCACCGGCACGCTCGGCACCATCACGCCGTTCATCATCAACCTGATGAGCACGCGGGTCTACGACGCCACCGTCGGCGCGGACGCTTCCCTGTTCACCTCCGGCGGCACGGTCGCCGGTGTCAACGGCGAGAAGCTGACGCTGACCGGCTCCGGTAACCTGGTGACCAAAAATGTCGGCTCGAAGCGTGCCTTCGCGGACTTCGGCACACTGACCCTGGGTGCCAGCGGCGGCAGCACGGCCGGCAATTACACGCTCGCCGGCGGTATCGACTGGGTGACCATTACGCCCGCGTCGCTTACCGTGATCAACACGACGGCCGCGGACAAGGTCTACGACGGCAACACCGTCGCGCAGTTGAGCGGTGCGACGCTCCAGGGTGTGCTCGGCAGCGATGCCGTGACACTCGATGGGGCGACCACGGCCACCGGTACGTTCGCCAGCAAGAATGTCGGCACGCGTGGCGTCACGACGTCCATGCAGGTAACCGGCAACGACGCGACCAACTACGTCGTGATTCAACCGACGGATATCTCGGCGACGATCTCGGCGAAGGCCATCACCGCCACGGCCACCGCGCAGAACAAGCAGTACGACGGTACGACGGCGGCGACCACGGCGCTGACGTCCGCCGGGGTGGTCGTGGGCGACACGGTCACGTTCGCCAGCACCTCGAGCAACTTCGACGGCAAGGATGTCCAGGACGGCCGTACCGTCACGGTCAACGGCATCACCAAGGGCGGCGGAGACGCCGGCAACTACACGCTGAGCAACAGCAGCGCGACGGCCACGGCCAACATCACTCCGCGCGTGCTGAACCTGTCCGGTTCGCGGACCTATGACACCACGACGGCCGCGTCAGCCGGTACGCTGAGCCTCGGCAACCTCGTCTCCGGCGAATCGCTGGTGTTGGGTGGCGCAGGTACTCTGAGCAGCAAGAACGTGGGCACCTACAAGAACGGCGCCGGCTTCGATGCGAGTGGCCTCACGCTCGGCAACAATGGCGCCTATCTGGCATCGAACTACACGCTGACCGGCGGCACGTATAACTACATCGTCAACAAGGCGACACTGAGAGTTACCGGTACGTTCGCGGACAGCAGGATCTATGACGGCACCACCGATGCGGCGCTGCACGGCTCCGTCCTGGAAGGCGTGCTGGGTGCCGA
Source organism: Luteibacter sp. 22Crub2.1 (assembly GCF_900167995.1). NCBI lineage: Bacteria > Pseudomonadati > Pseudomonadota > Gammaproteobacteria > Lysobacterales > Rhodanobacteraceae > Luteibacter > Luteibacter sp. 22Crub2.1. The sequence goes on from NZ_FUYT01000008.1 coordinate 161,023, forward strand.
TGTCGTCACGATGACCAACACGGCGCTCGGTAAGTTCGATACGAAGAACGTCGGCACCAACAAGGTCGTGACCACGGCCATCGGCATCGACGGCGCCGACAAGAACAACTACACGATCGTCCAGCCCACGGACGTCCGCGCCGACATCACGGCGAAGGCGATAGCAGTGGCCGCCACCGGCGTGAACAAGGTCTATGACGGCACTACCGCGTCGGGCGCCACGCTGGGCAGCACGGGCCTGGCATCGGGCGACAAGGTGACGTTCAGCGCGTCGACGAATACCTTCGATACCAGGGACGTGGGCGACGGCAAGCTGGTGTCGCTCACCGGCATCACCGCAAGCGGCGCCGACGCGGCCAACTACACGCTCAGCAATACGGCGGCCACGACGCATGCGAACGTCACGCCTTACATCATCAGCCTGACGGGCACGCGTGCCTACGACCAGACGACGTCGGTGGCGGCGAGTCTTTTCGGTACCAACGGCGTGGTCAACGGGGTGAACGGCGAGAAGCTGAGCCTCAGCGGCGCCGGCATGACCAGCTCGAAGAACGTCGGCACCTATAACCGGGCGGCCGATGGCACGGGTAATCTGGGGCTGGGCAGTCTCGCGCTGACGGGCATCGATACGGCGAGCGCGGGCAACTACTCGCTCGCCGGTGGTGTGGATCGCTTCGTCATCACGCCGTATGCGCTGACCGTGACGGCAACGGGCGTCGACAAGGTCTACGATGCCTCGCGCACCGCGTCGGTGTCGCTGGCGGGGGATCACATCTTCAGCGGCGACGATCTGAGCCTCGGTTACACGGGTGCGCTGTTCAGCGACAAGAACGCCGGCGCGAACAAGTCGATCGCCGTGACGGGGATCGCTGCGTCGGGAGCGGACGCAGTCAACTACATCGTCAACACGACGGCATCCGCCACCGCCAGGATCAGCCCGAAGAACATCACGGGCAGCATCGTCGCCGACAGCCGCACCTACGACACCACGACGAACGCGACCACGCACGGTACGCTCACCGGCGTCATTTCCGGCGACAGCCTGTCGTACAGCTCGACCACCGGCAGCTTTGCGGACAAGAACGCTGGCGCTGACAAGACGGTGACCGTATCGGGCGTACTGGCCGGCAACGATCTGAACAACTATGTCGTCACCGCCAACAGTACGACGACGGCATCGATCGCCAGGGCCAGCGTCATCGTGAGCACGGTCGCGAGCGACAAGGTTTACGACGGCAACACGGGAGCCTCGAGCGTACTGTCCGCCAGTGGCGTGCTCGGCAGCGACGTCGTCACCTTTTCCAGCAGCGGGGCCAGCTTTGACGACGCCAACGCGCGTACCGGCAAGACCGTGACCACCAGCGGTATCGCCGCTGGCGGCGCCGACGTGGGCAACTACATCTGGAATACGAGCTCGACGACGCTCGCGGCGGTCACGCCGTATGTCATCGATCTGCACGGCGAGCGTGTCTACGACGGCTCGACCGCCATCGCCGCCAGCGCGTTCGCCGGCGACTTCCAGGTGGACGGCATCAACGGCGACACCCTTACGCTCTCGGGCGCGGGGTCGGTCGCCGACAAGAATGTCGGGACCGGGAAGGGCCTCGTGTCGCTGGGTACGCTCGGCCTGCAGGGCAACGGCAGCGCGCTGTCGACCAACTACACGCTGGTCGGTGGTTCGCACTGGGCGACCATCACGCCGAGGCAGATCACCGTCGACGCGCAGGGCTCCACGAAGGTCTACGACGCGAATACGCTGGCCACCGCCGCGCTGTCGTCCACGGGCGTCATCGGTGGCGATCAGGTGGTCTTCAACGGTACCGGCGCGCTCTATGACACGAAGAACGTCGGCACCGGCAAGACGGTCACCGTCACCGGCATCTCGGCCTCCGGTACCGATGCCGCCAACTACACGTATAACGCGACGGCGCTGACCACCGGCGACATTACGCCCTTGACCGTGCTCGGCACGATCGGGGCTCACGACAAGACCTACGACGGGACCACCACGGCGCAGACGCAGGGCGCGCTGACCGGTGTACTCGCCGGCGACGATCTCGGTATCGCCTCCCGCGGCGACTTCGTCGACAAGAACGCGGGCACGGCCAGGACGGTGAACGTCGCCGGTACCCTGACGGGTGCCGATGCGGGCAACTACACGCTGAGCAGCAACGCCACGACCACCGCCGACATCGGCAAGGTCGTGCTCGATCTGGCCGGTACCCGCGTCTACGACGCGACGGCCATCGCCGGTGCCGCGATGTTCGGCAACCAGGGCGTGGTCGCCGGTATCGCGGGTGAGTCGCTGACGCTCTCCGGCGCCGGCGTGCTGGCCAGCAAGAACGTCGCGACCCAGCGTGCGCTGTCCGGTCTGGGCACGCTCGCCTTGACGGGCAACGGCACGACGCTCGCCGACAACTACACGCTGGTCGGTGGCCGCGATGTGGCGACGGTCACGCCGCTGGGCATCACCGCCGGCATCGCTGCCGACGACAAGGTCTATGACGGCGGCACCGGCGCGGTGACGCATGGGACGCTCACCGGCGTGCTGGCCGGTGACCAGGTCGGCCTCTCGACCTCGGGGAGCTTCGTCGACAAGAACGCGGGCAACGGCAAGACGGTGAACGTGACCGGCGGTATCGCCGGCGACGACGCATCGAACTACGCGCTGACCTTCAACCCGCAGACCACGGCCAGCATCACGAAGCGTTCCGTCGTCGTCACCGCGGTCGGTACCGACAAGTACTTCGATGGCAACAGCACCGACCGCGCGTTGCTCGGTACCAGCGGCATCCTGCCGGGTGACGTGGTGAACTTCATCGCGGGAAGCGCGCTCTTCGCCGATCCGGCGGTCGGTCTGCGCAAGCCGGTGTCGATCAGCGATATCGGCGCGACCGGCGTGGATGCGGGCAATTACGCGTTCAACACGACGGCCGACACGGTGGCGAACATCAACCAGAACTCGTCGCAGGGTGCCTCGGCTACCGCGCTGACGCAGATCGATGCGGTGCTCAATCCGGACGCGATCGCTACGCCTTACGGTGTCGCCTCCAACGTCACCGTGGGTCAGTACAGCGGCAACCACAAGAAGACGCGTCAGCCGGTGGAGAAGAACGCGCAGCGCGCGGACTTCGTGCCGGGCCTCTCCCTGCAGGTGGTCGAGGGCGGCGTACGCGCGCCGGCGGATGCGATGCATTGATGCGTCGTTCCGCCGCCTCCGACCTCCCTTTTCCTTTTGTAACGGCTTATCGATGAAGACAGTCTCGTTCCCCCGCGGCACCGCGCACGTTCTCGGTGCGTGCATCCTCCTTGCTCTGGCCGGCGGCGCGCAGGCACAGACGCGCGCGCCCCAGACTGGCGACCTGCTGCGTCAGCTGCCGGCCCCGCCGCAACCGACGCGTAGCGACGACACCGGCCTGAAGGTCGCCCCGGTCGTTGCCGAAGCCACCGGCGACAGCGCACCGTTCCACGTCACGACGATCGAGGTGACCGGTGCCACGTTGCTTCCGGCGGCCGATGTGCACGCCCTGGTCGCGCCGGGCGAGGGCCGCGATCTGACGCTGTCCCAGCTCAACGAACTGGCGGCGAAGATCACCGCCGCCTATCGCGACAAGGGTTACCCGCTGACGATCGCGTATGTGCCGGCGCAGACGCTGTCGGGCGGCACGGTGCGCATCGCCGTGCAGGAAGCACGGCTGGGCAAGGTCACGCTGGAGAATCACAGCACCACGCACGACGGTCCGTTGCAGGCGACACTCGATCCGCTGAGCAGCGGTATGCCGATCTCCTCGCACGGTTTCGATCGCAGCCTGCTGTTGTTCGGTGACATTCCGGGTGTGACGGAGAGCTCGGTGCTGCGTCCGGGCGACGAGCCGGGCACCTCCGACCTGGCCGTACGTGCGGATGACCGTCCGCGCTACACGGGTCTGGTCGCACTCGACGACTACGGCAACCGATACACCGGCCGCGCGCGGGCGACCGGTACGTTCAGCGTCAACAGCCTGCTGCACCAGGGCGACGTGCTCGATGCCACGGCGCTCAGCGCCGGCTCCAACATGAACTACGGACGCCTGGGCTACCGCTACCTGCTCAATGGCCAGGGCACCGTGGTCGGCGCGGCGGTCTCCTCGCTCGAATACAAGCTCAAGGGCGATCTGCGCGTGCTCGACGCACACGGCACGGCCCAGGTGGCGAGCGTGTTCGTCAGCCAGCCCATCATCCGTTCCACGGAAGGCAACCTGTACGGTCAGCTCGGCTACGACCGCCGCCGCCTCAACGACATGATCGACATCGTCGACGTGCGTACGCGGCGTCACACGAACGGCTGGACGGCGACGCTCGCCGGCGACCAGCGCGACATGCACGGCGTGACCAACTTCAGCCTGGCCGCGACCTACGGCCGGCTGGGCTTCGACGACGCATTCGCCGAGTTCGTCGACGCGATCAGCGCGCAGACCAAGGGCCACTACCTGAAGTACTCGCTGTCCATCGCCCGGCTGCAGCAGTTGTCGGAGAACAACGCGATCTACGTCGGCTTCCAGGGCCAGTGGGCGAACAAGAACGTCGACACCGCCGAGCAGTTCTATCTCGGTGGCGCCAACAACGTCCGCGGCTACGACACCGGCGCACTGGCCGGCACGCAGGGTCAGATGCTCAACCTGGAGTATCGCCGTACGCTGCATCCCGGCATGCCGGGTACGTGGATCGCGATGGCCTTCGTCGACGGCGGTCGCGTATCCATCTACAAGGACACGTTCGCGCCGGGTACCAACAGCGTCCACACGCAGGACGCCGGTCTGGGCCTGCGCTGGCAGGGCGAGAACCAGTGGTCGGTGAGCGCCGACGTCGCCCACCCGATCGGCGCTCGTCCCGCGATCGTCGGCGAGACGCACGACGTCCGCGCCTGGGTACAGATTCAGAAGGGCTTCTGACGCTTGTCCGGCGTGTCGCGGATCGTGATGGCGGCCGCGACCGCCGCCATCACGGCGAGTGCCGCCGACAGCCACATGACGTGGCGAAAGCCGGCGACGAAGGCCTCGCCCACCATACGGCGGGCCGCGGCCGAACCGGGCGGCAGCTCGATGCCGGCGAGTTTCGCCTTCTGCGCGAAGATCGTTTCGACGAGCTCGATGGGCAGGCGCGTATGCATGCGTGCCGACTCCAGCGCCATGTCGAACCCATGCGTCAGCACGACACCGAACAGGGCGATGGCGAGCAGCCCCGCTACGCGCGACACGGCGTTGTTGATGCCGGACGCCGTGCCGGCCAGCGAGGGAGCAAGCGCGTTCATCACGGTGGTGGTCAGTGGCGCGATGGTGATGCTCATGCCGAGGCCGAGCACGACGGCCGCCGGAAAGAAGGTCGTCCAGTACGAGCCGCCCACACCGGGAACCGTGTAAAGCGCGAAGCCGGCGGCAGCCACGGTCGGACCGACGATCAGCGGCAGGCGCGCGCCGACCACGTCCACCAGTCGCCCGCTCCAGCGCGACAGCAAGAACATGATGGCGACGAAGGGCAGCAAGGAGGCACCGGCGGCGGTGGCCCCGTAGCCCTGCACCTGAATCAGGTTCAGCGGAACGAAGAACATGCTGCCACCCAGCGCGGCATACAGCAGAAGGGTCAGGATATTGGCACCCGCGAACCGCCGGTCGCGAAAGAGGCCGAGTGGCAACATTGGCGCGGCGACGCGTCGCTCGACGATGACGAAGGCGATCAGCGCCGCGATGCCGGTGAGTGCCGCCAGCACGACATCGACGGCCGTCCACCCTTCCATCTGTGCTTCGATCAACGCATAAACGATACCCGCGAGACCGACTGTCGCCAGGCACGCTCCCGCGATGTCGACCCGGCCCGTCGTCGCGCCACGGCTTTCGGGCACATGGGCGTGACAGATCGCCACCAGCGCGATACCCAGCGGAAGGTTGATCAGAAACGCCCAGTGCCACGACACGTGTTCGACGAGAAAGCCGCCGAGCACGGGACCGATGGCGGCGGTGACGCCACTGAAGGCCGACCATGTGCCGATCGCCGCACCGCGCAGATTTTTCGGGTAGGCCGAGGTGATCAGGGAGAGGCTGCCGGGCACCAGCAACGCCGCGCCCAGGCCTTGCACCGCCCGGGCCCCGACCAGCCAGCCGATGCCCGGCGAGGCCGCGCAGGCCGCGGAGGCGAGGGTGAATACGATGGCGCCGAGCGCGAACACGCGGCGTCGACCGAAGCGATCGCCCAGTACGCCGCCCACCAGCAGGAGTGCCGACAACAGCAGCGCATAGGCTTCCATGACCCACTGCGCATCCGCGGTGTTCGCCTGCATGGCACGCTGAATCGCAGGGAGCGCCACGTTGACGATGGTGCCGTCGACGAAGGCCATGCCCGAACCGACGATAGCGGCGACCAGGGTCCAGCGTCGCGCCGCCGCGGAGCAGGGGACGGCGTCGACCTCGTCTCCGGAGGGATGGTCGGTCGGGCTCATGTGCGAAGGGTAGCGCGTCCTGCGGCGCGCCACCGTGGATCAGAGCAGCCCGGGGATGAGGGCCTTCGTGCGCCGCTTGTAGGCGACATAGCTGTCGCCGAACGTCTCACCGAGCATCCGTTCCTCCATGCGCAGCTTCCGCCAGAACGAAGCGAACAGGATCGCTACGGCGAGGATGACGCGCACGTCTCCGGCCTGGATCGACGAGCCGATGAAGGCCATCAGGATGCCGGTATAGATGGGATGACGGATGTAGCGATACGGTCCGGTTTCGATCAGCTCGTGGTCGTGTTTGATCTGCACCACGCTGCTCCAGTTGCGTCCCAGAATGACGCGAGACCAGATCGCCAGCGCCACGCCCGAGACGGCAAATGCGAAGGCGACGGCGAAGACGGGCACGGTGTGCGGCAGAATCGCCTCACGCAGCCAGGTATGGCCGAACCACTCGCCCGGACCGAGCAGGCCGAAAGCGACCACCAGAGGCAGCCAGTAGAGCGTCAGCCGTGTGAGCCATGGCTCGCCCCGGGTCGCGGTCTTGTTACCCCAGGCGCTCCAGATCCACCACGCCAGCAGTACCCACCAGGCCAGGCTTATGCCGTGCTTCAGCCATTCTTCCGTCGTCATCGTCGTTCTCCCTTTCCCGGAGCATCCTAGGGGGAGGCGGACGGGAAAGGCACCTGCCGGAAGACATGTCGATGCGCTCCCGGCCCGCCGCCTGGACAAGCTCCGTCGTCAGGTCGTTGTCATGGACGCCACCGTTTCACGGACGAAGTCGCGATAGCTGCGCGGTGCGCGGCCGAGCACCGAGGTCATGATGCCGTTCGCCGCCGGCTTGGCCAGCATGCCGTCGGCGTGGAACCGCGCAAGCATCAGGCGCAGATCGTACGCCGCCCACGACGGTTGCTGGCGGGCGATGTTGGCTTCGGCGGCATCCAGGTCGTCGCCACCGTAGGCGACGGGACGTCCCAGCGCCTCGCTCCAGATCGCCGCGGCGCCTTCGCCCGTGATCGCGTCGGGACCGACCAGCTCGATGACTTCACGGGGCAGGGCGCCCGATGCGCGGCTACGGCGAAGCAACGACGCGGCGGCGACGTCGGCGATATCGCGGGTATCGACCATCGAAACGCCCACCTTGCCCAGCGCCATCGGGTAAACCCCGTGCTGGGCGATGACGTCCTTGATGTTGGCGTCGTTCTGCATGAAATACGACGGTCGCAGCACGGTCGCGGGCAGGTCGAACTGCTCGATCGCGCGCTCCACGGCGTACTTCACGGTGAAGTGAGGGACGTCGGTGAAGCGGTCGCCGTTGAGCACCGACAGGTAGACGATGCGCTGGATGCCCGCCTCGCGCGCCAGACCGAGGGTAGCGAGGGCCTGGGTCAGTTCATCGGGGACCACGGCATTCAACAGGAACAGGGTGTCGACGCCCTGCAGCGCGGCGCGCATGGATGGGATGTCGGTCATATCGCCGGCGACCGGCTGGACGCCGGCGGGTGCCTTGTACTTCCCGGGTGCACGGGTGAGTGCGCGGACCGGCGCGCCTTCGGCGGCCAGACGTTCGATGACGGCGGAGCCTATGCTGCCGGTGGCGCCAGTGACGAGAATGCTCATGATCGATGCCTTGGTGGTTGGAATGATCACTAATCTCGGTGTTTCGCATATGAGACGAAAGGCGCAAGATCGGGACATCCTGTCTCGTCAGCGGAACACCATGGATCTGCATGCCCTCTCGGACTTCAACGCCGTCGCGCTGCATGGTGGCTTCGGTGCGGCCAGCCGGGCCACGGGGCGACCCAAGGCAACCTTGTCGCGACGGGTACGCGAACTGGAGGATGTACTGGGAGCCCGGCTCATCGACCGCGGCGCAAGGCCTTTCCGCCTGACCGACGAGGGGGCGACCCTGCATGCCGAGACGCGCGCCATGCTGGACCGGATCGACGACGTGGCGGAGGACCTCGCATCGGCGTCCGGCGCGCCTCGCGGAAAACTCCGGGTCAGCGCGCCGGTCCTGTTCGCCCATCGCGGGCTGGGTCGGCTGGCGGCGCGCTTCGCACAACGGTACCCCGGCGTGCAGCTGGACGTCGTGATCGACGATCGCTTCGTCGACCCGCTGAAGGATGGCTTCGACCTGGTCATTCGGGCCAACCCTGAGCCCAGCACGGATCTGGCCGGACGCTGCTTCCTTCGCGACCGGCCGACGGTCGCCGCGGTGCCGTCGCTGACGCGCCCGGCCGACGGCGGCGAGTTCCCGGCCATCGTCCTGCGCGCGGCGCAGGGCGCCGAGCCCTGGCGCGTGAGGGTGACCGATGGCGTGTCCACGCTGACGCCGCGCGAGGTGCTTCGCCTGTCGTCGATGGCGATGATTTACGACGCCGCGCTCGAGGGAATCGGCGCGGCGATCCTCCCCGCGTCGCTCATCCGGAAGGACCTCGAGGAAGGCAGGCTCGTCGAATGGGGGCGTATCGACGGGCGCGGTCTGGAGGTCTGGGCGTTGTACCCGCCGCAGCGGCATGTCTCCCGTAAAGTCTCCGCCTTCATCGGCATGCTGGTCGAGCAGTTCAGGGATGCGTCGCCGTCGCACTTCGACGATCTCTGAGACCCCGGCGCGTTGACACGTGTCGCCGTACCGACGAAAGTCGATCGTCATCCAATGCGGGGAGCGCGCCCTTGAATCGTCGTGACTTCGCGAAGGCGCTTGCCTTCGCCGGTACCATCGGGAGCGGCCTCTGGCCGGTTGCCAGGTCGACAGGGGCTCCGCTGATCGGCACGCGAACGGGCGTCATCGTCGATCCGGTCCACATGCAGCAGTTGCAGCAGTCCTTCCTCGACCTTCGCTTCGGCATGTTCATCCATCTGAATATGGCGACCTTCGAAGAACGCGAATGGGGCGATCCGCTGCTCTCGCCGGAGCTGTTCGATCCGAAGCATCTCGACACCGACCAGTGGGCGCGCGCGGCGACATCCGCGAACATGGGCTACGCGTGCCTGACCACGAAACATCACGACGGCTTCTGCCTGTGGCCGACGAAAACCGGCAGCGCGAACGTCATGCAGTCGTCGTATCCGCACGATGTGGTGCGCCGCTACGTCGACTCGTTCCGAAAGGCCGGGCTCAAGGTCTGCCTGTATTTCTCGATCCTCGACCTGCGTCAGGACATTCGCGCGCGCACCGTCACACCTGAAAAAATCGCGCTGATCAAGGCGCAGCTCACCGAACTGCTCACCGGCTACGGGCCGCTCACCGCGTTGATTCTCGATGGGTGGAACGCATCGTGGTCGCGCATTTCTTATGCTGAGTTACCGTATCGCGAGATCTACGACCTGGTGAAGTCCCTGCAGCCGGACTGCCTGGTGACGGACCATAACGCGGGAAGCTATCCGGGCACGGCGCTCTACTACACGGATATCAAACAGTACGAGCAGCACGCGGGCCAGAAGATTCCCGCGGACAGTCCGGTGCCGTCGCAGTCAGGTACGACGTTGCAAAGCGACTGGTTCTGGAAGAAGGCCTACCCCACCTCCGAGCTCGCCTCGGCGAAGACCATCGTCGACGAGTGGCTGGTGCCGTTCAACGAAAACCATTGCAACCTGATCCTCAACGTGGCGCCAAACCGCGACGGCCGGTTCGACGACAACGCGGTGGCGCGGCTCGCCGAGATCGGTTCACTGTGGAAGAACACGGGTCCGGCACCGAAGGTGGGGCGCGCGGTGCTCATCACCACACCCGATCTGGCCGCCGGCAAGCCCGCCTGGGCCAGCGCCAGTGACGAGGCGGTGGGTCCCGATCTCGCGTTCGACGATGACTACCGCTCGTACTGGCTGGCGGACAAGGGGAAGACCGACGGCTGGATCGAGATTCGATCCGAACAGCCGGTGTCGTTCAATACGATATCGATCGTCGAGCCGATACATGTCGATGGCTATGGCGATACGTCCAGGATCACCCGTTACAAGGTGGAGATGGAGCGTGACGGTGGCTGGGTGGAGATCGCCTCCGGCGGTACCCCGGCCCCTTACCAGTTTCACGAGATCGGGCGGGTCACGGCGAAACGGGTGCGACTGACGGTGTTCGGCAGGCAGCCCGGGGTGACGGAGCTGGGTCTGTACGACGAGCCGCGCTGACTGAGTCCGGCCGCAGGAGCGATACCCTTCACACCTTTAAAACCAGTCACTTGCCACCATCTAAACAGGCTGAGGGCCAGTCCCGGAGGTGAGTCATGGCAACCGGATGGGCGGGTGACACCGCCGTACAGGACCAGATCGACGCGACCATCGAAGACGCCGTAAAACGGGCGCGCAGCCATATGCCCAGCGGCCCGGGTCTCGAGCACTGCGAGGAGTGCGACAAACCGATCCCGGACGCGCGCCGGAAAGCGGTGCCTGGCGTACGCCTGTGCGTGGCATGTCAGGAAGAGGCCGATCGCGAGGAAGCCAGCTTCAGCGGCTACAACCGCCGCGGCAGCAAGGACAGTCAGCTGCGTTGAATTGGACCGGTACAATCGCGGGCTCCCCCGCAGTACCGGCAGACATCCGCATGCTCGAACACCTGATCCTCGCCCGTCACGGCGAAACCGAATGGAATGTGGCCGGACGCGCACAAGGCCGCGCGGACAGCCCGCTTACCGCGGCGGGCATCGAACAGGCACGGTCGCTGGGACGCGTGCTCGCCGCGCGGGGCGTGGAGCACATCGTGACATCCACACTTGGGCGGGCCATGCACACGGGTGAAGTCGCCGCGGGTATCGTCGGTTGCACCACCACCGTGGACGCGCGTCTGGTCGAGCGGGCCTTCGGCGTGCTGGAGGGTCGTTCGGTCGCGGACGTGTTCGAGGAAGATCCGGCGATGGTCGCGGTGCTGCGTGGCCACGATCCCGCCGTCGCCGCCGTGGGCGGCGAGTCGTTGCATGAGGTGGCGTCACGTGTGCTTGCCGCGCTGGCGGATATCCGTGCGTTGCCTTACCGGCGCGTGGCGGTGGTGACGCACGGGCATTGCATGACGGCGACGCTGGGTGCGCTTCTGAACGGTGGCGAGTACGCGAGTTACCGGCATGGCAATTGCGGATACACGCCGCTGGGGGTGAACTCCGACGGATTCATCGTCGACCGGTGGAACATCAGTCCGGCCGAGGTCGCGACGGCCTGATTGTCCCGGATCCTGCATCGTCTCATCCGCATCTCGTCGGATAGTCTTCATTCGCTTCCGCCCCTAGCTTGGTAGTCGATCCGTCGCGCATCGCGACGACACACTCCGAGGTGGGCACCATGAGCAAGACCTGGTTCATTACCGGCACGTCCTCCGGCTTCGGCCGCCTTCTGACCGAAATGCTGCTGGCGCGCGGTGACCGTGTCGTCGGCACGCTGCGCCAACCCGGCGCTCTCGACGATCTCAAGACGCGGTATGGCGACGCGCTCGATGTCGTCATCATGGACCTGACGGACACCGCGTCGATCCGCGAAGGCGTCCAGAAAGCCTTCGACGGAGGTCGCGTCGATATCGTCGTCAACAACGCGGGCTACGGGCTCTTCGGTGCGGCGGAAGAAGTCACCGACGAGCAGATCCAGCGCATCATCGATACCAATCTCATCGGATCCATCCAGGTCATCCGTGCCGCCATCCCCCGGCTGCGTGAGCAGGGTGGTGGCCGTATCGTGCAGGTGTCGTCCGAGGGCGGCCAGATCGCCTATCCCAACTTTAGCCTGTACCACGCCTCGAAGTGGGGCATCGAAGGCTTCGTTGAAGCGGTGCTGCAGGAGGTCGCATCGTTCGGCATCGATTTCCTCATCGTCGAACCGGGTCCGTCGAAGACCGACTTCGGCAAGGGCCTGGTGACGCCTGAGCCGATGGCGGTCTACGACGACACCCCGGTGGGCGAGCTTCGCCGCGGCATCGTGTCAGGCGCCTTCGTCATCCGCGGCAATCCCGAAAAGATGGCGCGCGCGATGATCGAAACCGTGGACCTGGACAACCCACCACGCCGGCTGGTGCTGGGCGGCGATGCCTACGACCACGTCGAGGCCGGACTCAGCGCGCGCCTCGAGGAACTTCGCACGCAGAAACGTGGCGCATACGACGCCGACGACGAAGTAACGGCGTGAACATGGCGACTGCCAGAACGAGCCACCGGCGGGTGCTGTCATGACATCTTCAAGTCATTGAAATAAAACCATAATATTCGGCTTTTCGCTAAAGTCCCGGCACGCGGAGCCGATAGGGAGGCACCCCCGCTCTCCCCGAGTGTGTCATGCCCTTTCCTCGCTTCGCCCTGCCGACGCTCACCCTGCGTGCACGTCTTTCGCTTCGTCTCGCCGGCACGATCTTTTTGCTGCTGGCGCTCTGGATCGTCGGCGGGGTGCAGCTTCGCACCGCCGACGACCGCCTGCAGTCCGTGGTGACAGACACGCTGGCGCCCGTCGCCGATGTCGGTCACATCCAGAACGATTACAACGACCTGCTCGATGCGCTGGTGCATGCGACGCTGATGCGGTTGCCCTCCGCCGTCGACGACGCGGTCACCGCGATCGGCAGCAACCGCCATGACATCGACAAACAGTGGAAGTCGCTCACGGCCAGCGGCCTGGGCAAGGCGCAGGCCAAGCTGGTCACCCTGGCTGCCGAACACCGCAAGGCGGCCGATAAGGCGGTCGACGACGTCATCGAGCTGCTCAAGACGGAGCAGTTCGATCTGGCGCAGCTGCAGCTTTCAAACGACGTCCAGTCGGCCGTCGGCCCCCTGAAGAGCGACTTCTCCAACCTCTTCGCGCTGGCGCTCGACAACGGCAAGGCCGAAGCCGCGGCACAGCGCGCCGACATTGCGAAGGGTGGCGTTTTCTCCGCGGTATTGCTCGGTATCGCGTTGCTGATCGCCAGCGTCATGGATGTCGCGATCATCCGCTCGCTTGGCCGGCGCCTGCGCCAGGCGGCGGACGTGGCAGCCTCCATCGCCGGTGGTACCCTGGGCACACGCGTCGAGGTCGGTCGCGACGATGAGATCGGCAAGCTGCTGTCGTCGCTGGCGGCGATGGATGCCCAGCTCGGCAACGTGGTGACCCAGGTGCGCGACCGCGCCGACCACGTCGCTCACGCGGCCACCGGCATCGCCCGGGGTAACGAGGCGTTGAACGAGCGTACGCGCACGCAGTCCGCGCACGTCGACCTCACCACGGCCTCGATGAGCGAGATGGCTGGCGCGGTCTCGGACGGCCTGGGCCATGCGGCCGCCGCCAGCCGTGCCGTCATCGACACCCGTGAGATGACGGACGAGGGCCACCGTGTGGCTCAGGATGCGGTCGGCAACATGCGCGAGATCCAGCGCACCAGCGAGCAGATGAGCGAGATGCTGGATCTGGTGGAGCAGATCGCCTTCCAGACCAATCTGCTCGCGCTGAATGCGGCGGTCGAGGCGGCGCGGGCGGGCGAACATGGCCGTGGCTTCGCTGTGGTCGCTTCCGAGGTCCGCGCACTGGCGCAACGCTGCGGCGCAACCGCCAGGGACATTCGTGCCCTGGTCGCGGCCAGCGATGAGGCGGTGCAAGCCGGCGTCGTGTCGGTGGATCGCGCGGGCCAGGTGCTGCACAGCATCGCGGACCGCGTGGTGACCCTCAGCGGTCTCGTTGCCTCGGTGATGGACGCCACCCGTGGACAGAGCGAAGGCATCGCACGCATCGGTGGGGCCATTCGTGGCATCGATGAGACGACACGCGAGAACGCGGCGCTCGTGCAGCAGGCGGCCTCGGCCAGTCACGCGATGCGCGAGAGCGCGGAAATCCTTCGCCGCGAGGTCGCCTACTTCGTGCTGGAAAGCGAGGCGGCGTAACGCTCGCTCACCATCCCGCGGGCATGGACGCCCGACGCGCGGCCGGCTCCTGCCTGCCGGCCGTTGCAACTTTAGAAGGTGGTCCGTCAGACGGTCTCGCGGACCGCTTTCAGGGTCTTGTACAACGTCGCGCGCGACAGCCCTAGCAGGGGCGCAACATAGGAAGCGGCGTTACGCACGTCGAACAGGCCGCGGCTCTCGAGCAGTCGCACGAGGGCCTCGCGCTGCTCGATCGCCATCACCGCCAGCGTCGTGCCGTGATCCGTGAGGAACTGCCCGACGAGATCGTTGACCTCCTCGCGCCAGTCGTTGCGAAAGAGCGCGGAGGGCTTTGCCTCGGTTTCACCGAACCGCAGGAAGTCCTTCGCCATGGCCTGCATCGACTCGAACATGCTGACGTCGACGTTGATGCACAGCAGTCCCACGGCGCGTCGGCGCCCGTCGCGAAGCACGGCGGTGATCGACTTCAGTCGGCGTCCGTCCCAGTTCGTCTTGGAATACGGGCCGATCACCGCTTCGTCCAGCGATTCGATATCGTCCAGTTCCGTCAGCGAGTCATCGCCCGGATGACGCGGCGACAGACGGTTGGCGATGTGACGAATGGTTCCCGTACCGAGATCGTGGATCACGACCTCGGCATGTGGACGCAGCACGGTGGCGATCGCATCGGCGACGGGGACGAAGGCGGCAAGAAAATCGGACATGCGCGGATCATCGCCCGCGGCAATACATCGAGTCCAGCGTGGACATTTCGTCGTGTATTCTCACGTCATCGGAAGGAAGGGACGCATGAAGATCGGCATCGTGGGCTACGGAACGGCGGGGCAGGCCAGCGCCATCCTCTTATCGGAACGCGGGCACGACGTGACCGTTTTCGAAAAGAGTCCGTCGCTGGGTCCCGTGGGCGCGGGATTTCTGTTGCAGCCGACGGGCCTCGCCGTACTGGAACGGATGGGCCTGCTCCCACGCGCGCTCGCGCTCGGTCAGCGTATCGACGAACTCCACGGCGCCACGCCACGCGGGCGGGCGGTCATGGCCATGCGCTATGCCGATCGTCGTGCGGAATGCTTCGGCCTGGGTATGACGCGCGGCGCGCTCTTCGAATTGCTGCGCGAGGCGCATGCCGGCGCAGCTCAGGTACGCACGGGACATCGTATCGTCGCGTACGACCCGACGGCGGGGACGATCCGCGACGAGGCCGGCGCGGTACACGGCCCCTATGACCTGGTGATCGCAGCGGATGGCGCGCATTCCGCCTTGCGAACACACTGCGAAGGCAACGTTCGCCGCGAACGCATGTATCCATGGGGCGCTGTGTGGTGCCTCCTGCGTATCGACGACTGGCATGCGCCCACACACCTGCTTCAGCGCTACGCGGGCACGAAATGCATGATCGGCATGCTCCCCGTGGGTGAACGGCCAGGGCACGAGGGGCGCTGGGTCACGTTCTACTACAGCCTTCCCGGAGACGCGGTCGAACGGTTCGACGATGGTGCCATCGATGGGCTGAAGGCGCAGGTCGCCACGCTGTGGCCCGAGCTCACACCGCACATCGCGCATCTGGACCGGGCGGAACAACTCAATCGTGCCCGCTATCGCGACGTGGTGCTGCGTCAGCCTCATCGCGGCCGCCTCGTCGTCATCGGCGACGCGGCGCATGCCATGAGTCCGCAACTCGGGCAGGGCGTCAACATGGCGCTGCTGGACGCGGCGGCCCTCGCCGAGTGCCTGGATGAACATGCCGATGTCGGGCAAGCGCTCGAGGCGTACCGCGGCCAACGCCACGCGCATGTCCGCATATACCAGCGCATGAGCCGCTGGCTGACCCCGCTGTTCCAGTCCGATTACACGGTGCTCGCGTGGTGGCGCGACCTCTGCTTCGGTCCGCTGGGCAAGGCCCCCGGCGCTCGCCGGCCCATGCTCAGCATCCTCACCGGCGAAGCGGGGCATCGGCGGCGGTCACCCGCTACAAGCGGGACCAAACCGTCGCCATTACATTCGGGCTAGATATATATTCCGCCACTGGGGCGCGGGAAACCGGAAATTCGCATGAAACGTGTGCTGCTGACCATGGCGTTGTCCTTGTCGCTCGCTTCGACGGCCACGGCGGCCGTGCCGGTGTGGGGTGCGAAGCAATCCAGCGCGGCCGATGTGCCGCCGTCGCAGCTGAAACCGGGCGAATGGATATGGGGTGGGCGAGGTGCCTCACCTGGGCCCATGGCCGTGATCGTGAGCCTGACCGAGCAGCGCGCGTACGCGTATCGCAACGGCATCCTCATCGGCGTCAGTACCGTGAGCACCGGTAAGAAAGGCTACGAGACGCCCACCGGCGTGTTCACGATCCTGCAGAAGGACAAGGACCACCACTCCAAGAAGTACGACAACGCACCGATGCCGTATCAGGAGCGCCTTACCTGGGACGGCGTCGCCTTGCACGCGGGCGGATTGCCGGGTTATCCCGAATCGCACGGCTGCGTGCATCTGCCGACGGAGTTCGCGCGGTTGCTGTTCGAGTCGACCAACATGGGCATGACCGTGGTGGTCGCGAAGGAAGGTACCGCGCCCGTGACCGTCGTCCACCCGAGTGCGGTGATCCCGATCGATCCGCGCAACGGCGCGGACCTCGATCTGCCACCGCTGGCCGAGGGCGAGCCATACCGCTGGAATCCCGATGCCTCGCCCACGGGACCCATCTCGATGGTGCTCAGTGTGCCGGACGGCCGCGTCGTGGTCTTCCGCAACGGCATCGAGATCGGCCGCAGCCGCGTGGAAGTCAACGACCCGTTGACCGGTACGCACGCCTTTATCGTCGGGCAGGGCTATATGGCCGATACGCCGAACCGAGCGGGCCTGCGGATGCCCAACTGGATCACCATCGGCATCCCCGGGCACGGCGACGAAGCGGGCAAGGTCGTGGATGACGCCCTCGCCGACCGCGTCGCGGTGCCACGCGAATTCATGGAAAAACTGCTGCCGCTATTGACGCCCGGCTCCGTCTTGCTTGCGACCGACGAAAGCGTGTCGCCGGCGAGCACCGGCGGGAAGGTCGAGGTGATCGACTCGAACCCGCCGGGCGTCTGATGCAAAGCGCTTCAGTTGGGCAGCGGCAGCGAGATCGCCTCGCTCTTCACCGTGGCGCTCAGCGTCGGGAACGGATCGATACCGGTCTCGTCGATGATCGTGTCGACCGACACGACCGCGCAGACCGGGGCGTCGACGTTGGAGCAGCGCCATACGGCGGCGCCGCCTTCGGCCGGAATGTAAACCGCCTTCCAGGTGTAGTTGGGCACGATCACGGCATCCGCGCCGATCGTATCGGGCGTGGGGCCATCGAAGGCGGGACCCGTGACGACCCAGGCCTCACCGTCTTCCGTCACCAGCGTGCGCAGGCTGGTTTCGATGCGCTCCCACTTACCCGTGTTGAGCGTGTGGTTCTGCGGCACCATGTTTGCGAGCGAGAAGCTCTGCTTCTGCGCCGCGGCGTTGGGCTCATCGCCTGACGGTGTCATGTGGCCGCGGTCGTAGCCGCTGCCCTTGTAGTCGGCCAGCTGGGAGCGATCCTCTTCGGGAATGGCGGTTTCCGCGTGGAACGCGTCCTTTCGCGGCGTGTTCTGCGCATCGGCGATCTGAGCGGCGGTGAGGTGCTCGGCGGACCAGAGCGGCCCCTTGGTCACGCCCGATGCGATCAAGGCATAGGCATCGTTGCAGACGACGGTGGTGCGTTCGGCGAGCGACGTGTCGATGAGGTCGGGCGCCTGTTCCCCCTGAAAAAACTGTGGGCAAGCGGTGTCGGAAGCGTGGACCACACCGGCGGCGGTGAAGACGACGACGGCGCAGAGTACGCGTGCGAAGCGATCGAGCATGTTGATTCCCCAGGCGATTGGAGATTTCCCCTGTTCGCGAGCGGTGTCATTCTTGCCACGTCAGATGACGTGCGTGGGACACCCGTATGCTGAAAGTGCGATGCGCGTCCCACTTCGGGTGGTCATTCGCAGAATCCGTGCTCGCCGATCGCTTCGCTGAGATAGGTCACGAAAGAAGCGATGCGTGCCGAAATCGCGGTATTCCGGTAGTACACGGCGTTGATCGGCTGGCGAAACTCGGTACGGTGTTGCGGCAGTACTTCGACCAGCCGGCCCGCGGCGCGATCCGCGTGCGTCATGAAGTCGGAGAGGCAGACGATGCCGTTGCCTTCGATCGCCAGCTGACGAAGGGTCTCGCCACTCGCGGCACGGATGGTCGGCTTGATGCGTACGGGTGAGTGCTTCTCGTCGAGCAGCGGCCACTCGTTGAGCGACTCGGGCTCGGTGAAGCCGAGCAATGAGTGCTTCGGTAGATCCGCGGGCGTGCCTGGCTCGCCATGGCGAGCGAGATAGGCCGGACTGGCGAGACAACGTATCTGACTCGTTCCGATCGGTCGCGCGTGCAGGGTGGAGTCCTTCAGGCGACCGATGCGCAAGGCCACGTCGGTGCGTCGCTCGAGCAGGTCGATAAAGCCTTCGCTGCTGAGCAGTTCGAGCTCGACGTCGGGAAACCGCTCGCGATATCCCGCGATCAGCGGCACCACCACGTGCAGCATGAACGGCGTGGCGGCATCGACGCGCAGCCGGCCCGCCGGTCGGCTCTGTCGCGTCGCCATCTGCTCTTCCGCGTTTTCGACGGCGGCGACGATCTCGCGGGCACGTTCGAGAAACGCCTCGCCCTCATCGGTGAGTTCCAGCCGCCGTGTGGTCCGGCGCAACAGCGTGGTCTTCAGCTTCTGCTCCAGCCGTGCGAGTGTGCGGCTCGCCGCGGACACGGTCTGGTCGAGTTGCTGCGCGGCGCTGGTGATCGACCCGGTATCGACGACTGCGATGAAGTTCTGGATTTCGTCGAGGGTGATGTTCATGGCTCTGCTTATACCCGAGTCAGGGGATGGCGTAGCGCGTACTGCGGCCACCGCCCGGAAGACGGACGAGGCAACCTTTATCGAGCAGTTCGGCAAGGTGACGCGTGGCGGTGGCTTTGGAAACCCCGGCGACCGCGCCGTACTGCGACGCGCTGATGCCGTGCGCGAATCCGCGCTCACCGCCATCGAGCAGGCGGTTGAGCACCTTGATCTGCTCCGCTGAGAGATGGTCGGCCCGATGCCGGTTCCAGAAACGGGCCTTCGCCAGCACGCGGTCGATCTGTGCGAGGGCACGCTCCAGGCTGTCCTTCAGCGTGGTCAGAAACCAGAGCAGCCATGGGGTGATGTCCAGCCCGCCCTTCTGGCTCGCTTCGAGGATGTCGTAATAGCCCTGCCTGTCGGCCAGGATGCTCACCGACATGGCATAAAAACGAATCGCCTCATGGCCGGCTTGTGCGAGTGCCAGATCGGTGAGCGCGCGGGTCAGGCGGCCGTTGCCATCGTCAAAAGGATGCAGGGTGACGAACCAGAAATGCGCGAGGCCGGCACGCAGCAGCGGATCCAGCGTGCGGTCCTCGCGGCTGGCATCGAACCAGGCGAGAAAGGCGGTGAGCTGCTCTTCGAGGCCATCGCGGGGCGGCGCCTCGAAGTGAACGATGGGGCGATCGATCCGGCCCGAGACCACCTGCATCGGCTCCTTGCCGCGCAGCTCACCCACATGAATACGCGACGGAAGCATCGAATCGCCCGTCGGAAAGAGCCAGACATGCCAGCGAAGCAAGCGAGCCATATCGAGTGGGGAGTCGTACCCGTGCGTTGCGTCCACCATCAATGAGGCGAGGCCCTCACTACGTGGCGTCGCGCCCCTGGTACCGGTGACCACGCCGAGCCGTCGCGCGAGTGATGAGCGGACCGACGCCGCGTTGAGCGTCTCACCCTCGATGGCGGACGAGGTGATGACGTTGCGGAGCAGGCTGTCGAGTTCTTCAGAGGCTTCGACATCGTCAGCCACCGTGCCTGCAAGTCCGAGCAGTTTGCCCTGCAGCAGATGGCATTCGCGCAGCGGTTTGCACAGCGCCTGTTCGTCCCAGTGGAAAGTGGGCCATCCGGGTTGCTGCCAGATCCAGCGGGGCGAGTACGATGTCATGAGCCGATTATAGGGTCTATTCGGCTCACGAAATGAGCCGAATGGACGGCTTATTCGGCTCACGAACCTATTTTGTCCGGGTAGAACGAAGCGGGTGAGGCTCAACGATCCGGATGCCGCCGTGCCCGTCGTGCCCGCCACGACGACCGCCATCGCGGCAGGATGCCGGCAGTCCCGTGCAGGTACGCGAACCGTGCAGGCACGGCGAGGCGTATCTCGGTGCCGCGAAGCGGCGCCGTGCGCAGGGTGAATCGGGCACCGATGTGCGCCGCGCGTTCGCGCATCCCGATGACACCGAAGCGCTTGTCCTCGTGCGGTACGACAACGCTTTCCAGGAATCCCACGCCATCGTCGTGCACCGCGACCTGCAGGACCCGTCGCGAGAACTGCAGCGACACCGCGATGATCCGCGCGTGGCTGTGCTGGATCGCATTACCCAGTGCTTCCCGCACGATGCTGTAGATCTCGTCCTGCACCAGGCCGTTGACGTTGCGGGGCTTGCCTGAGACATGCACGACGATGGTCTCGTCCATGTCGCGGGCGAGCATGGCCAGACGGTCCGCGAGCTCGCCACCCGACGTGCGTCCCGAACGCAGGCCCTGTACGCGATCGCGACCCTCGACCAGCAGATGCTCGGCGCGGTCGATGGCCCGCTCCAGCGCCGCACGCGATGCGTCGTCGTCGGACAGGCGGTCGACCAGCGCCTGGAAGCGAAGGACCAGCCCTTGCGCGCCTTGCAGCAGCGTGTCGTGCAGCTCGCGGGCGATGCGCTCCCGTTCGTTGTGGCGTTCGTTGAGGCGCAGCCGCAGCTGGCTGGTCAGCGCACCGACACGCCAGCGATGGACCGACCAGATCAGAGCGCCGAGCACGAGCACGCACAGCAGCTTGAACCACACGGATTCGATGAAACGCGGCAGCACTTCGATGTCGACCGTCTCCGCGCGATTCCAGCGCACGCGGTCGTACGAGGCCTCGACGATGAACGTATAGCGTCCCGGTCGTAATTGTCCGTAAGACGCCTCGCGACGCGATCCGGCGTCGTGCCAGCCCGCGTCTTCGCCGTCCAGCCGGTAGCGGAACGTCACGCCGTTGGGATAGCCCGGAGCGATGGCGGTATAGGACACGTCCAGGTCGCGGCTCCGTTTCATGACGACGACGGCATCGGGATCGAAGCTCTTGCCGCCGGAGACGATGCGACGGATGACCGTGGGCGGCGGCGGCCGCGGCGCTGGCTGCCGCGTGGGATCGAGCCAGGCCAGGCCTTGCGCGCCGGCGAACCAGAGGCGTCCGTCGCGTGCCGCAAGGGCGGTCGGCAGCGGACGCACGAGTTGCGCGGGGCCGCCCAGACCATCTTCCATCGTGAGCGGATCGACATGCGCGGGACGCTCCGGATGAGCGAGCACCGCCCGCCACTCGCCGCGCGTGAAGTGTGTGACACCGGCCGTGCCGTAGATCCAGATGCCGCCGTCCTTGCTCTCAACGATGCCGGTGGCGGAATCCAGCGCGCCCGCCCGGTCGGGCACGACGCGCACGAACCGGTCGCCGTCCAGGAAGGTCAGCGCGTGCTCGGCCGCGACCACCAGATGGCCGTCCACACTGGCGATCGCCGTCACCGGACCCAGTCCAAGGCCCTGGTCGGTGCCGTACCGTGTCAGTTTCGTGCCGTCCAGCAGGGCGACCGACCCGTCCAGGTAACCGAACCACGGGCGCCCCTGGCGGTCCACGTGGATGAGTGCAGGGGCCAGTTCGGGGAACGCGGCGATCTGCGCCGCCGGCACCCAGCCGTCGTCGTCCAGCGCGAAGACACCCATCAGACGCATGGAGATCCACAGGCGACCGGCACCGTCCCGCGCGATCGCCTGCACGATGGCGTCGCGCGACGCGGCACCGCGTGGCAGGTCGACGGCCACGGGTCGCGCGTCGCGCATGCGCCACAGCTTGCCGGTGCCACCGAGCCATACCGTGCCGTCGGTATCGCGAAACGCACTCACCACCGCGCCACCGAAGCCGGACAGCGCCACCGGATCGGGCGTCAGTGCCCAGAGGCGGTCCATGTGCACGCTACGCGCCGATGTCCCCGTAAACACGCGGCCGTCGCCATCCTCGACCAGTGCGAAGTAAGACTCCGTGCTGGGGAACCGCACACGCGCGAGCCAGCTGTCGCGGAAGCGGTCGACGCCCATCTTCGTGCTGACCCAGACGTCCCCGTCGCGATCTTCCATCAGTGTCATCGTGGCCTCGGAGCTCAGGCCCGCCGATTCGCCGAACGTCTGCGGCACCGAGGCGTCGAATCCGTGCATGCCCTCGCGCTGCACGTCCTGCCAGCTGCCACGGCAGAGGTCGGCGGCGCAGGCCACGGTCCAGAGGTTGCCGTCGCGGTCGAAAGTCACCGTATCGCTGTTCGCGCGCCGCTCCTGGTCGACGGCATGGGGCTTGCCCCAGTCGCCTTCCGCGAGACGTACCTGACCGCCGCCATGGTCGATGACCACGATCCGGCCCTGCGGTCCGCGCAACAACATGCCGCCGCCATGAGGCGAAAGCTCGATACGTTCGAAGTGCCGTGCATGCGCTGCCAACCGGTAGAAGCCCGCCGGCGCGCCGATCCACAGTCCGCCGCGACCGTCGTCGAACAGCTGCTTTGGCCTGTCGGGCACACCCCAGCTGGCATCGACGTGCTTCCAGCGCACGCCGTCGAAGCGGAACAAGCCGACTTCGGTCACGCCCCATATCGCGCCGTCACTTGCCGAACGCATACCGAGCACGACGACGCCGTGCGGCAATCCATCCGCCTGGTCGTACAGCGTGACGTCGCCGTGCCGGAGGCGTGCGACGCCGCCATTGGCGAGTCCGACCCAGAGGTCGCCGCCGGGCGCGGCGAAGAGGCTCCACGTCGCGTTGGTCTCGTTGGACATGGGTGGCAGCAACGGCACTTTCTCGAACGAGAAGCCGTCGTAGCGGTACAGGCCGGCGGGCGTGCTCAGCCACAGCCAGCCATCCTCGGTCTGCGCCATGGCGGTCGCGCCGGCAGGCGCGCCGTCCTCGCCGCGTAACGCCGTGTGCTGCAACTGCGCGAGGGTGCGCGTGGCGTCGGTCGCTCTTGCGCTGTATGACGCGCTACATAGCGTCAGGCACGCGAGAAGCGCCACCGCTTTCATGAAACCCATACATCGCGTCATTCGAAATTTGCTATCAATCACAGGACATTTAACGCCTTAACATCGGGCGAGTAAGGCAGGCCATCCCGGTCGATCGCATCGACACTGACAGAGGCCCACCCAAGTGGACACAGTGAACGCACCAAAACTTTCCCGCCGCACCTTCCTCAAGTTGGGTGCGGCAACCGCCAGCGCAACCGCCGTACCTCCCCTCGTCGCCAGGGCCGCGACGCCGGCACCGCCCCGGCAGCCGGTCACGGCAACACTGTCGATGCACGTCAATGGCAAGCCGCAATCGCTGACGCTGGATACGCGCACCACTCTGCTCGACGCCTTGCGCGAGCATCTGCACCTCACCGGCACCAAGAAGGGCTGCGACCATGGTCAGTGTGGCGCATGCACGGTCATCGTGGACGGACGTCGCATCAACAGCTGCCTTAGCCTGGCGGTGATGCACGAGGGCGCACAGGTCACGACCATCGAAGGCCTCGGTACGCCGCAAAAGCTTCACCCGATGCAGGCCGCCTTCGTGAAACACGATGGCTATCAGTGCGGCTACTGCACGCCCGGACAGATCTGCAGCGCGGTCGCCGTACTCGACGAGATTCACGATGACATTCCCAGTCACGTGAGCGGCAGCCTCACGACACGGGCCACGGTCAGTGCGACCGAAATTCGCGAACGCATGAGCGGCAATATATGCCGTTGCGGCGCGTACTCGAACATCGTGGAAGCGATCACCGAAGTCGCGGGGAGCAAGGCATGAAGCCCTTCACGTACGAGCGTGCCACCAGTCCCGCCTCCGCCGCCGCCGCCGCGGCTCGCCAGCGCAATACGAAATTCATCGCCGGTGGCACCAACCTGCTCGACCTGATGAAGCTCGAGATCGAGCAGCCCGAGCATCTCATCGACGTCAACGGTCTCGATCTGGATACGATCGCGGCGACCGAAGACGGTGGTCTGCGCATCGGGGCACTGGTACGCAATACGGATCTTGCCGCCGATGCACGCGTGCGGCGCGACTATGGCCTGCTGACGCGAGCACTCGTCGCGGGTGCGTCGGGCCAGCTGCGCAACAAGGCCACGACGGCCGGCAATCTGCTGCAGCGGACGCGGTGCCCGTATTTCTACGACACCAACCAGGCATGCAACAAGCGCCTGCCGGGCAGCGGTTGTGCCGCCATCGGCGGATTCAGCCGGTCGCATGGCATCGTCGGTGTCAGCACCTCCTGCATCGCGACCCATCCGAGCGACATGGCGGTCGCCATGCGGGCGCTCGATGCCACCGTCGAAACCGTTCAGCCGGACGGCAAGACACGACGTATCCCCCTCGCGGACTTTCATACGCTGCCCGGTGCGACACCGCACATCGAGAACGTGCTGGCGCCCGGTGAGCTGATCACCGCAGTGACACTGCCGAAGCCGCCAGGCGGCACGCACATCTATCACAAGGTACGCGATCGCGCGTCGTACGCATTCGCGCTGATTTCCGTCGCCGCCGTGGTGCAGAAGGATGGCAGCGGCCGTGTGGCGCTGGGCGGTGTGGCGCACAAGCCATGGCGCGTGGAGGCGGCCGAGGCGGCGATGCCGCAGGGCGCGAAGGCGGTCACTGCAACGCTGCTGGCCGGCGCGCAACCGACCGGGGAGAACGCGTTCAAGATTCCGCTGGTGGAGCGCACTCTGGGCGCGGTACTGGCCGAGGCGAGGAGCTGAGCCATGGAATTCGATAAACCCGCCACGACCAATCCGATCGATCGCATGAAGGTCGTCGGCCAGCCGCATGACCGGATCGACGGACCGCTGAAAACGACCGGCACCGCACCCTACGCCTACGAGCAGCATGCCGCGACGCCGGACCACGCCTACGGCTATATCGTGCCCGCCGCGATCGCGCATGGCCGCATCGTCAACATCGACACCAGCGTCGCGCGACGGGCGCCAGGCGTGCTCGCCATCGTCACCGCGGCCGACGCGGGAAAACTTGGCAAGGGCAAATACAACACGGCCACCTTGCTGGGTGGCCCGGAGATCCAGCACTACCACCAGGCGATCGCCGTGGTGGTCGCGGAGACCTTCGAACAGGCGCGCGCCGCCGCGTCGCTCGTGCACGTCGATTACGCGCGCACGCCCGGACAGTTCGATCTGGCCGCGATGAAGGACGGTGCCATCAAGCCGGACGATCCCGACGCCGACACCTCGCGGGGCGATTTCGACGGGGCGTTCGCCGCGTCGCCGGTCAAGCTCGATGCGACCTATCGCACGCCCGACCATGCGCACGCGATGATGGAGCCCCATGCCTCCATCGCGAAGTGGGACGGCGACAAGCTCACCCTGTGGACATCCAACCAGATGATCAACTGGGGCAAGGGCGATGTCGCGCTTACGCTCGGCATCCCGAAGGAAAACGTGCGTCTGATCTCCCCGTACATCGGCGGTGGCTTCGGCGGCAAGCTGTTCGTCCGTTCCGACGCCCTGCTCGCCGCGCTGGGCGCGCGAGCGGCCCGGCGTGCCGTCGCGGTCACGTTGCCGCGTCCGGTCATGTTCAACAACACCACGCATCGCCCGGCGACGATTCAGCGCATTCGCATCGGCACGGACACGGCGGGGAAGATCCAGGCCATCGCCCATGAAGGCTGGTCGGGCGACCTGCCCGGTGGTGGCCCCGAAACGGCCGTCCAGCAGACGCGCCTCCTCTACGCGGGTGCCAACCGCATGACGGCGACACGTCTTGCCGTGCTCGACCTTCCCGAGGGCAACGCTATGCGCGCGCCGGGCGAGGCGTCCGGGCTGATGGCCCTCGAGATCGCCATGGACGAAATGGCCGAGAAGCTGAAGATGGATCCGGTCGAGTTCCGCATCCTCAACGATACCCAGGTCGACCCCGAGCATCCGGAGCGCCCGTTCTCCCAGCGGCAGCTGGTCAAGTGCCTGCGCGACGGTGCCCAACGGTTCGGCTGGAGCAAACGGAGCCAGACCCCGGGCAGCGTACGTGACGGCCGCTGGATCGTGGGCATGGGCGTCGCCGCCGCCATCCGCAACAATCTGGTGATGAAGTCCGGCGCGCGCGTTCGTCTGGGCAAGGACGGCCGGGCCACCGTCGAAACCGACATGACCGATATCGGCACGGGCTCGTACACGATCATCGCGGCGACCGCGGCCGAGATGCTCGGGCTGCCTCTGGACGCCGTGAACGTCACGCTTGGTGACTCGTCCTTGCCCGTATCGTCCGGTTCCGGCGGACAGTGGGGCGCGAACAGCTCGACGGCCGGCGTGTATGCGGCCTGCGTCAAACTCCGTGAGGCTATCGCGGCAAAGCTGGGTCTCGACCCCGCCACCGCCGTCTTCGAAGACGGCCACGTCGCGTCCGGCGGACGCACGCTGCCGCTGGCACAGGCCACGCGCGACGGCGAACTGGTCGCGGAAGACACCATGGAATACGGCGACCTCGCGAAGAAGTACCAGCAGTCGACCTTCGGCTCGCACTTCGTCGAGGTAGGGGTCGACGTCGCGACGGGTGAGATCCGCGTGCGGCGCATGCTCGCCGTCTGCGCGGCGGGGCGCATCCTCAACCCCAAATCCGCGCGCAGCCAGGTGATCGGTGCGATGACCATGGGCGTGGGCGCGGCGTTGATGGAAGAGCTGGTCGTCGACAAGCGCCTCGGCTTCTTCGTTAACCACGATCTGGCGGGCTACGAGGTTCCGGTGCATGCCGATATCCCGCACCAGGAAGTCGTCTTCCTCGACGAGGCCGACCCGATCTCGTCACCGATGAAGGCCAAGGGCGTGGGCGAGCTCGGTCTGTGCGGCGTCGCGGCGGCGATCGCCAACGCCGTTCACAACGCCACCGGTGTACGCACTCGCGAATACCCCGTCACGCTGGATAAACTCCTCGACCGTCTCCCTGCGATGTCCTGACTGAGCGATGGTCCGGTTCGACTGCACGATGTGTGGCCGCTGCTGCCACGGCCTCCGCCTGCCACTGAGCCTGGCGGAGGCCGTCGGCTGGCTGCGCGACGGGCACGAGGTGCAGCTCTTCTGCGAAGCCATTCCCTGGCCGTCGGAACCGTCCGACGACAACCTGCCCGCCATGCACAAGCGGCGACGTTCGTTCGAGGCGGTGAGCGGCTCGCTGCCGATCCGGGTCATCGTGACGCTGATGGCGTCGTTCGACGGGCCGTGCCCCAACCTGCTGCCGGACAAGCGCTGCGGAATCTACGACCGTCGACCGGCGACGTGCCGTATCTATCCCGCCGAGGTGAATCCGTTCATCGCGCTGGATCCTCGAGCCAAGCTCTGCCCACCGGAGGCCTGGGAAGGCGAGACGCCGATCATCGCGGACGACGGGCGCTGGGCCAATGCGGACCTTGCATCGACGATCGTGTGTTCGCGCGATGCGGATGCCTACGATGCGGCACTCAAGCCGCAGCTGTGCGCGATGCTCGGTTGCGCGACGGCGGCGTTGTCCAACGAGGGCATGGTGATTCATTCGCCGTCACGCGAGGCGCTGCTCGCTGCGCTCAACGCGACGCTCGGTGCCGATGGCGATCGCTTTCCGGGTGACGACAGGTCATGGCAGCTGGTGACGAACCGGCAGCCCACGCATGACGCGCTGGTCGAGATCGGCGCATCGCACGCGTCGCCCGCCGGTGTGGCGGTCGCCGGGCTCGACTATCTCGGATACTTCGCCGCGGACCTCGTCTGAGTTCAGGGCGACCCGTCGTCTGGCTCGGGATCGGAGTCGACGACGACACGGTTTCTGCCCTCGGCCTTGGCACGATAGAGCGCGGTGTCCGCCGCACGGCAGAGACGCTGCACGTCGTAGCCGATGGTGTCGGTGCAGGCGACACCGATGCTCGCGGCCAGCGCGACCGAACCGTCCTCGGTCGGCATAGGGTTGCCGTGGACGGCGGATCGCATGCGCTCGGCGACGGCTCGGCCCTGCTCGCGTGACGTGGCGGGAAGCACCATGCCGAACTCCTCGCCGCCCAGTCGCCCGAACAGGTCGGCCGGCCGAAGCTGCGCCTTGCACACCTCGACGGCGTGCTTCAGGGCCGCGTCGCCCACGGTGTGGCCGTAGGTATCGTTGACGACCTTGAAGTGATCGAGGTCGAGCGTGACGTAACAGGCGGTCGCCTGTCGCCGCTTCAGCTTACCGAGCATGCGCGCCATCTCGCCGATGAAGTGCTGCTGGATGAAAATTCCTGTCAGGCCATCATGGGCGGACAGACGTTTGAACCGAAGCTGCGACCGCCTCAGCCTGACCATCCAGAGTCCGAGCGCCAACAGCGCAATGACCATCAGGCCGATATGCAGCCGGCTCATCTCCAGCGCCTTTTCGTCCAGCTCGCCCTGCAGCCGCAGGATGTCGTTCTCCTCGATCAGTTGCGCCGCCTGCATGCGCTGTGCGAGCACGCGCTGGCGTGCCGCCTGATAGGCCATCGCCCGTGCGTTGACATCGTGGCGAAAGCTCTGTTCCTGCCTGACGTATTGCTCGTGGTACCGGAGTGCCGCAGCGGCATTTCCGGACGCCTTCTCCACTTCGTAGAGCACCTGGTACGCATCCCTGAGCCACTCGTTGAAGTCGCCAGGGTGACTCATGGTGACGGCTTGCAGTGCCCAGCTTCGCGCTTCCGCGAGGTTACCCATCTGCTGGTACGCCTGACCACGATGCTTGGTCATCGCCACGAGCGCGGGAAAGTAACCGCTCGCCCGAATGGACGGTTCGATCCGGTCGAGCACCGCCATTGCCTTCGTCGGCGCGCGCTCGGCGATGTACATGTCGACAAGGATGAGGGATGCTGCGTTTCCGATCACCGGCTCGCCATTCGCCGTACAGCTGGCGATGGCTTCCGCGAGTTCGGGACTCGTCGACGTCAGTCGTTTGAGGCCCTCCAGCGCGGCGGTCTTCATGTACAGGGCCGGGCAGGGCGATTCGCCGGGCGGTGTCGCCGGTACCATCATCTCAGCGTATTTCAGCGCGAGGTCCTGCTGCCCGGCGAAATTGAGCGTCTGCGAAAGATGCGACAACAGGGTGAAGCGTGCCTGCGGATCCGTGACGCGAGGGAGCATGTCGGTCGCACGATTCGCCTCGACATAGGCATCGGCATAACGCGCCTGAAGCGCGAGATTGTCCATCAGCAACGCCGTCGACTTGGCGACAAGCGCGGCGTCACCCGAGTGCGCGATGATCTCGCGGAAATCGGCTTCGGAGGCCGGATAGTGCCCCTCGAACATGCTTTCCCAGGCGTCGTTGTAGCGCAGTCGCCACGTCTGCTTCGCATCCATATGCGGAAGATCGTGGTGGAGCTGCTCCAGCAGCGTCACGAAGCGGGCATGATCTTTCAGCCGGAGCTTCTCCGCCTGCGTCATGCGCGTGTCGATGTCACCTGGTGAGGCGGAGGCCACAGCCACGCCGGAACAGGCCAACAGAACGATCAGCGCAAAGCACAAACGACCGGTCATGCGGTGCCGCGGCGAGCAGGCAGCCCGAAGGGAAGAGGAAGCGGAAGGGTAGCCGTGTCGCCCGTATCGCCGTTGATTACGACGCGATTGCGGCCGGCGCGCTTCGCCTCGTAAAGCGCCGCGTCGGCGGCACGGCACAGCGGGGACAACTCATAGCCGAGTGTCTCGGTGCTGGCCAGACCCATGCTGGCGGAAAACGGAACGACGAGGTCATCCATGATCAGCGGCGACGCCTCGAACGCGGCGCGCAGCTGCTCTGCGATCACCATGCCCTGCAGGCAGGGAGCATCCACCAGCAGGATGCCGAACTCTTCGCCGCCGAGACGACCGAAGATGTCGGCGCGACGGAGATGTGCCTTCGTGATCGCTACAGCGTGTTTGAGGACCGCATCGCCTACGGCATGGCCGTGCGTGTCGTTCACTTGCTTGAAATGATCGAGGTCGAAGGAGACCAGGCATCCGTGACCGCGGCGCCTTTCCAACATGCTGAGTGAACGTTCGGCCTCGGTCATGAAGTGCTGGTGGTGGAAGATGCCAGTAAGGCCATCGCAGGCGGAAAGCCATTTGAAACGCAGCTGAGAGCGTTTGATGCGGACCATCCAGAAGACGATCGACAGCAAGGCCAGCACCAGCATCACGATGTATAGTCGGCTGGTTTCTACGGCTTTGCCGTCCAGGGCTTGCTGCAGGCGGAGAATGCGGTTTTCCTTGCTGAGGCCTTCGGTTTCGAGCTTCTCGGCCAGGAAGTGCTGGCGCGCAGCTTCATAGGCTACATTTCTGACATTGGCGTCACGAAGGTAGCCTTGGTCCTGGATGACGTAGTGTTCGTAGTAGTTCAGTGCTGCCGCATACCGGCCCTGACTCTTCTCTGTCGTGTAGAGCACTCGATACGCGAAGCGAAGAGCCTCGTTGATATCACCTGGATGACTCATTGCGACGGCGTCGAGTGCCGCCTTCTTTGCCTCGTTGGTCTTGCCAAGCTGTTCGAAGATCTGCGCCCGTTGACTTGCCAGGCTGAGAATGTGCTGGTAATAGCGTGTCGTCTGAATGACAGGGGTAATACGTTCGATCGTTGCCATTGCATCTTCGAGTTTGTGCTCGTCGAGCAACCGGTCCACGAGTATCAGTGCCATGGTGTCGGCAAACACCGGCTCATGGTCTGTCGTGCACACGTCGATGGTCTTCAACAGCTGCGGGCTGCGGGAGGTGAGGGAGCGCGCCCCTTCCAGCGCCGTTACTTGCTGGACCATGGCTTGACAAGGCGACTGACCGGCTGGCGTGGCAGCCAACATCATATCGGCATATTTCAGACCTAGCTCGGGTTGTCCAGCGAAAGTCAGCATCTGTGCCAGATTGGCCAGCAGGATGAATCGAGCCAACGGGTCGGTGACGGTGGGCAACGTGTCGGCGGCGCGAGTCGCGACAGCATAGGCCTCAGCGTATTTTCCTTGCTCGCTGAGGTTGTTCATCAGCATGGCGGTAGCGCGCGTCACCAGGGCATCGTCGTCGGCATGCGCAATCACATCCCGGATATTAGACTCCGCCTCCGGGTATATGCCCTCGAAATTTAGCTCCCAGCCGTCGAGATAACGGAGATACCATTTCTCGCGGGCCGATAGATTGGCCGACGTTTGATGTACCTCAGCAAGTGCTTCTACGAAGCGAGGATGATCCGAAAGGCGGATGGCATCGATTTGTGCGAGGCGGCTTTTACCTGCTTCGTCTGAGGGTGCGCTGCCCGCGTGAGCGGGGCTGACCGACGCACACAGCATGAGTCCTGCCAACACCGGCCAGAACCGCATGATGCGCGGGCAGCGAAATTCCATACTGCCGTACTCTCAGGTTGGAGACGTGTCGTCGGAATCGTCGGTAGACTCGTCGTCCTCGTCGTCCTTGTCGTCCTGATCCGGATGGTGACGGCGATCATCGTCGTCGCCCTCGTGACCGCTGGTCTGGCTTTGGTGTTCGACGTGCATTTGCACGATGCCCAGCTCTTCGGTGAGCGCTTTGCTATCACCACTGGCGACGAGGTCACGTAGTCCGGCAGAGGCATTCGCCTCTTCGAGTGCCTTGGCCAGTTCTTCTGGCGATGCGTGCCTGAGGCGTGCGTCCCGGCCAATCGCCTCCAATAGTTCAACAGTGTCGCGCATATTTTCCCCCTGATAGTTGGTCACACTTTTCCTCGACCAGTTGTACCGGTGAGGTGATCCTCGCCGTCCGTACGCATTAGCGGCAGGACCGGCAATTTCTTGACGCGCTTACGCAGGAACCGACACTTCCGCCCCGGTGCCGTGGATCGCGTCGAGCGCGTCAAGCCTGGCCCGCATGACGACATTCGGTTTGAGGGCCTCCGCCGGGGGCAACACAAGTGTCTCCTGACCTGTGAACTGGGCATTGACGAAGTCTTTCAACGGCATTCGTTGAATATGCGCGCTCTCAATGGGAAGCGTGGGCGCACGATAGACGATCACCTCATGGTCTTCGGCGTAATCGTCCCGCAGGCGTTCTACAAGGAGCTCTCTGTACGCGTCCGGTGTACGGAAGCGACCCAGCGATCGGTCCCCGACGACACCGAGCTGCCAAAGAATCACATGGCTCGTCGTGTCGAGGTTGCGTTCAAAGAACAGAAGCTGGCTTGCTTCAAGATGTTGGCAGCCCACTCGACCCGGATCGATCCCCAGATCGGCATACAGACAATCTTCCGCGGAAATGCCTGCCTCCATGTGCGCCTTATATCCTTCGGCTCGCGCGAGTTCGACCACCTTATGAGTCGACCACGCGAAGATGCCGGGATGGCCATAGAACACGGCACAGACGCTCTTGCCCGCGCGAACTTCCGCGATCATCAGCTGCACCCATTCCCGGTAAGTCCGCATGCGCGACTTGCCCGGCTTGTAGTAGGGCTGAAGGCTCCTGACGTCCGGGTTTAGGCGCTTTAACCAGAGCTCGACCACATGGTCGGACAACGCTGCAAACACCACATCCGCCTGCTCGATATGACTCCGCGACAGCGGCGTCAGGTGGGAGCCCAGCGTGATACCCATGCCGACGCAGGCGATGCTGCCGCGGCGTTTCTCGTTCTGTGTCGTTAGGGATGTGTTCATCCCGTGATAGTAGGCGAAATTTCGGCAGGAGACGTGACACGAAATTGCGCGATTTGGGATGTTCCGCTGCCGACCGTTCCTTCGACTTGATGAATCTGGTTCCGAGTCGATCCTGGTTGTGTCCTAGGAATCTCACCGGTGTGAAACGAAGTCCATTTTGAATCATCCACTTAGTTGAGTGCGACTTGCGATGGCCACCAACCTACGACGCCAGATCGCCCTCCTGGGATGGAGCCCAGCGTTCGCCCACAAACCGCGCAACCTCCCCAGCCAGCTCCCGGTCCTCCGGCGCCCCCATGAATCCCCCATGGGGCATAGCCTCGAACACATGCAACTCCACAGGCACGTTGGCACGGCGCAACAGTCGATGCATACGCACCGCGGTCGACAGGAACAGATCGCGCGTCCCGCTCTGCAGAAATACCGGAGGAAATCCCTGGCTGAAATCACCGAACAGTGGCGACAGGTAAGGGTGAGTCAGATCGGCGCCACCGGCATACAGCAGGTTGTTCGGCATCAGCGACCCCGCCAGTACCACGTCGACAAGGCGATTGACCTCGAAGCTGTCACCCGACTCGGTGAGGTCCAGCTCGGGCGACAGCAGCACGACGCCAGCCGGCAGCGGCAATCCTTCGTCTCGCGCCCGGAGCACCATGGCGGCGGCAAGATTGCCGCCCGCCGAGCGGCCACCGATAACGATGTTGTCGGGCGCGTATTCCTCCAGCACATGGCGATAGATCGCCATGCAGTCGTCCAGCGCGGCAGGATAGGGATGCTCCGGAGGCATGCGGTAGTCCACTCCGTAGCAGCGCACACGGTGCAAGACGGCCTGCATCTGCGCGCCGACGCGGCACGCCTCTCCGCCACCGAATACCAGGGCGCCGCCGTGCAGGTCGATATAGGCACGCTCGGCGGAAGCCATGTCTTCCGGTGTGGCTACGTGTACGGTGGCATCGCCGACGATACGGGTCTCGACGCTGGCCTTGAGCGTGCCGGCGAGACCTTTCATACCCGCCGCATATTGCCGGTCGACGGCCGCCTTGACCTGCATCCAGGCATCGCGATCCTCAGGCGCTGGCATCACGTGCAGCGAATTCACCGGCACGCCCTGTGCATCGACCAGCCGCCGCAGCGCCGCCTGGGCCTCTTCGCTGATGGACCGGGGGAAAGGCACCACCCGCTCGGGGATTTTTACGCCGTCGGTCATGCACCGACTCCGTTTCCGAAACCGCAAATGCTACCGCTACACTATTCCGGTGACCACGTCCCTCCAGAACGGCTACATCCTCACCCGCAACTGGCGTGACACCAAGGACGGCAGCGAGGTCGAACTGTGGGTCGCCACCGAGGCCGGTGCGCGTCGCATCGTCATCACCGGGCAGCGAAGCGTCGCCTTCGCGGCAGCTTCGGCGCGCGATGCTATCGAGGCGGTCGTGCGCAACGATGCATCGGTGGAAGTGACACCCCTCCCGCTGAAAACCTTCGGTCAGGATCCCGTACTCGGCGTCTACGTCCGAGGCTACCGGACGATGCTCGCGCTGGAGAAGCAGCTCGCCGAGCGGGGCATCGCGATGCACGAAGCGGATATCCGTCCGGACGATCGCTACCTGATGGAGCGCTTCATCACGGCGGCGGTGACGATCGAGGCGGAAGACGGTGACGCGGCGACGCTGGTCAATCCGCGCCTCCGTCCCGGTGACGCATACCGTCCCACGTTGAAATGGGTCTCGCTGGATATCGAGACCAGTGCCGAAGGCGAGGTTTACTCCATCGCGCTGGAAGGCTGCGGCCAGCGGCAGGTCTATATGCTCGGCCGACCGAAGGACGGCGATGCCGCGCCCGACGACTTCGACCTGGTATACGTCGACGACCGGTCGCAGCTCATCACTGCACTGAACAACTGGTTCCGGCACTACGACCCCGACGTCATCATCGGGTGGAACCTGATCCAGTTCGACCTGCGCCTGCTGCAGACATGTGCGGACCGCTCCGGACTCGTGCTGACACTGGGCAGGGGTGGCACCCCGATCGACTGGCGTGACCATCGCAGGCGCGACAACTACGTCTTCGCATCCATTCCCGGACGTGTTCCCATCGATGGCATCGAAGCCTTGCGGTCGGGCTCGTGGAGCTTTGCCTCATTCAGCCTGGAAGCCGTGTCGCAGGAACTGCTCGGCGAGGGCAAGGACATCGACGATCCGTACAGTCGCATGGCGGAGATCGAGCGCCGGTTCCATGAGGACAAGGTGGCACTGGCCCGCTACAACCTGCACGACTGTGAACTCGTCACGCGCATTTTTGAAAAGACCCGCCTGATGGACTTCCTTCTCGAGCGCGCCAACGTCACCGGCCTGAAGGTGGATCGTTCGGGTGGCTCGATCGCCGCCTTCACCTATCTGTACCTGCCGCGCATGCACCGCGAGGGTTATGTCGCGCCGCGGATGGGCAGGCCCACCGGTGAGTCCTATCCGGGTGGCTTCGTGATGGACAGCCGTCCCGGCATCTACGACTCGATCCTGGTGCTGGACTATAAAAGTCTCTATCCGTCGATCATCCGGACGTTTCTGGTCGATCCCATCGGCCTCGTCGAGGGCATGTTGACGACCGACCCGACGGCCTCGATTCCCGGTCCGCTCGACACCCGCTTTTCGCGGACGACGCATTGCTTGCCGGGCTTGATCGCCCAGTTGTGGACAGGTCGGGACAAGGCGAAGCGGGATGGCAACACGCCGCTGTCCCAGGCATTCAAACTGCTGATGAATGCGTTCACCGGCGTGCTGGGTTCGCCGGACGCACGCTTCTTCGATCCCCGGTTGATATCGACGATCACGCTGCGTGGTCACGAAATCATGCGACAGACGCGCGCATGGGTTGAAGCCGAAGGTTACGAGGCGATCTATGGTGACACCGATTCCATCTTCATCTGGCTGGGGCGCCGATACGGTGAAGCAGAGGCACAAGCCATCGCCGATGGGCTGGTGTCACGCATCAATGCCGCGTGGGCCGCGAAGCTGAAAGCGGATGTCGACATCGACTCGTTCCTCGAGATCGAGTTCGACACGCACTACCAGCGGTTTTTCATGCCGACCATCCGCAACAGCGAGATGGGCAGCAAGAAGCGGTACGCCGGGCTGGTCGTCGATGACGACGGCAAGGAGGAGCTCGTCTTCCGCGGTCTTGAAACCGTTCGCAGCGACTGGACCCCGCTGGCGAAGCGTTTTCAGCAGGATCTGTTCGGCAGGATCTTCCGCGGCGAGCCGTACGACGATTTCATCAAGTCTTACGTTCGCGACATGCGGGAAGGACGGCTAGACGGTCAACTCATCTACCGCAAGCGGCTTCGCGGAAAACTCGATTCGTACGATCGCACGACGCCCCCGCAGGTTCGTGCGGCACGTATGGCCGACGAGTACAACGCGCGGACAGGTCGCCAGCAGCAATACCAGAACGGTGGCTGGATCCGTTACGTCATGACGCTCAACGGTCCCGAGCCGGTAGAATTGAGGCGCTCTTCCATCGACTACGAGCACTACCTCGAGCATCAGCTGAGGCCGATCGCCGACGCGATCCTTCCGCAGGTAGGTGGCCGGTTCGACGTGCTGGTGTCGCAGCAGAGCGAGTTGTTTTAGCCGCCGGCCGCGCCGCTCGCCGGAAGGCGCGCTGAAAGGTTTCGTAACATTATGTACTTAGTACATATTTTGTGATATCCATATCATATGTCTACGTCCAATGATTCCGCGACCATGGACCTCCGTGCTCGCCGACGGCTCGTCATCCGGAACACCATTTCCCGCGTTGCCAACCGCCTCTTTCTCGAGCGGGGCTTCGACCACGTCACGGTGGAAGAGATCGCCGCCGGTGCCGAAGTCGGCCGCATGACGGTGTTCAATCACTTCCCACGCAAGGAGGACATGTTTTTCGATCACGACGAACAGGCCCGTGAACTCCTTCGCACCATTCTCCGCGAGCGCGCTCCTGGCGTCAGCCCGGGCGAGGCGTTGCGGAGGCTCGCTCATCACCTGGTCGCCGAAGGCAGTCCGTATATCCGTTTTACGCCCGGCGGCCAGCGTTCGGTGGAGACGATCGAAGCCAGCGAAACGCTGAAGGCTCGCGTGCGTGCCCTGCGCGACGAGGTCGCTCAGCTCATCGCGGTGGTCATGGCCGAGGGAGCCGGACGGGAAGCGGACGACGCCGACGCGCACCTGGCGGCGGACATGCTGCTGGCGACGTGGTCCGTCGCACTCATCCAGTCACACCGCCGGTACCGTCGCGATCAGGATGCGGCGAGGGCGGCAGCCACCTTTCTCGCGCTGATCGATCAGGGCACGCTCGGTGTCAAGGCGGCCATGGCGGGAACGCCGTTCGGGTAGAGCTATCGCCCCGCCTCGGGCAACAGCAGCTTTCTGAGACCGTTGTCGACGATATCCGCGAACACCTTCGGCTCGCCGTACGCGCGGGCCGTGAGCATCGCTCCGTAGACGAGCGACATGAACGACTCGGCCTCCAGGCGAGCCGATCCCTGGAGCGTGAAGCGCCCCATCTGCGCGCCGCGGGTCAACAGCGTCTCGAGCCAGTTCGACAGGTCGCGGAAGTGCGCGCGTACGGCGTCGGCGAGATCGCCCGGCAGCGTCGGCAGCTCGGTGGCGAGCATGCCCGCCACGCAGAAGGGCGCCGATGCATCGGCGATGCACTTCTCCCAGTAACCGGTGTACATCGCCAGTTGTTCTTCCGGATCGAACGCCCCGGCGGCGAGCGACCGGGTCTGCTCGGCGATGATGCCGCGCGACCGCTCGACCACGGCTTTCGCCAGATCGGACTTGGACGGGAAATGGTGGTGGATGCTGGCCTTCTTCACCTGCACCTGTTCGGCCACGTCCGCGTAGCTGAAGCCGTTGTAGCCCCGCATCTGGATCAGCTGGCGCGCGGAATCGACGAGTTTCTGCTGCGTAGTCATCGGGTAAGTCTACCAGCTGGTAGGTAGCGCGCGCTGGTCCAGGCATGGCACATTGACGGCCAGCCATCCTACTAGTAGGGTGGCGACTCTCCCGCCATGGACTTCCCCGTGAATACGCTTCGCAATTTTTACTATCTCCGCGCCATCGTGGCTTTTGCCTGGGTCGCCATCGTTTTTGCCGCCGCCAAGGCGCCTCCCCTGGTCGCCGGCACTCTGCTGGTCATCTACCCGGCGTGGGACGCGATCGCGAATGTCATCGACGCGCGGCGCAGCGGCGGGCTCGCGGCCAATCCGGGCCAGCGCTTCAATGCGCTGACCAGCATCATTACGGCGGTCGCCATGGCCGTTGCCTTCACGTTGCGCGGCAACGAAGGTGGCGTGCTGGTCTTTGGCATGTGGGCACTGCTTGCCGGCCTGTTTCAGCTGGCCGTGGGTATCCGTCGCCGCAAGCTGGGCGGCCAGGCCTTCATGATGATCAGCGGCGCCCAGTCGGCACTCGCGGGCGTGCACTTCGTGTTCAAGGCCTTCGACAACGCGCCGTCCGTGGCGCAGATCGCTCCGTACGCCGCCTTCGGCGGTTTTTACTTCCTGCTGTCGGCGCTGTGGCTGACGTTCAGGAAATCGCCACGGCCGGTCACCGTCGCATAAGGCGCAGGGCGCGCGCTCGTCAGCGCGCGTCCCTCTGCTGGGATCGCCGTGAATCCTTTTCCTGCGCACCGTCGACAGCGAGACCTACCGCATGCGCCAGATCGGAACGCGTGAACGGTTTGGCGAGAATACCCGCGTCCCTGACCGTGTCTTCGTTCGCGGCGAGATTTCGCGGGTAGCCCGACATGAAGAGCACCTTCAGTCCGCTCTTGATGCGCCGGGCCCGCTGCGCCAGTTCCCATCCCGACATGCCGGGCATCACCACGTCGGAGAGCAGCAGGTCCACGGCGACGTCGGGGCGTTCGAGGAGCCTGATCGCCGACTCGCCGTCGTGCGCTTCGAGCACGCGATACCCGATGTCCCTCAGCACCTCGACGACATAGGCACGGACATCGTCGTTGTCTTCGGACACCAGGATGGTCGCCTCCCGCTTCTCGTGTTCGTCGCTGCCGGTGCCGCTATCGTGCGAGACCGGCAGTGCGCTCATCGAACGCGGGAATATCAGCGTGATCACGGTGCCGACGCCGACCGTCGATTCGAGGAGCACCTGCCCGCCCGACTGCTGGACGAAGCCGTACACCATCGACAAGCCCAGCCCCGTCCCCTTGCCGACTTCCTTGGTGGTGAAGAACGGCTCGAACACGCGGGCCATGGTCTCGGCGGACATGCCTTCGCCCGTGTCCTTGACGCGCAACATGACGTATTGGCCCGGATCGAGACCGGGAAGACGGGCCGTATCGCCTTCGCCCAGATGCGCGTTGCCGAGTTCGATGGTAAGCGCGCCGCCCGACGGCATCGCATCCCTGGCGTTGACGGCGAGATTCAGCAGTGACGCCTCGAACTGGGCCGGGTCGAGTTCCACGGACCACACCTCCGGCGCAACGATCTTCAGCTGGACCAGTTCGCCGAGCGCACGCCGCAGCATGTCGCCCATGCCGAGCACCTGGGCCCGGCAGTCGACGGGCTGAGCGATCAGCGGTTGCCTGCGAGCGAAGGCCAGCAGCCTCTGTGTGAGGCTTGCCGCGTTGGATACGCCCTTCAGCGCATTATCCAGCGCCCGCCCGGATTTCTCCGCCGAGTCCGGCCGGTCCAGGAGCATCTTCACGACTTCGATGTTGCCCGTGATGATCGTCAGGATGTTGTTGAAGTCGTGAGCAATGCCACCGGTGAGCTGGCCGATGGCCTCGATCTTCTGAGCCTGCTGCAGTGCGCGCTCGGCCTCGCGGCGCGCGGTGGTTTCCACAGCCTCGGCCACCATGGCGGTAATCGCGCCCGCGGGGTCGCGTAGTGGACGGAAGGAGAACTCGAAACTGCGCAAGCCGGTCGCCAGTTGCAGCTCGAACTCCTGACGCGACGATCTGCCGTCCGCGGCGCCGGCAATGGCCGTCTCCACGACGCTTGCCGACCCGGGTGTCGACGCGAACCAGGCGGACTCGCTCAGCCGCTGGCCGCGCACTTCGCGCTTTTCCAGCAGTACCGCGGCGAGCGAGGCGACATTCGCATCGATGATCGTGCCGTCGGGCGCAAGCAGGATCTGCAGCTGAAAGCTGGACTCGAAGATGGCCTCCAGCCGGCTCTCACTGCCCTGCAAGGCCACGGAGTGATCGATCACCTGGCGCTCGAGCGAGCCGTTGGTTTCCTTGAGCGCGAGCTCGGCACGCTTGAGCTCACTGATATCGCGCGCGAGCATGTAATAGCCGGCAATCGTGCCGTCGGATGCGATTTCGGCCACGCAGTCGATCTGGGCGTGCCGGGCCGCGTCACCGGCGTGTCCGGGCAGCTCGATCTCGAAGGTGGTGCGTTCGCCTGCGATGGCGCGTACTAGGAACGGCTCGGCGCCGGCGAACCAGTCTCTTCCGAAGACGTCGCCGGCATGCATGCCGACCAGCCGGTCAGGCGCGAGGCCTACCCAGTGCCTGTGCGCGTCATTGGCGAACAGATAGCGATGTCCGGCATCGAGGTGTCCGATCAGGGCGGGAAGCGCATCGGCGATCGACTGCAGGCGTTCCTGGCTCAGTCGCAGGTTCTCCTCCGCGAGGCGAAGCTTGTTCAGCTCTTCGTTTTCGCGAAGCCCGCGCAGGATGGCATCGGGCAATCGCTGGAGCCGTTGCTTCACCACGTAGTCGCGGGCGCCGCGTTTCAGCGCCTGAACCGCGAGTTCCTCGGTCAGGGTGCCGGACACAAAGATGAAGGGCAGCTCGGGCGCGTGTTCGCGCGCCAGCACGAGCGCGCTGTCTCCATCGAAGCCGGGCAACAGGTGATCCGAGAGGATGACATCGAAGCGACG
This sequence comes from Luteibacter sp. 22Crub2.1, assembly GCF_900167995.1. Taxonomy (NCBI): domain Bacteria; kingdom Pseudomonadati; phylum Pseudomonadota; class Gammaproteobacteria; order Lysobacterales; family Rhodanobacteraceae; genus Luteibacter; species Luteibacter sp. 22Crub2.1. Next base: position 201,954 of record NZ_FUYT01000008.1, read on the forward strand.
TTCGAACAGCGCCGCAAGGAACGTGTCGCGCGTCCACACCCTGTGGATGGCGACGCTGAGCCTGGCGAGGCGCAGCTGGGCCGTGATCAGTTCCGCATCGAGCGCGCTGTCTTCCAGCAGCAGGATACGTATCGGCGTGCCGGGTACCGCTTCGATCATGCGTCGCGGCTCGAGGGGAGAATGGGACGGATGGGCGGCGGCGGCTGGTTGGTGATGCCCCAGAACATGCCGAGTCCCTGAATGGCCTCGAAGAATTCCTTGAAGTCCACCGGTTTCACGACGAAAGCGTTTACGCCCAGCTTGTAGCTGGCCACCAGGTCCTGTTCCTCGCGCGACGAGGTCAGCATCACGATCGGCGTGCTGCTGAGCTTCGGATCGCGGCGCACCTCTTCGAGGACTTCCAGGCCGGTGAGCTTGGGCAGCTTCAGATCGAGAAGAACGACGACGGGACCGCCGTGGGAGGCGCCTGCATACTTGCCTTCGCTGCGGAGGTATTCGAGCGCTTCGACACCGTCACGCACATGAGTGACTTCGTTGAGCAGCTGGCAGCGGGACAAGGCGGCCAGGGTGAGCTCCGCGTCCTTGGGGCTGTCTTCAACGAGAAGAATGGGTCTGAGATCCCTCACGAATGGCCTCTTACTGAGTCGGGAATGGAAAAATAAATGGTCGCTCCCTGGCCGAGAACGCTCTCCGCCCAGGTCCTGCCTCCATGGCGGCTGACGATCCGGCGCACGTGCGCCAGACCGATGCCTGTTCCTTCGTACTCTTCTACGTGATGCAGGCGCTGAAAGACGCCGAAAAGTTTGTCGACGTAGCGCATGTCGAAACCGCAACCATTGTCGCGCACGAAAAAGATCGACTCCTCGTCGCCACGCTCGTGGCCCACTTCGATGGCTGGCTCGGGACTGTCCCGTGTGAACTTCAGGGCATTGGAGATGAGGTTCTGCCATACCAGTCGCAGCATGGCCGGGTCGGCCTTGACCGATGGCAGCGTCGCGATGGTCCATCGGATGTTGCGGCCGAGCGCCTCCATCTCAAGACGCTGCCGGACGTCCTCGACCAGAGTGCCCATGTTGATCGTCATGGTGCCCATGGTCGAACGGCCCAGCTGCGAGAAGCTCAGCAAATCGTCAACCAGCCGACCCGCCGATTTGGCCGAATCCACGATGGTGTCGAGGAAGCGTCGCTCCGTGTCGTCCAGCCGGTCGTTCGCGGCCGAGGCCAGCAATTCCGAGTAGCCGACGATATGACGGAAGGGTGCCCGCAGATCGTGGCTCACCGAATACGAGAAGGCTTCCAGCTCTTTGTTGCTGCGTGTGAGCTTCTCGTTGAGGAGCGCCATTTCCTCGGCTTTGCGCAGCACGATGTCGACGATGGCGACGCGCAGATCCATGGCCGCGTCGCGATCGACATCGGTCCACGGCAGTGAACGAAGTCGTACCGTCTCTTTCCATGCTTCAAACGACAGTCGCGGCGAAATCTTCTCGCCAGAAATGACTTTGCGTGGCTCGCCGCCCCAGCGTACCGTCCGGATGACCTCCGGCCGGAACCAGATCAGATAACTGTCGTGCAACTGCGAGATGGTAATCGCCAGCACGCCGCTGGCGCGCTCGGCATACGCTTCGGCCGCCGGCCATTCGGCAGGCAGACGGTCCGTGCTGAAGACATCGTCGTTGCCCCTGCGCTCGGTGAGCCAGGGAATCAGGGCGCGTACTTCCTCGTCGGTGGGGCATTCGCCCATGAGGATGCATTCGTCGTTCTGCACGATGGCGGCGCCGGACGCGCCGGTCATGGCGAGGAAACTCGTCTGGTCGCGCTTGAGCGCAAGGATGAAGTCCTGTTCGCCCGACATGCGACCCAACAGATGCATCTGTGCGGCGCGACGCGTGGCGCGCTCCTCGACGTTGCCGACGCGTTCCTTCTCGGCGATCTGGAGCGAAAGGATCTGCCCGATCAGCTCGCAAGCGGTACGGACGTGGTACGGAACATGCTTCGTGGCCTCGTTGTGGCAGGAGATCAGGCCCCACAGGTGGCTGTCGTGCAGCAGCGATATAGACATGGAGGCACCCGTGCCCATGTTGCGCATGTATTCCAGGTGCATGGGAGAAACACTGCGGAGCACGCACGGGCTGAGGTCCGTGGGTGGCGCCGCCCGATACGGTGGCGCGCGAACGAGCGGGATGCTCCGGTAGTTGTTGTCCGGGATCAGGCGGACGCGGTTGCGCCGGTAAAGCTCCCGGGCCTGTGCCGGGATATCCGATTCCGGGAAGCGCAGGTCCATATAGGACGGCAGTACGTCGTTGCGGTCCTCGGCGATGACCGACCCGTTCCATTCCTCGTCGAAGCGGTAAACGAGCGTGCGATCGAAATGCGTCAGCTGGCGCACGTATTGCGCACCCAGTTCGCAAAGCTTACCGACGCTGGAGGCCTGCTCGATCTCACTCATGAAACGGCGGATCACGGGATACAGCGCCTCGAGCGAGCCGGACTCGCCCGGCACTGACTGCTCGAGTTCGACGATCAGCAGATCGGCATCGGTGCGATGCGCGAGAGCGTGATGCTGTCCGTGGCTGCCCAGGGTCACCATGCCCAGATAGCTCGACGTGCCGACCTCCAGTGCGGTGATCGACTCCGACCACCCGGAAAGGTGGCCACCCAACACGCTGTCCAGCGCCGCGCCCAGCGGCTCGCCGAACGCCTCGACGATGCGGGCGTCAGCGACGGCAGACTCACTGACCGTCAGCGTTTCGGGGTCGACGACCAACACGACGCCGTACGGCTGCACGGCGCCGGGGGTGCGAATCGGTTCGTCAGCACAGTTGGACAAGTCCAGCGCCGGTGCGGTCGCGATTTGCGATTGCATAAAAACTCCAGCCACTGATCGTCTTCACGCCCTGCGCGTGGAGAACACCGACCGCGCGGCACCCGCCGCGATGGCCTTAATCAGCTGATGCAGCGTCAACGGCTAAGCGCTTTATGTTGCCCGAAAGAGTGCGGTATTCCCACATCGAACGTGCCACTTTGACATGGGTGAAAACTATGTGAAGGTGCCCCGCTTATCGGCCAAGGGTCAGCATCCGCAGCGTCAGTCCAGATCGCTGGCCTGGTGCCGCTCGGGCACCTGGCCGGCGGGATCGCCCATCACGCGGTTCACTTTCCGGCCGCGGATCACCGCGCGGCGCGACGCCACCTCCCTGGCCCAGCGCTGGAGATGGGTGTACGTGCCGACATCGAGGAACTCCGCGGCGCCATACAACTGCCCCAGCACGAGGCCGCCGTACCACGGCCAGATGGCGATATCCGCGATCGAGTAGTCGTCGCCCGCCACGTAGCGATGCGTCGCCAGCTGGCGATCGAGCACGTCGAGCTGGCGCTTGGTCTCCATCGCATAACGGTTGATCGGGTATTCCAGCTTTTCCGGCGCATACGCATAGAAGTGACCGAAACCGCCGCCGACGAACGGTGCCGACCCCATCTGCCAGAACAACCAGCTCATGGTTTCGGCACGGGCCGACGGTTCGGTCGGCAGCAACGCGCCGAACTTCTCGGCCAGATACACCAGGATCGCGCCGGATTCGAACACGCGCGTCGGCGTGGGCGTGCTGCGGTCGACCAGTGCCGGGATCTTGGAGTTGGGATTGACCTCGACGAAACCGGAACCGAACTGGTTGCCCTCGTTGATGCGGATCAGCCATGCATCGTATTCGGCCCCGGCATGACCCAGGGCCAGCAGCTCCTCGAGCATGATGCTGACCTTCTGCCCGTTGGGCGTAGCCAGAGAGTAGAGCTGCAACGGATGCTCACCGACCGGCAGAGGCGCTTCATGCGTGGCGCCGGCCACCGGCCGGTTGATGTTGGCGAACGCGCCGCCGCCGGTGTCCGGCACGGTCCAGACCTTGGGCGGTACGTACGGTGTGGTGTCACTCATGGGTATGGTGCTCCGCTGGGTTGGGGGCCACGACTGGCTACGTGGCATCAGCGTTCTATGGGTACCCATGCGGTGAAAACCCAGTGGGGCGAGCGCGCCGCCAGCGTAGAGGCGCCTGTCGCGGCCCAGGGCCGTTGCCTAACGAAGCCGTCCGGTCGGTTTGAAAAACGCACCAGGCGACAACCCGAAGTGCTTGCGGAACATGGCTGAAAACGCGCTCGGGCTGTCATAGCCCAGGCCCAGCGCCACGTCGATCACCGGCAGGCCCTGCGCCAGACGTTCCAGTCCGGCGAGCAGGCGGGATCGCTGCCGCCATTGCCCGAAGGTCATACCGAGCTCGCGGGTAAAAAGGCGCTGAATCGTTTTTACATGCAGGGCCGTATGCGTGGCCCACTGCTCGAGTGTCGCGGTGTCATCCGGGTGCGCCGTGATGTGCGCGCAGATCGCTGCGAGGCGCTCGTCCGCAGGGTGGGGCAGGTGCAGCGGAAGTACGGCCAGCGTCTGCAGTTCGTCCACGATCAGCCGCATGACACGGCCGTCCCGGGAGTCCTCGTCATAAGGGTAGGTGACCGTCTCCGCCGCCTGCATCAGCTGCCGGAGCAGCGGTCCCACTTCGACGGCGCAGGGCGTGGAGGGCAGCTCGAATCCGGCCTCGAGCTCGACCGACACGTTACGTTGCTGGACGTCGCCCACACAGCGCGAGGAGTGCGTGGTGCCCGCAGGCATCCAGATGGCGCGGGTAGGTGGAACGACCCAGCGGCCCACGGGCGAATGCACCACCAGCAGGCCGTCCTTTGCGTATAGCAACTGGTGGTAGTCGTGGCGATGCTCCGGAATCACCGTTCCCGCGGGGTAGTGCTGCCGCTGGCACTGGACCATGTCCTTTTTGCGATAGGTAGTGCCCATTTGCCGCGCGAAGGCTGGAAAAGGGCACCCTAACATCACGCCTCACGATGCGTCGATAGCGCGCCATTGAGTCGATCCGATGATCCGAGCCCTTTCTCCGCAGGCTGCCCGCCAAGGGCTGATCGCCTTCCTGATCGCCTTCTGTTGTTCGGGCGTGGCCATCGAGATGGCCGCGACCGCGGTGGCCTGGCAGCTTTACGCCACCACCGGCCGTGCGTCCGACCTGGGGCTGATCGGCCTTGCGCGGTTTCTTCCGTCGCTGATTTTCGTGTTGCCCGCCGGGCATATGGCCGACCGTTACGACCGGCGTCTGCTGGTAGGGACGGCACAGGCGATCACCTGCCTTGCGTTGGCCGGGTTGTGGGCATGCTCGGCGACGGGTGCGGTCAGCCGCCTCGACGTTCTCGCGCTGGTCAATATCAGTGGCATCGCCGCCGCGATCCGCGGCCCGGCGTTTCAGAGCATGGTGCCTGGCCTGGTGCCCGCAAGCGGACTGGCCCGTGCCAGTGCGGCAAGCGCGGCGGTGGATGAGTTCGCGTCGATCGCGGGGCCCGTCTTCGGCGGGCTGCTGTACCTCGCCGGGCCGGCGACGGTCTACGCGATTGCCGCGCTGTTGACGATCGTGTCGGGGGCGCTGGTCACACGGCTTCCCTACCAGCAGGCGCTGGCGCCACGCATACCGGTCACACGCAAGGACCTTTTCGCCGGCGTGCACTTCATCCGCGCTCGTCCCGACATCATCGGTGTCATTTCGCTGGACCTGTTCGCGGTGCTGCTCGGTGGCGCGACGGCCCTGCTGCCGGTGTTCGCGAAGGACGTCCTGCATACCGGTCCGTTAGGTCTGGGCATGTTGCGCATGGCGCCATCCATCGGAGCGGTAGCGGTGGGTCTGTGGCTGGCGCGTTATCCGCTCGACAAGCGCGTCGGTCACCTCATGTTCGGCTGCGTCGCAGGGTTCGGTCTGTCCACCATCGGGTTTGCCTTGTCCACGCAACTGTGGACGTCATTACTGGCGCTGGTGCTGCTCGGCGGCTTCGACATGGTCAGTATGGTGATTCGCAGTGCACTGGTTCAGATCGAAACCCCCGACGCGATGCGCGGCCGTGTCGGCGCGATCAATTCGATCTTCGTGAATACGTCGAACCAGCTGGGCGCATTCGAGTCGGGCATGCTCGCTGCGTGGGTGGGTGCCGTGCCCGCGGTGATCGTCGGCGGCGTGGGTACCCTGCTGGTCACGGCGCTGTGGATGCACTGGTTCCCTGGGCTGCGTCAGCGGCAGACCCTGATGTCCGACACCGATGTCTCCCTGCTGGCATAGCCGTTCTCACGGTAGAGGGTGGCTATGACAGCCGCTGGCCGAGGGGCGGCGGACGCCCGGTTCCTCAACGGATTGCATCTTCGGCTCGACGTGCGCCGCGAACACTCGGGTAAGGGGCTGAACGACAACGCGGCGCAGGCGTCGCTGGCGCTCGCGTTCTGAGGCGGTCAGTGTGCGCTGAACAGCTCGACGACGCTGTGTGGTGCGTCGTCGCCGAAGAAGCGCCGATGATTGTGTGCCGTCAGCGCGGCGAAGTGCGCACTGCGAGGGAAGAGCGCTGCTTCATAGGCGGTGAGCGCGGCCTCGATGTCACCCCGATGATCGCGTAGCGCCAGAGCCAGCTCGGCGCCGTCGAGGATGGCGAGGTTCGCGCCTTCGCCCGCGAAGGGCGACATCAGGTGGGCGGCATCGCCCAGCAAGGTCACGCCTTCGAGGCGCGCCCAGCGGTGATCGATCGGCAATGCGTGGATCGCGCGCACGATGGGAAGCGTGTCGCTGTCGGTGACCAGAGCTCTCAGCGACGGCGCCCAACCTTCGAAGGCTTCCGCCAGACGGCGGAGCGCTTCCTTTGGCTCGGTGAAGTCGAGAGCGTCGATCCATGTTTCCGGGCGGTTCAACGCGACATAGGTATGCAGCGTTCCATCGGCATATCGGTGCGCGAGGATGCCCTTGCCTGGTTGAACCGCCATCAGCGTACCGTTGCCGATGGCCTCGGCGCTGACTCTGTGTGTCGTATCCCCACCGAACAGGCGTAACTCGATGAAGGTGGTACCGACGTACGCGGGCCTGGCGGAAGACAGCAGTGGCCGGACCTTCGACCAGGCGCCATCGGCACCGACCAACAGATCGGTGGTCATGGTCGAACCGTCCGCGAAGACGAGCTCGTGCTGGCCATCGCCAAGGCGGCTCGCCCGCGTCAGCTTGCGGCCCCACTGGATGGTGTCGTCCGGCAAGGAATCGATCAGCAGCTGGCGCAGCGCGCCACGATCGACCTCGGGCCGCGCGGTGTCGGGCGATCCCGGTTTATCGAGCAGAACCTCGCCGTTCCGGTCGACGATGCGCTTCGCATCCTCTCCCGGGAGGGCGAGCGCGAGAAACGCCTCGCAGAGGCCGGCCGCCTTCAGGCCGATCTGACCGTTGTACGCGTGGATGTCGAGCAAGCCGCCCTGAGCTCTCGCCGTCGCCGATGTTTCGGCTTCGACGATGGTCGAAGCAATGCCGTTGATGTGCAGCACGCGTGCGAGGGTGAGACCGCCGAGGCCGGCGCCGACAATGGCGATGCGTGAGGTGTGCTGGATAGTCATGGCGCGCTCCTGAGGCCGACGGATATCGGTGGGAACGCTGGCCGACCACGCGAAAGCGGGGTGACGTGTATTCGGCTGCCCCGATCGGGACGTGGCAGGCGTTTTTCGCGGTCTTCGTGGGCGAAGGATCGCACGCGCTTTCGTTAATGGCCAGCCAGTGCTCCCTGCACGAACGAAGCGAACTGCCTGGCTTTCGCGCTGGCCAGCCGGCCCGACGGATAGACGGCCCACAGATCGATGGATGGCAGCGTCCAGTCGGTCAGCACGCGCTTGACCACACCGCTGGCGATCTCGTCGGCAAACATCCAGTCCGAGGCGATGGTCAGCCCCATGCCCGCGAGCACGGCAGCGCGGATACCTTCGGCGGCGCTGAAGCGCGCGCGACCGCTGACTTGCACGGAAACTTCGGTACCATCACGCGTGAATGCCCATGCCCCGACGAACTGGCTGCCAGCGATGACCTGATGGTCCGCCAGGTCGGCCGGTCGCTTCGGCTCGCCCGCACGTTTGAGGTAAGCCGGTGTCGCGAGGAGCGAGCGTCCACCCGTCGCCAGCTTCTGTGCGACGGCGCCGGAGTCGTTCAGCGTACCCATGCGCAGCGACAGATCCACGCCCTCCGCCACGAGGTCAATGACGCGGTCGTCGAGAATCATGTCGACCTGCAGTTCCGGATGGTCCGCGAGGAAACGGGGCAGGTGAGGCACGACATGCAGACGGGCGAACGTCGTCGCCGCCGAAACGCGCAACCGGCCCGACAGCCCGAGGCTCGCGTCGCGCGCCGCCAGTTCCGCCTCGTCAGCCTCCTGCAGCGAGGCGGTAGCCCGTTCGTAAAAGCGAAGGCCCGCCTCGGTCGGGCTGAGGCCGTGGGTCGAGCGGTTCAACAGGCGGACGCCGAGCCGGTCTTCCAGCTGCGCCACCGTCTTGGACACAGCGGGCTGGCCGACGTGCAGTAGGCGCGCCGCGGCGGAAAACGAGCCGGTGTCGACTACCCGGACGAAGGCGGTCAGGGCCTGAAAGCGATCCATGGGTATTCCTCGAAGGAATGAGCATTATCGCTTCGCGCCATCTGCCGTGTCGATGGGCGCAGGGCCACCATGTGCTCATCCGGCGGCAACCGATGCCGCTCAGGACCCTCCGAGGAGCCCATCGCATGTTTCACGTCCACGCCTTCGCCACCCCCAACAGCATCAAGGTGCCTGTCGCCCTTGAGGAACTCGGGCTCGACTACGAACTGCATGGCGTCAACGTCAAACAGGGCGAGCAGCGCGCTCCCGCCTTCCTCGCCCTCAATCCGAACGGCAAGGTGCCGGTGCTGATCGACGCCAGGGCCGGAGAGACGCTGGTGCTGACCGAGTCTGCCGCCATCCTGGTTTACCTCGCCGAACGTGAGGGCAAGCTTCTCCCGGCAACGGGCGAAGCACGAGCCCGCGTCTTCGAGCAGCTGTTCTTCCACGCATCCGGTCTCGGCCCGGCCTTCGGTCAGAGTGGTTTCTTCCAGCGCCAGGCGGCCGAGCCGCAGCCCCTCGCTATCGAGCGCTTCAGCAAAGAAGCGCAGCGCACGCTGGGCATGCTCGACAGCGTGCTCGCGCTGCGCCCCTTCGTCGCCGGTGACGACTACTCCATTGCCGACATCGCGCACTTCGGCTGGCTCTGGCGCCGCGAATTCGCCGGTGTCTCATTCGACACCACGCCACACGTAGCCCGCTGGTACGACGCCGTTGCAAGCCGACCCGCTACTCAGCGCGCCATCGCGAAGATCAACGCCCTCGTGCCTTCCGCCTGACCTCTCCCGACTCACACACCACAGGAAACGCTGACATGTCCCGCTTCGATTCGTACCGCAACCGCTACGCCAATGCTCGCCTGACCCGCTCCGACACCGGCGTCCTCGAAATCGCATTGCACACCGATGGCGACAAACTGGTGTTCAACGGTCACACCCATGAGCAGTTCGTCGATCTCTTCCACGACATCGGTTCCGATCCGGAGAACCGCGTGGTCATTCTTACCGGCAGTGGCGATGCCTTCATGGACGCGATCAGCCCGGAGGGTTTCGACTTCTTCACCCCGCTCGGGTACGACAAGATTTTCCGTGAGGGGAAAAAGGTCCTGATGAACATCCTCGACATCGAGGTGCCGCTGATCGCCGCACTCAATGGTCCGGTGCTGTTGCACTCCGAATACGCGCTGCTCGCCGACATCGTACTGGCAACGCCCGAGACCGTTTTCCAGGACAAACCGCATTTCGATTTCGGCATCGTCCCGGGCGACGGCGTGAACCTGCTCTGGCCCGAAGTGATCGGCAGCGTGCGCGGCCGCTACTTCGTGCTCACCCGCCAGGTGCTCGACGCGAAGACCGCGAAGGAATGGGGTGCGGTGAACGAGGTGGTCCCCGCCGCCGACCTTCTGCCGCGTGCACGTGAAATCGCCGAGTCGCTGGCCGCGCTGCCGCCACTGACCGCGCGTTATACCCGCATCGCGCTGACCCAGAAACTGCGCCGCATCGTCGATGAAGGTGCGGGCTACGGTCTGGCACTGGAAGGTATCAGCGCGGCGGAAGTCGCCCGTTCGATGGCTCAGGCTTAAGGAGAACAACGCCATGTCCCTGCAAGAACGACTCGACGCCTTCAAGGCCGACTTCGAAGCCGGCAAGCCGCCGTATAGCGTCCCCTATACGGTCATTGAAACCATGCATCGCGCCACCGCCGAGCTGATCGCATCCGGCGCAGCCACCCGCGCCCTGAAGGCGGGCGACAAAGCGCCGGCCTTCACCCTTCCCGATCCCGATGGCAGGCCGGTGTCCTCGGACGACCTCCTTCGCACCGGGCCGCTGGTGATCAGCTTTTACCGGGGCGTGTGGTGCCCGTACTGCAATATGGAATTGCAGGCGCTGCAGGCCGCGCTGCCGGAGTTCGCGGCGTTGGGCGCGAAACTGGTCGCCATCTCGCCACAGCTTCCTGCCAGCAGCCGGAAATCGTCGCGGCAGAACGAGCTGAGTTTTCCGATTCTGTCGGACGGCCATAACGATGTGGCGGATGCGTTCGGCCTGCGTTTCCAGATGCCGGACTATCTGATCGAGTTGTACCGGGGTCTGAAGAATGACCTCCCCGCGTTCAATGGCGATCCGAGCTGGACGCTGCCCATGCCGGCACGTTACGTCATCGATCGCGACGGAACGATCCTGTATGCCGAAGTCAATCCGGATTACACGCGTCGTCCGGACCCGCAGGACATGCTGCCGGCGCTGCGACAGGCGAATGCTGCGCAGCCAACATCCTCGCTCGATGTATGAGCAACTGTGCTTGAATGGGTAACGGTTAGCGGGTCGGGGGTGTCTGGCACCTCTGACTCGCGACTCCGACTACACAGCGGGAGAAAGGCTAGCCGCCAGCTCCTCACATCGATCACGCAGAAAATCCCTCAACTGCGTGATCGCCGGGGTCAGCCGGGATCGGTGCGCACATACGAGATTGAGCGGTGACGGCTCGCAGTGGGCATGCGGAAATATCTCGCGCAGACGACCGGATGCAATGTCATTGATCAAGTCCAGTCGCGACTTATAGAGCAGGCCTTCACCCGCCACGGCCCAGCGTCGTACGGCATCCGCGTCATCGCTGACGCGGTTGCCCGTTACGGTCACCGTCTTATCGCCGCCAGGCAGGGTGAACCGCCAGCGCTCGTGGACCTGCTCGCTCCAGACGAAACGCAGGCAGTTGTGCCTGCGCAGGTCGTCCACGCCCGAGGGTGTGCCGTGACGTTCCAGGTAAGCGGGCGAGGCGCAGAGCGCGCGCCGGTTGTTCTCGATCAGTGGCATGGCGACCAGGGACGAGTCCGATAACGGGCCGTAGCGCACGGCGGCGTCGACGGGATGCTTCACGAGGTCGGCGAGTCGATCGCTCAGGCGTACATGCAACGACAGGCCGGGGTGCCTGTGCTGGAAGATGTCCAGCCAGCCCAGCAGCAGATTGCGGCCCAGGTCGGATGAGACGGACAGACGCAGCGTTCCCGACAGCGCCTCCTGCGCATGCTCCAGGGCCTGCTTGCCCTGAAGCTGCGCTTCGAGCATCGCCCGGGCATGCGGGAGATAGCGTTCGCCGTCTTCGGAGAGCTGCATGCTGCGGGTCGAGCGGGTGAAGAGCCGGGCCTCGATGGCCTTTTCCAGCCGCTGCACCGCCACGCTCGCCAGGCCCGGCGCGATATTGAGTTGCCGGGCGGCCTCGGAGAAGCTGCCTGCGTCCACAGTCTGAACGAATATCTGCACATCATCGAGCCGGATCATTATCGTGATTTCGCAGAAAGTGTTAACGATGTTTAGGGATTTTTCCTGAATCCACGTAAAGACACAATGTGCCCCTCGCTAACAGAAGGGTGCATCCATGAAAGCCATCGGCTTCTACAGCAATCAGGCCATCGACCATCCGCAAGCGCTCCAGGACATCGAGGTCCCCGAGCCGACGCTGCGCGACCACGACATCCTCGTCGAGGTGCGGGCCGTGTCGGTCAATCCGGTCGATACCAAGGTCCGCAAGCATGGCGACATCCCCGCGGACGGCGCGCGCATCATCGGCTGGGACGCGGCAGGCATCGTTCGCGCGACCGGACCGTTGGCCACGCGCTTCAAGCCGGGCGACCGGGTCTGGTACGCGGGTGATATCACGCGTCCGGGGAGCAACAGCGAGTTGCAGGCCGTCGACGAGCGCGTCGTCGGCCCGATGCCGACGTCATTGGACTTCGCCGAGGCGGCGTCGCTTCCGCTGACCGCGATCACCGCATGGGAATTGCTGTTCGACCGCCTGCGTATCCACGAGGCCGACCCCACCGAGAATCAGGTGCTGCTGGTGACCGGAGCCGCCGGTGGTGTCGGTTCGATCCTGACCCAGCTTGCGCGTCGGCTGACCGGTGTGACGGTGATCGGTACGGCGTCCCGCGCTGAAACACGCGATTGGGTTCTGCAGCATGGCGCGCATCACGTCATCGATCACAGCCAGCCGTGGGAAGACCAGCTCAAAGCGCTGGGTATCGAGAGCGTCGACTACGTCGCCGGTCTGAATGCCAGCGCCGTCTACGTCCCCCAGATCGCCGCCGTCATACGGCCGGAGGGCAAGTTCGCGCTGATCGACGATCCCAAGGCCCTGGATATCGGACCGTTCAAGAACAAGTCCATTTCGATCCACTGGGAACTCATGTACACCCGGCCGATCTTCACCACCCGAACCATCGCGCGACAGCATGCGTTGCTTCGCCGTGTCGCCGAACTCGTCGATCGTGGTGACCTGGTGCACACGCTCACGCAGCGCATCGACGGTTTCGATGCCGCGGGTCTGATCAAGGCGCATGCCCTCGTCGAAGCCGGAAGCATGATCGGCAAGGTTGTCGTGGTCCGTTAATTCGCGGAATTGGCGCTAAGTACAGGAAAGTGTGAGAATTAAGGGTTAATGGCAGTCTCCGCCATGCCACCGACCCGTAAATAACTTGAAGATCCCCCAAGGCCTGCAGCCGTTGATCGACGACGGCATCATCGATGACGTCCTCCGGCCCCTCAAAAGTGGCAAGGAGGCGGCGGTGTACGTCGTCCGTAGTGGCGACGACGTGCGCTGCGCCAAGGTCTACAAAGACATGGCGCACCGTAGCTTTCAGCAGCGCGTTCAGTATCAGGAAGGCCGCAAGGTAAGCAGTAGCCGCGAGGCGCGCGCTATCGGCAAAGGCAGCAAGTACGGCCGCAAGCAGCAGGAAGTCGCCTGGAAGAACGCCGAGGTCGACGCGCTCTACCAGTTGCGCGACGCAGGCGTTCGCGTCCCCGAACCGTTTGGGTATTTCCACGGCGTGCTGGTGATGGAGCTGGTTACCGATGCCGATGGCCTGTCAGCGCCCCGTCTGGGCGAGGTCGATCTCAGCGCCGCGGATGCCCTGGAATATCACCGGATTCTGGTCAGACAGGTCGTGCTGATGCTGTGCTCCGGACTGATCCACGGTGATCTCTCCGCGTATAACGTGCTTGTCGGGCCGGATGGCCCGGTGGTCATCGATTTTCCGCAGGTCGTCAGTGCGGCGGGCAACAATGCGGCGCGCACGATGCTCCTGCGTGACGTCAACAATCTCACGGCCTACCTTGGGCGTTCGGCGCCGGAGTTGCTGGAGACGTGGTACGGCGAGGAGATGTGGGCTTTGTTCCAGGCTGGCGAACTCCGCCCCGATACCGAGCTGACGGGCCATTTCGAGCCGGACGAAAGCGAAGTCGATCTCGACAGTATCCGGCAGTCGATCAATGACGCCCGGGAAGAGGCGCTGATCCGCCAGCAGGGACGTGAGGCGGCGGAAGAAGACTAGGTTGCTTGTTCAGCCGTGGCCGTGACGGGCGGAGAAGTGCATGCTGCCCGGGGCGCGAGAAGGCAACGCGGGCGCGGCTCGAGCCTCGGCCCATGTGAACGGCGCGTGCCGCTCATGAAAGCGTGCGACCACATTGATCGCGAGGCGCTCACGACGAGCCGCCCGCCATTTCACGGGCGCCATCCCACCATGGGAGCCTTGTAGAAGCGGGCGCACTCATGTCGGTCTCATCAGTAACTTCAGTATTCGCAGCGCACCTTTCCAGCCAGCAGTTCCCGTGTCTTGCCGCAAAAACGGCACATGCCCGCGATCAGGTCACTCACTTCGAGGCGACCGACCTGCGCTGCGGCAAAGACGATGCGGCCATCGCCGCCGCGATCGAGGACTTTGCCACGCGTCGCAAGCCCGAGCACGTGTTTCATAGCCTGGTGGTGCATTTCCCCCGGACGCCGTCGCTCGACGAAGAAGCCTTCGAGACGCACCTGTTCGCGCGCCTTCAGGGTATTCATGAGGTCGACAGCAAGCGCTTCGCGTGGGACGAGACGGTCAGTGCCGACCCCACCTCCGAGAAGTTTTCCATGAGCGTTGGCGGCAAGAGTTTCTACGTGATCGGTCTCCACCCGGGCGCCAGTCGTGCGGCGCGGCGCCTGGAGCATCCGGCCATGGTGTTCAATCTGCACGCTCAATTTGAATTCCTGCGCCAGCAGGGACGCTACGACAGGCTACGCGAAGCCATCATCGAGCGAGACGTGGAACTGAATGGCTCCGCAAACCCCATGCTCGCTGTCCATGGCGAGAGCTCCGAGGCCCTGCAATACAGCGGCCGCCACATCGAGGGGTCATGGGAGTGCCCGTTTAAGCCAGTGGGAAGCAAGCAATGACGACGGTGATCGAACCTCAGAGCGGTGTCGCCTTCGTGTTGAGGGCCGGGCAGACGCTGACCGTCATCGATCCCGAGGGTGAGCAGGTGGCGGACCTCATCGCCTTTGCCCTGGCGGATAAAGCCGAGGTCCTGTCATCGGGTCGGACGCTCGATTATGCAAGCAAGATCTACCTGTCCACCGGCGATCTTCTCTATTCCAACCGCAGCTCGGTGATGCTGGAAATCACCGAGGACGATGTAGGACGACACGACTTTCTTCTCGCGCCATGCTCGGCGGAGATGTTCCGTAAGCTGTATGGACATACGGAGCCGCATCGTGGCTGCTTCGGCAATCTGCGCGCCGCACTCGAGCCGCACGGTATTACCGGGGATCAGATCCCGACGGCCTTCAACGTCTTCATGAATGTTCCTGTCAACGGCGAGACAGGCACGCTTACTGTCGAGCCGCCGTTGAGTAAACCGGGCGACAAGACGCGCTTCAGGGCGCACATGGATCTCGTCATCGGACTGACCGCGTGCTCGGCAGGTATGTCGAATAACTTCCGGTTCAAGCCGATCCACTACGTCATCGAGTGAGTGCACACCGGTCGTTATCGGACGGATTATCTAAAAAAAGGTGCCCGCGTTATCGCGGGCACCTTTTTTATCGCTGTCGCTTAAACCGGACGTTAGTAGCGCGCGCTTACTTTTTCGGTTCCTGCTGAAGGACGCCCAGATCGGCACCCGTCACTGGATCCCGCGACGAATCCGACGCTCCGCGGGTGGCGAAGAGACCGACCACCGCTTCTTCATCACTCGACAGTTGAACCGACGCCTGCCCGTCACCGCCATCGACAGGGATGTTCTGGTCGTTCGGCGTCATCACTTCCCACTGCTCACCGCGGTTCCAGGGGCCTGCCGCGTCACCTTCACCGGTGGACGTGTTGACATAGAGGCTGGTGAAGCGCGGATCGCCCGGCAACTTACCCGGCGGGAAGCTCTTGTCCATGGAGTAGAGAGCCTTTTCGAACGATTTCTGATGCGCGATTTCGCGGGTCATGAGAAAAGTCAGTGCATCCTTGACGCCGACGTCTTCGGTCACATTGATCAGGCGCTCATAGACGATCTTGGCCCTCGCTTCCGCAGCAATGTTTGATCGCAGGTCGGCTGTCGGCTCACCGATGGAGTCGACATAGGCACCCGAGAACGGCACGCCGGCGGAGTTGATCAGTGCGGGACCGCCACCGAACAACACCTGCGTAACGTGGCTGTCATTGCCAGCACCTTGGAGCGAGCGGAAAAGCTCGGCCTCCGACTCGACCGCTTCCGCGAGCCTGCCCTTCGCGCCGCGGTTGAGCATCGCGACGAGCGAGCCGATCACCTCGAGATGGCTCAGTTCCTCTGTGGCGATGTCGAGCAACATGTCTTTCCGGCCCATATCTTCTTCAGCCAGAGCCTGCGTGAAGTACCGCATAGCGGCGGCTAACTCACCCTGCGGTCCGCCGAACTGCTCGAGAAGCAGATTTGCAAGGGCAGGATTGGATTCCGAAACGCGAACGGTGTACTGGAGTCGCTTGTTATGACTGAACATGGGCTTGCACCTGTGTGCTGGCTGACTGAACAGCGAGTGTCCGCCTTGCCGTGTGTTCAACCGGGACGACGCGCGTGACGGCGCCATGGACATGGATGAAATACGCCAGGTAAAGGTACGGTTGCGCCGGCTCACTTTGTGTGAGTGGTTATTCGCCGAGCGTCTGCGTGACAGGCCACGACCGTTCGTGCACGGGTGCTTCATGCCATGGGTGCCAAACCGTATGCACCTTCCGACGGAGTTTCATCATGAGCCAGTCCCGTTCGCGCGTCCTCATTCTTGCTGCCGCTGTTTCAATGTCTTTCGGCGCCGCCGCGTTCGCCCAACCCCCTGCCGATATGGCAGCGTCGACAGCGCCGGATGCGGCCTTCGTGAAGAAGGCAAGCGCGGCAGGGCTTGCTGAAGTCACGCTCGGAAAGCTCGGGGCGGAAAAGGGCGCGTCCAGCGACGTCAAGACGTTCGGCCAGACGATGGTGGACGACCATACAAAGGCGGGCGACGAACTCAAGACCATCGCCGCGGCTAAGTCCATACCTGTATCGACCGCGCCAATGCCTGCGGACGCTACCGCGGCCGCATCGATCGGTAAGAAGGACGGCGCGGCTTTCGATACGGCGTTCAAGACGAAAATGGTCGCGGACCACGAAAAGGTCATCAAGCTGTTCACGACGGAGTCCAGCACCGGCAAAGACCCCGAACTGAAGGCCTTCGCGACGAAGACCCTCCCAACGCTCCAGCATCACCTCGAGATGGCAAAGCAGCTGCCGTCGAAGTAAAGCTCAGTTACTCCCTGGCGGCTTCGTCCCTGTGCTTTCGTTTGAGGTAAATGATCTGACCGGTGATGCCGGCGATCAGCAAGGCAGCGTTACTCGCGATGAACACCGGGTTCTTCACGAGAACGCTGTAGACGAGATAAAGCAGCGAAGCCGCCATCTGCCCGATGAAAAGCCATTTCGAAACGCCCTCGACGGTGGGCGCGTGCGCTTGTCGCCAGATTTGTCGCCCGATCGTCCCGAGCAGTATCAGGGAGGCGAGCCAGCCAAGCGGCTCCGGGCTCATAAGGTGGGCGGCGATGTCCATGATGTCTCCGAATCGGGAGAGACAGCAGTAGCAGCGGCGATGTGCGCGATCCATCACGGCGTTGCAGCCGCTATGCAGACAAACGGTCGAGCCGCTGGCTGCCTCGGGCATGGCGGCCAAGTTCCTGTGATCTGCCCGGAAGATGGCAGGACGGCATGGACGGGACGCCGGGTGGGCCCCAACGGTAGCGGAGAAGGCGTCGTGTCCCGTGCCGTGCAGGCGACGTCCCGCTCACCCCATAGTCGACACCCCGCACCCCGGGGATGGCTACACTCTCACCCATGACGAACGGCACGACATTCCCCGTGAAAACCTTCGCCGCGTTCTGGGCGGCCTTCTGGCTGCTCATGATCAGCGCCTCGCTCCAGGATGCGCTCCGGAATCCAGTGACCCACTGGTGGGAACCCGTCCTTTGGGAGGGGAGCTCGGCGCTGATCGCGACGAACTGGATGTTGCTCGCGATTCGCGTGCGCGGGCGCTATGCCCCGTATTTAGCCAAACCCCTCCGATGGTTTGGTGCTTACCTGCGATGGCTCCCAGTGGTTGTCGTCACGTGGATCGCGATGGCTTACGCAATACGAACGGGCGTCTACGCCATGATGGGTCTCAGCTACCAGCATCCAGGCTGGGGCTTCGTTGTGGTGTATGAAAGCGTCAAGCTGACGATCTTCACGGGTCTTTGGTTAGGCGTGCTCTTTGGCGTCGACTCCTATGCGCAATGGCGGGTCCAACGGCACCGCTTGCTGCAAACCCAGAGGGCGCTGGCCGAAGCACAGCTCGCACAACTTCAAGGCCAGCTGCGACCGCACTTCCTGTTCAACGCACTCAACACTGTCTCCGCGCTGATGCACACCGACGTGGCAAGGGCGGACCGGCTGGTCACGACGCTCGGCGACCTGCTTCGCATAAGTCTGAGGACTCACGGGAATGAGATGACGCTGCTCACCGAGGAGCTCCGCACGCTAGCGCTTTACGCGGAGATCATGCGCGAGCGGTTCCGTCACCGCGTGACACTCAGCTGGCAGACCGACGATACGATTCTAAGTGTCGCTGTGCCCGCACTGTTGCTCCAACCTCTGCTTGAGAACGCTTTCAAGCACGGCGTCGAGCGCACGACGACGCCCGTTCACATCGAAGTTGGTGCCCGGCGCGCAGGCAGCCTGCTGCAAATCGTCGTAAGCAACTCGGGCACCCTCCTGGCGGAGGATCAGCAGGACGGAGTGGGATTGCGCAACTGCCGGGAGCGGCTGAGCATCATATATGGCGCTGCTGCGTCCCTGGTTATCCGCAACGAGGGCGATTGCGTTGCCGCGCGCATCGCGATACCGCTGGCGGGGGTCATACCGTGATTCGCGCCTTGGTCGCCGATGACGAAGCACCCGCCCGCGAGAAGCTCGAACGCTGGCTGGCGGAGCAACCGGACATGACCGTTGTCGGATCGGCAGAGGATGGGCTATCTGCGGCGCGGTGTATCGAGCAGCTCCGCCCCGATGTGGCGTTTCTGGATGTTCAGATGCCGACGCTGTCGGGGCTCGAAGTGGCCGCGCATCTCGAGCCCGCGAGCGCGCCGCTGATCGTCTTTGTCACGGCCTTCGACGAGCATGCCGTGAGGGCCTATGATCTTAACGCCATCGACTACCTGCTCAAGCCTTACGACAGGGACCGCCTGGCGCGCACCGTGCAGCGTGTCCGCGAGCGACTGCACTCCCTCGAGTCCGGCTCAACAGCCGTGGCGATCGGACGGGCACGGGCCCCGTGCGAGCGTCTCCTTGTGCCGGATGGTGAACGACTTCAGCTGGTCGATGCTACATCCGTCGAATGGCTCGAGGCCGATGATAACTACGTCCGTGTACACACCACGACGCGCACCTACCTGCTGCGCAGGACGCTGCAGGACCTGTTATCGCAATTGGGCGAAACGCGATTCGTGCGCATCCACAGGTCGACAGCGGTGAATCTTGGGGCGATCGGATCGCTCTCGCCGCTCTTCAAGGGTGACTACGAGATTCATCTTCGCAACGGTCGTGCTCTCCGGCTCAGCCGGCGATATCGCGACGCCTTCTTCGCACTCATGGGCCGGTAACCCCACCTCACCCCGCCAACGTCGCTATCCGCCCCTCATCTGCTGCCAGCCAGCGATCCGTCGGTCAGGCTCCTGCTCATCATCGAGACAGGAGACGCGAGCCATGGTTGCTACCGACGATTTGCACGACCGATATGACTTCCTGGACTGGCTGCGTGTCATCGCCATCTCCGTGTTGTTCTTCTTTCATGCGGGAATGATTTTTGTCGGCTGGGGCTGGCACATCGTCAACGACGAGACTATTCCCTCCCTGCAATGGCCTATGGACATCACTCACCGGCTGCGCATGCCACTTCTGTTCGTCATCGCCGGCGCCGGCATGTGGTTTGCACTCAGACGACGCACCACGGAGCAATTCCTGCGGGAGCGGACAAAGAAGCTGGTCCTGCCCCTCATAGCGGGCGCGTCCCTTGTCTTGCCGCCGCAGGTCTACTACGAATGGCGGCTTCAGGGACAGTGGAATCTGAGCTGGCACCACCTCTGGTTCATCCTTTATCTCTACGTCTACATCCTGTTGCTGCTTCCGTTGATGCTCTGGTGGAAGCGGACGGCGCGACATATAGCACCAGGAACGTGGCTTTTCCTCCTGGGGGTGCCCCTCGGCATCAACGAGCACCTCCTGAAACCACTGTTTCCGGAAACACATAACCTAGTCGGTGACTGGTACATCTTCAATCACTACCTGCTACTGACTACCTACGGATACTTGATGGCCTCGACGCCGGATATGTGGAAGTGGCTATGTCAGTTTCGGCGGTGGTCACTAGTTATGGGGATGGCGGTGTTCGTCCTGCTTATCTCCGGCTTCAATACCGGAGTCATCAGCCATGATTCGATCGCCGATCACCTCGGAGCTAATATCTTTACGTGGTTATGGGTCATGGTTTTCCTTGGCTATGGCTATCGTTACCTTTCTTTTGCCAATCCGCTGCTCATCTGGGCGAGGGAGGCCAGTTATCCTCTTTACATCCTGCATCAGACGGTCATCGTCGGCGTTGGGTATTACGTCGTTCAGTACGAGTGGATGCCCTGGACAAAGTACGTCGCCATCGTGGCCTTAAGCATGGGCGCATCCTTCGTCCTGTACGAAGGTTGCGTGCGAAGGTTCGCATGGCTGCGCCTCGCCTTTGGGATGAAGACGCCTTCCGGAGGTGTGAGTCACGACGCCACACCACGATAGTACCGGGTCAGGATTATGTTTCTGGGTGTCGGCACCGCCTGTGCCCATGCCGACGGATAGCACGGTTCAGTAGTAAGAGGCCTCGCTGAAACCGTGCTTCGGTGAGGCCGTCTCCTGATTTCGGTCTAATGACTGTTGCGACTGAGCGCGGCTGTCGTGGCGCCATCTATACAAGTCATCGTCCCCACCATGTACACAACGAGCGCGGATCGCGCTCCTTCCTGCGCGCCGGGCGGGGTGATGGTCGAGTTCAACACCCGCTCGGATGCTGCCGACGAGTTCCGCGGCACCTTCAACTGGGCAGGTCGAGGCGATCCGATCCTTCGCGACGAAGACCCTCCCGACGCTCCAGCATCACCTCGAGATGGCAAAGCAGCTGCCGTCGAAGTAAAGCGTCGGAGAGGAAGCGGTGGCAGCGGCGACGGCACGGGCTTGCGTCGCTGCCCACCGGTGTACCGTTACTCCGACAGCTGGTCGCGCCAACGCATAAGTAAGTCGACGATTTCCGCATCGTGCTTTCGGTTGGCGCCTACGCCCATCTGTTCGATATTCAACCAGTGCAGGTAGTCGGCAACATCGCTGCCATCGGTGGTGGCTTTGAGTAGCTGGAAGGTCCGGGGGACGTAGCTTTCGTATTCGTCTCTGGCCTCGGGACTATCCGAGACGCCGAGTGGGTCCCAGCGGTAGTGCAGAACTTCGTCGATGCATCGCAGGAGTTGTTCGTCGTTGAGCGACATGTTCATTGGGGATTGGCCTTGCGGGTTCCGTCGGCCCCCCAGAATTTATCCCATTGCACCAACCCCTGCCTCTCCCTACATTGGTGCAATGCATGCACCCGATCAGGCAGACCTCTTAACCCTCCTGGGCACCGGCCTGGCGGTCGTTTCCATCGACGGCCGCGTGGCATGGATCAACCCCGCGCTCGGCGAATTCCTCGAAGTCGGCCCCCGGACCGCCATCGGCCAGCATCTGACCGCCCTGATGCGCGAGCCCGCGCTGGCCGGCCAGATCGACCGCGCCGCCCTGGAGCGGCGCGCCTACAACCTCCGCGCCGTCACCTTTGGCGTGGCCCGGGGCCGCGAAGTCACCGCCGATCTGATCCTCCAGCCCCTCGACGACGGTCGCGTCCTGATCGAAGTCCACCCGCTGGCGCCCGACCTGTCGACTAACACCGGCACGCCGCTCTCGGCCACCCTGCGCGGCTTCGCCCACGAGGTGAAGAACCCGCTCGCCGGATTGCGTGGCGCCGCCCAGCTTCTCGAACGCCGCGTCGTCGACAGCGACCTCCGTCAGCTGGCGCAGATG
Organism: Luteibacter sp. 22Crub2.1; assembly: GCF_900167995.1. Lineage (NCBI taxonomy): Bacteria > Pseudomonadati > Pseudomonadota > Gammaproteobacteria > Lysobacterales > Rhodanobacteraceae > Luteibacter > Luteibacter sp. 22Crub2.1. The sequence continues at coordinate 223,838 of NZ_FUYT01000008.1, forward strand.
GTGATCTCCGAGGCCGATCGTCTCGCCGCACTGGCCGACGGCCTGCTCCGGCACGGTGGTGCCGCGCGCCTCGGCCCGGTCAACGTCCACGAACTGCTCGAACGGCTGGAAGGCCTCGTCGTGGCGGAGGTCGATGCCCCGCGCGTCCGCCACGACTTCGATCCCAGCCTGCCGGACAGCGTCGGCGACCCGGATCGTCTGCTCCAGGTTCTGCTGAATCTCACCCGCAACGCCAGCGAAGCGGGCGCGTCGACGGTCATCCTGCGCACGCGTGTCGAACACGGCGCGCGTCTGGGCGAGCGCACGGTGCGCGCGGCGCTGCGGGTGGACGTGATCGACGATGGCCCGGGCGTGGCCGACGAATTACGCGACTCCCTGTTCCAGCCACTGGTCTCCGGACGCGCCGACGGCACGGGCCTCGGCCTGGCGCTATCGCGCGAAATCGCGCTCGAACACGGCGGCGATTTACGCTACACGAGCCGACCCGGCGAGACCGTGTTCTCCCTGTACCTTCCGATGGAGCGGCACCATGACTGAGATCTGGATCGCCGACGACGATCGCGGCGTGCGTTTCGTGCTGGCGGAAGCCCTGCGCGACGCGGGTCATACGGTGCGCGAGTTCAGCGCGGGCGAAGCGGTACGCGCGGCGCTGCACGAGAGTCGTCCCGCCTTGCTGGTGACCGATGTGCGCATGCCGGGCGAGAACGGCTTGCGCCTGCTCGAAGACCTCACGCGCCGGAACATCGGCCCGGTGATCGTCATGAGTGCGTATACCGACGTGGCGACGACGGCGGCGGCGTATCGCGCCGGAGCGGCCGACTATCTGGCCAAGCCGTTCGATCTCGATCAGGCGGTGGAAGCGGTCGAGCGCACGCTCGCGGCTGCGCACGAAGAAGTCGTCCCACCACCGCCGCGCACCGACGAGCACGCCCTGCTTGGCGAGAGCATGGCGATGCGCGAGGTGTTTCGCCTGATCGGTCGTGTCGCGGCCAGCGACCTCAATGTGTTGATCACCGGCGAGACCGGCACGGGCAAGGAACTGGTAGCCCGTGCGCTGCATGAAGAGAGTGCGCGAAACGGCAAGCCCTATGTCGCGCTGAACACCGCGGCCATTCCTTCGGAACTGCTGGAAAGCGAGATGTTCGGCCACGAAGCGGGTGCCTTTACCGGTGCCACGCGCCGCCACGCCGGACGCTTCGAGCAGGCGGAAGGCGGCACGCTCTTCCTCGACGAAATCGGCGACATGCCGATCGGTCTGCAGACGCGGTTGCTGCGTGTACTGGCGGGCGGTGAGTTCTACCGCGTGGGCGGGCGTGAGTCCATTCGCAGCAATGTGCGCATCGTGGCGGCGACGCATCAGGATCTGGATGCGCGGGTGACGCAAGGCCTGTTCCGCGCGGATCTGAAACATCGCCTCGACGTGGTCCGTATCGAACTGCCTTCGTTGCGTCAGCGTCGCGGCGATATACCGCTGCTGGCGCGCCACTTCCTTGCCAGGGCGGCGGCCGAACTCGGTGTACCACCGAAGCGCTTTTCGCGCGGGGCCATGAAACTCGTGGAGCAGCGCGACTATCCCGGCAACGTCCGCGAGCTGGAAAACCTGTGCCGCCGACTGGCGGTCGTGGCGCCCGGGCTGGAAATCCTCGCTGGCGATCTCGGCAACCTGCCGGCACGCGAAACGCGCAGCGCGGAATGGACGGACGCGCTGCGCCTCTGGGCGCAGGACGCGCTCGCGCAAGGCGAGGTGGACGTCCACGCGCGTGCCCGCGACGCCCTGGACAAAACGCTGTTACAGGTGGCGCTGGTCGCCAACGACGGACACCGGCAGCATGCCGCGGCGGCGCTCGGTGTCGGCCGCAATACCCTCACACGCAAACTCGGTGCGTCGCGCAAGCGACGGCCCTCCAACGGATAAGACACATGAGCCTGGACATTCGCCGCGCGGGTCCCGAAGACGCCGACGCGATCGCCGGCTGGAATATCGCCATGGCGTGGGAGACGGAGGAAAAGCGGCTCGATCCGGAGGTGATCGGACGAGGCGTGCGCGCGGTGTTCGATGAGCCGCGGCGGGGCTTCTATCTTGTTGCCGAACTGAACGGCGTGGCCGTGGGCTGCCTGCTCGTCACGTACGAGTGGAGCGACTGGCGCTGCGGCGATTTCTGGTGGGTGCAGAGCGTTTACGTGATCGCCGAGGCTCGCCGGAACGGGGTGTTTGCCGGGTTATACCGGCACGTGAAGGCGATGGCCGAAGGCGCGGGTGCGGTGGGTCTCAGGCTTTACGTGGAGCTGGAGAACGAGCGCGCGCAGCGGACCTACGCGGGACTGGGAATGGAGCGGTGTCATTACTTCATGTATGAGGCGGCGTTGGGGCGGTGACGGGCTGATACCGCCAGCAGGCTGGCTCGTGCAAAAGCCGCTTCAGGTGCCGGTGACCCGCAAATCCCCGGTATCCACCGCCGCGATCCGCGCCTCGAATTCTTTCGCGGATACCCCCTTCCCGAAGAGGAAGCCCTGCATCAACGGGCAGCCGGCATGGCTGAGGAAGCGCGCCTGCTCGTTGCTCTCCACGCCCTCCGCAAGCACCTGCTTGTTCATCCCCCTGCCCATCGCGATGATGGCGCTGACGATGGCGGCACTGTCGTTGTCGACGGCGACATCGCGGACAAAGGCACGATCGATCTTCAGCGTGTCGATGGGGAAGTGCTTGAGGTACGACAGGCTGCAATAGCCCGTACCGAAATCGTCCAGGCTCAGCAATACGCCCAGCGACTTGATCCGATGCAGCAGCGCCGCGATATGGTCGCCGCCTTCCATGACGGTGCGCTCGGTGAGTTCCAGCTCGAGCAGCGTCGGATGGATGCCGCTGTCGGCAATGATTCCGCTGAGCGATTCGAAGAAGCGAGTGTGCTGGAACTGCAACGCCGAGACATTGACGGACACCGACAGCGGCCGGTAGCGGCGCGTCCAGATCTCCGCTTGTCGGCAGGCTTCGCGTAACGCCCATTCGCCGATCGGAACGATGAGCCCGCAATCCTCGGCCACCGGGATGAACTGCTCTGGCGTATACACATCCTCGCCGTTGACCTGCCAGCGCAGCAGCGCTTCGGCGCCGACGATGCTACCCAGGTCCACGTCGACCTTGGGCTGGTAATGCAGGCTCAGCTCACCGCGGGCGAGCGCCTTGCGCAGTTCCACCTCGATGCGCACACGTGCGGTGTTCCGCTCGTTCATGCTGGGATTGAAGAACCGGTATCCGTTGCGGCCCTGCATCTTCGCTTCGTACATCGCCGTGTCGGCATTGCGCAGCAGGGACTCGGCATCCGGTGCGTCGTCCGGATACACGCTGATACCGATGCTGAAGCTGATCGTCAGTGCGGAGGCGTCGACGCTCACCGCCTGGCTGCAGGCGGCGAGTACTTTCTCCGCCACGAGGCTCGCATCCGACGGTCCGTCGATCAGCGGCAACAGCACGACGAACTCGTCACCGCCGAGACGGCTGACGGTGTCGTCGGAGCGCACGGCCGCACGGATGCGCCGCGCCACTTCCTGCAGCAGCGCATCGCCGGCTGCGTGGCCCATGGTGTCGTTGATCTGCTTGAAATGATCGATGTCGACGAAGAGCAGCGCGGCGCGCTGGTTGCGCCGCGACGCTACCGTCGCCGCGAACTCCATGCGCGACTGCAGCAGCGCACGGTTGGGCAGACCCGTCAGCGTGTCGTGATGCGCCAGGTGCGCCATCTTCAGCGCCAGCGCGCGCGTCTCGCTCACGTCGTGAAACACGACGACACCGCCGACGACGTTACCGGTGTGGTCATGGATCGGCGCCGCGGAATCCTCGATCGGGCTTTCGAAGCCGTTGCGATGAATGAGGGTCGCATCGGTGGTCAGGCCGACAATGGCGTTCTTCTGCACGGCGGCGATCAGCGGATTGGGAATGGGCAGGCCCGACAGCGTCTCGCGTAACTGGAAGATCTCGTCCATCGGGCGCCCGACCGCTTCGTGACTCGTCCATCCCGTCATCGCTTCGGCGATGGGGTTGAGCGAGGTCACGATCATGTCGGGATTGGTCGTGATGACCGCATCGCCGATGGACTTCAGCGTGACCTCGGCCAGCTCGCGCTCGCGGAACAGCGCGTCCTCGAAGGCCTTGCGCTCGCTGATGTCCTGCACCTGCGAGATGAAGTAGAGCGGCTCGCCGTGTTCGTCGCGCACCAGCGACACGCTGAGCATGCCGTGCACGGTGTGACCGTCACGATGTACGTAGCGTTTTTCCATCGTGTAGGACGGGCGTTCGCCGGCCAATACCATCCTGACCAGGGCCAGGTCGGCTGCAAGGTCGTCGGGGTGGGTGACGGCCTGGAACGCGGAAGCCAGCAGTTCGTCTTCGCTGTAACCGAGCATGGTGCACAGCGCCTCGTTGACCTGCAGCCAGCGACCGTCGGGGAGGACGAGCGCGACACCGATCGACGCGTATCGGAACGCCAGCGCGAACCGCCGTTCGCTCTCACGCAACCGTGTCTCGAGCGCGCGACGTCCGGAGATATCGGCGAGCACGATGGACACGCCGAGCAGTTGCCCGGCCTCGTCTCGATCGGGTGAGAACGTCGCCTGTGCGTAGCGGCCCGGGGTCGTGTGAGCAATGCCCAGGTCGCCGACCAGCGGCTCGCCGGTCAACACCGCACGGATGCCGCCCGCGATCGCCTCGTTCATGGGGGCCGGCAGGCGATCTTCCGCGCGCTGCCCTGTGATCCCATCGGACGTCACGTTCATCCACGCAAGGAACGCGGGGCTCGCATAACGAAAGCAGCCATCCGTACCGACGTAAGCGATCATCGCCGGTGCACGGTCGAGGAGGTACGCGGGCCAGTCGGTGGTATGGGTGTTCACGTTCGCCCACTCTAATGGGTCGAACTGCCCGCGTATATTCGGACTCGGCTTAAATGTGAAGCCTTGCCGCCGCCTTCAATGCAGCGCCGGAGCCGGTGCCGTAAGTGCGCCGTCGGCGTCCAGCATGATCCGGCCCAGCGTGTGCACTTCACTGTCGGTACCGTACCGATCGGCCAGCGTCTCCAGCAGCGGAGTCAGCGCGTCCGGCGCCAGCGGGAAGCCGTGCGCCAGAACGCGGGCCTTGCCGGGAACCGGCTGGGCGATCGTGATCGCCGCCATGCCGAGACCGGCCGCCTCGTGTGCATAGATACGGGGCGCGGCGGCGGACGGGTCCGCGTCGGCCATCGTTTCGATCAGGAAACCCTCGGTCGCCGGCATGTCCTGCATCACCAGGTGCACGTGATGGGCGGCGAGCAGCGCGGCGTACTGGCGCAGTTCGAACAGCGTGCCCGCCAGCTCGTGAGCGGCGTTGCTACCCTTGTTCGCGTCGCGCGCGAACCAAGCGGCCAGACCCGGGATCTCGACACGTCCTTCGGTGTAGCGCAGCGGCAGGCCGCGGGAGCCGAGGGCCGTCTCGTCCTTGTAAGGCGTGAGCAGCGCGGCTTCGAGCATCGTCCAGAGCGGCGCCAGATTGACGTGCTCGTACTGCACGCAGGTCAGCGCCAGCAGGTCGTCGCGGGTGAGGTAGCGGGCGTGCTCGAGGCGCATGCCCAGCGTGCGCATCAGGAAATCCGACGTCGCGGTACCGGCCTCGCCCTTGGCGGCCAGTTCGCGCTCCATGGCCTGGGACAGGTCTTCCACCTGGTCGGCGGGCACGAGCAGCATCCACGGAATCAGCCGCATCGGGCCGCCGGCGAAGTGCGGGTCCGGCACCAGCGGCTGGGCCGGCATATGGCCTTCGTGCGTGCCGAAGGCGATCACGCCACCGGCGGTGACGACGCGCGGCACCCGACGGGCCAGTTCTTCCAGCGTGGCCAGCACCGGGAAGCCGGGGCGAAGCAGCTCGACGCCGTCGAACAGGGCGCCGGCCAGCGCGAAGCGCGAGGACTCGACGCCGGGCAGCAGGGCACGCAGGTCGTCGGCCACCAGCGCGGCGAGGGTCTGCGCTTCGTCGCGCGTGAGCTCGAGGCGATCGGGCATCTCGCCCCCGGCCAGTTCGAGGGCCAGGACAGCGGGGCAGGCGATCAGCGACTCGTTCACGGCGGCGTTTTCCGAACGGCAAAGGAACGCGATTCTATCATTGCGACCCGGCGGGCTTTCGCCGGGACGGGATGCGGGTTAGCCTTGCCGATACGCGTTCGTCGGCGATCGTCGGCGTCCGCGATCCCTTCGCCTTCGATCCGGCCCGCCGGTCGGGCTCCCACTTCGATCTGGACAGTCCCTCAAAAGCATGGAAAAGACGCAAAAGCGTGTGGGTGTGGTCGGCGGCGTCCGCATTCCTTTCTGTCGTAACAACACCGCCTATGCGGATGTCGGCAATTTCGGGATGTCGGTGAAGGTGCTCGGCGCGCTCGTCGAGAAGTTCGGCCTGCACGGCGTGGAGCTGGGTGAAGTCGCGATGGGTGCGGTCATCCGGCACTCCTCGGACTGGAACCTGGCGCGTGAAGCGCTGCTCTCGTCCGGCCTGGCGCCGACCACCCCGGGTATCACCTCGGCCCGCGCCTGCGGTACCTCGCTGGACAACGCCATCCTGATCGCCAACAAGATCGCCACGGGCCAGATCGAAGCGGGCATCGCCGGGGGCTCGGACACCACGAGCGACGTGCCCATCGTCTACGGGCAGAAGCTGCGCAAGCGCCTGCTGGCGCTCAACCGCGCCAGGACCCTGAAAGAAAAGCTGCAGGTCGCCACGCGCGGCTTCAAGCTCAGGGAGCTCAAGCCGTCTTTCCCCGGCGTGGCCGAGCCGCGCACCGGCAAGTCCATGGGCGACCACTGCGAGCTGATGGCGAAGGAATGGAAGGTCGGCCGCCTCGAGCAGGATCAGCTGGCCCTGGCCAGCCACCAGAAGCTGGGCGCCGCTTACGACGCCGGCCTGCTCGACGATCTGGTCGTGCCCTTCCGTGGTCTGAAGCGCGACGGCTTTCTGCGTCCGGACTCCACGCTGGAAAAGCTCGGCTCGCTGAAGCCCGCCTTCGACCGGACGTCGGGTCAGGGCACGTTGACCGCCGGCAACTCCACCGGCCTGTCCGACGGCGCCGCCGCCGTGCTGCTGGCCAGCGACGAGTGGGCCGCGTCGCGTGGCCTCAGCATCCAGGCGTATTTCACTCACTCCGAGGTCTCGGCCGTGGATTTCGTCCACGGCGAAGGCCTGCTGATGGCGCCGACGGTGGCCGTGCCGCGCATGCTCAGGCGTGCGGGCCTGACCTTGCAGGATTTCGACTTCTACGAAATCCACGAGGCGTTCGCCGCCCAGGTGTTGTGCACATTGCGTGCATGGGAAAACGACGACTATTGCCGTAACCGGCTGGGCCTCGATGGTCCGCTGGGATCGATCGACCCCGCAAAACTCAACGTCAACGGTTCCAGTCTCGCGTCCGGTCACCCGTTCGCGGCCACGGGTGCGCGCATCGTCGCCACGCTGGCGAAAATGCTGGAGCAGAAGGGCTCGGGCCGTGGCCTGATCTCGATCTGCACCGCGGGCGGCATGGGTGTGACGGCGATCCTCGAACGCCCCTGATCCTGCTCCAGAGTCCGCATGTTCGCACTTCGCACCAGTACTTCCCTCAGTGCCCTTGGGCTCGTGCTCGGCATCGCCGGTACGAGCTGGCTCACCGCGCTCACATACGAGCGCGCGCCCGCCACACGACCGTTCGCCGAAGTGGTGATGCCCGAAGCCATGCACCTGTCGTCCAGGCCGGTCGCCAGGCCCCGCGCGCGGCCAGAATCCGTCGCGGCGGTGAGCCGCCCGGCGCCGATGCCGCCACGCGTCGCCGCCACGCCACGCCATGTGCCCGAAGCGCTGGTGCCGGTCTATACGCCGTCGCCGCGTTATCCGATGTCAGCGCTGCGCGCCAATCGCGAAGGCCAGGTCATCCTCAGTGTGACCGTCACGCCCGAGGGCGATGTCGCCGAGGTCTCCGTGGGGCGTTCCAGCGGCGACATGGATCTGGACCATGCGGCCGAAGAAGCCGTGCGCAACTGGCGCTTCGCCAGTGCGGAGAATCGTGCCCCGCGCTACACCGCCGACCTCCCGGTCCGCTTCGAGCTCACCCGCCCTTACTGAGCGTCAGAGAATGCCCGAGGCGGATGAGCCGAAGGCGGTGATCATGCGCGTGTAGATCAGCTTGAGCGACACGTCCACTTCCGGGAAGTCGCCGACCGGCTCGTAGCATTCGAAGAACTTCGGGTCGGTCCAGCGCATCGGAATGCAGCCGGGCTTGAGCTCATAGCTCGTGGCATAGCGGAACGGCCACAGGTCGAAGAACGGCAGCCGTTCCGAGACGTCGCCGATGAACTCGTTGACCGACGACAGCACGGGGATTTTCTTCTCCCTCGGCCCGATGACCCAGGCGTTTTCCGGGCGGGTGTCCTGCATGATCGAGTCACGCAGGCGATCCGAAAAGCGCTTGTCGTACACGATGACGCCGGACTCGGTGTTGTAGTGGTCGGAGCGTGGATCGAAGTTGTGCGTGCCGACCATGGCGAACGTGTCGTCCACCACGATCGACTTGGCATGCAGGCCGAAGCGCACGCCCTGCGTGAGCAGGGGTGCCGGACGAGTGCGCGGTCCCTGACGTACGCGGCGGCCGCCAAGGGCCATGAATCCGGTGGATTCCGACGGTGGGCCCGCCGGCACCAGCCGGTTGCCGGCACGACGTCCGGTCTTGCTGGCGCCGCTGCCGCTCCCCGAGCCGGTGAGCAGCGGCGGCGTGACCACGTCATTGCTCTGGCCTTCGAGGGCGTCGGGATCCCCGTTTGCCGGGCGCGGCTTCATCTCGTAGATCTCGAAGCCGTAGTCGGTGAGGTAGCGTTTGCGGTGCTTATAGGACATCGCATACACCGCGAAGGCGTCCGTCGAGGCCAGCGAGTTGGTCGACACGACGACGCGCGGCGGGACCGGCTTCCGATGCAGCCCGCTGAAGATCTTCTTCGCCGGCTTGCTCATCACCAGATAGGGCGTCTGCAGGATCACTTCGCTTCTGGCGTTACGCACCAGGCCCATGATGTGCCGGGTGAGCGCGCGGGCTTCACGGCGTTTGGGCTCGTCGGTCTTGCCTGGCAGGTCCGACAGATATTCCACCCGGTTCATACGCAGGGTTTCGCGCTGGATCCGGTCGGCGATCCAGCCCGGATTCTCGGCGTCCGCCACCATGGTGGCGACACGTTCCGGGTTTTCGTACTGCGGCGTCGTCCAGTGGCGTGGGTCGTCGGTGTCGCGAACCAGCTCCCTGTTCACGTCGCGCAGGTGGGTCAGGCGCACGGCGCGCTTGTGATTCCAGAACTGCTCGAAGCTGGCGCCCATGGCCTTCGCGGCCGGGCCGCCGATCATCACGTCGCGGTCGACGTAGTCGAAGGTGCCGTCCCAGTCGAAGTAACGGTCTTCGTAATTGCGGCCGCCCGTGATGCCGATCAGGTCGTCCACCACGATCAGCTTGTTGTGCATCCGCTGGTTGAACTTGAAGAAGCAGCAGATGATGCCAGCCGCGAACTCCAGCGGCGGCGTACGCGCGCTGTGGAAGGTCGGATTGTAGAGGCGGATCTCCATGTGATCGCTGGCGCGCGCCAGCCCCGCCAGCAGGCCGGCGTCGCGAAAGGAGAACAGCTGGTCGGCGAGGATCCGCACGCGCACACCGCGGCGCGCGGCCTGGACCAGCTCGTCGAGGACCAGCTTGCCCGCGTCGTCCTGCTCCCAGATATACGTCTGCACGTCGATCGTCCGCTTCGCGGCGCGAATCAGATTGATCCGCGCCGCCATGGCGGTTTCGCCGTCTTCCAGCAGCGTGGCCACGTGCACCGGGCGCGCGTCGGTCGAGGCGGCGTCGGCTTCGACGGCGGCGTCGAGCAGCGCCGAGGGCTGGGCGCAGTGGTCCGCCTGCGCGCAATTGCTCTGCCGGTCCACGGTCAGCGTGACCACGGCATCGGCCTTCCGGATGCGCTGTGTGGACAGCGAACAGCCGGTGGCAGCCAGGATGGCGGCAAGGAGTAAGAACAATCGGAGGTGGCGCATGGCGGGGATCATAGGCGACCCACGCCAACGTCACGTGAGTTTTCGTCAGGGATGGTCGAGGACGATGGCCATGCCGAGGTTCACGCGGTCCGAAAGGGCCCCACGGCGGCCCCGCATCTCGAAATCGGTACGGTCGATCATGCCCTGCAGCTGAAGCACGCAACCGGCCAGCGCGTCGGCCGGGCAGCGGGTGGCCTGCAGGTGGAAGGTTTCGTCCCGGGTGACCCCGCGCATGGTCAGCTTGCCTTTGATCTCGCCGCCGCGGCTGATGAGTTCCAGGGGCAGCGGGTCGGACGTGAACAGGATCTGCGGGTAGTGCACCGAGTCGAAGAATTCCGGCGCCAGCACCCAGCGGCGCAGGCGGGCCGATTCCATGCGGATGCTTTCGGTGTCGAGCACGGCGCGCACGACGGCCGTGCGCGCTTCGCGGTCGATGGACAGGTCGCCCCGGATGCCCTCGAAGCTACCGGAGACGGTACTCACCCACAGCAGGCGAACGGCGAACTCGGCCCGCGAACGGGTCGGGTCGATCCGCAGGTCGGCGGCCGAAGCCGAAGCCGCCGACAGAAGCAAGGCGATCGCCCACAGCAGGTGACGCATCAACAGGGACTCAGTTGGGAGGTGACCAGAATGTCTCGAGTTTGGCCTTGCCCGGCTCCAGCTTGCCAGTGAAGACGAGTCGAGCCATGCCACCTGGTGGCATGCCGCGGTAGTCCTCGGACCGTCCTTCGACAAGGAACGCGACCAGTTGTTCAATACCGGGGTTGTGTCCTACCAGCACCACGCGTTCCGCGTCCGACTGCGTGTCGAGCACGTCGAACAGATCGCCGGGCGTGGCGTCGTAGATTTCCTGTACGTAAGTGGGCTCGACCTGGCCGAGGGCCAGCGCGGCGGTCTCTTTGGTGCGCTCCGCTGGGGAACACAGGATGCGGTCGTATTTCACGCCATGGCTGGAGAGCCATTCGCCGGCGGCGCGGGCTTCGTTGCGGCCGTGTTCGGTGAGTTTTCGCTCGCGGTCGTCTTTGCCGTCATGGCCGGGCTCTGCCTCGGCATGGCGCAACAGGATGAGTTCGTGCATGGGTACCGTCCTCCGCTAGGCCACGTATCGTGGCGGGTCATGACGCGTCCCACGTCGGCTCAGGTGCTTCGTTTGATCCAGCGAAGCAGTTTTCCCCAGTCGTCCTGGTGTCCGCGTACGTTTTCCGAGTGGTAATCGAAGATGCCCTTACCGAGCGCCGTGAGCAAGACGTACGCTTGTGAGTCGCGAAGTTCCGCGACGACGGGAAAGGGCGCGCGCTCGCCAAGTTCGGCGATGGCGGCCTGGCTGGCGTTGGTCCACGGCTTGAGCCGGTTGCCGACCAGGCCGACCGGCAGCTTGCCGCGCTTCACGCGCGGGATGCCGCGCAGCACGGTAAGAAAATCGAGCGTGGCGTCGAGATCGAAGTGCGAGGGAAGTACCGGCACGAGGATGACGTCCGCCTTCTCCAGGTAGGGCTCGAGGTCTTTTTCGTCGACGCCCGCGGGTGTGTCGACGATCACCCGCTGAACGTCGCCGGGCAGGCGGTCGAAGGCCTTGCGACTGCCCTCGATGGCGGTGACGGCGGGAACGTTCTCGGGACGACGGCCTGCCCAGCGCAGGCTGGAATGCTGGCGATCCGCGTCGATGATCGCCGTCTGCTTGCCGGACTGGACCCAGTGGGTCGCGAGCTGGGTGACCAGCGTCGTCTTTCCGCAACCACCCTTGCTGCTTGCCACGAGCGTCGTAAGCATCCGCGAGCACCTGCCATAGGAGTGGTTCTAGCCTATCAGAACAGTTTGGTACGAACCTTCGGCATGACCACGAGAATGAGGGTGGCGACAGGGCCGAGAAACAGCGAGAGGAACCACCAGAGCAGGCCGCCGCGGTTCTTGCCCTGGGCCAGCCCTGCGTTGATCAGCGACAGCGTGCCCCAGCCTACGAAGAAGCCGGTGCGCGCGTCGTTAAAAAGTGCGAATTGATCCATCGTAAACTCCTGTTCTGTCGCAGGATTGTGTCGCTGCCATACTCGATGTCGAGTCGGCGATCCCCACATTGGATGTCGATGGTAACAATGTCCGCCGCCGATGACCCCGAAACGGCGCAGCCTGCGTTCATGGTCGAACCGTATTCTTGTCGCTTTATTTCACGGAGATGGCTGATGCGCGGATATCGCGTGCTGACCCTGGCCCTTGCGGGTCTGCTCTCGATGCCGGCCTTTGCCGCCACGCCCTGGGCCGGTGCCCAGGGTCCGGCAAAGGGGCCGCTCAAGGCGCCGGTGGCGCAGAAGGACCAGACCAAGGCCCTGCTGCAGTTCCAGAAAGATCTGGCCAGCGTCCTGGCGCTGCGCACCGAAGCCGAGCCGCTGCTGGGCGCCGCGCTGCTGGCGCGCCCGCTGCCCAATCCGCCCGAGGTGCTGAGCTACCACGCCCTTCTCGAGCGTGCGTCGCGCAATGCCGACGCGGGCCCGGCGGTCACCTGGGCCTCGCTGGCCGACTGTGACGCCAAGGCGGGCGCCTGCCCGAACGCGGAGGCCCTGGCCACGCTGCAGAAGCAGGCGCCGGACAACGCGGCCGTCTGGTTGCTCAAGCTGGGCGTCGACGACCATAACGGTGCCGGCAAGGATACGCGCAGCGATCTCGCCCGTGCCGCCAACGCCAGGATTTACGACGATTATCTCGGCTCCAGCCTCAAGGCGCTGGCCAACTCGGTCAGCCAGCTGCCGCCACCGCCGGACACCTTCAATCCGCTGCAGGGCGCTGGCGCGGCAGGCGTGCAGATGGTCATCGTTTTCGGTCTGGCCAGCGCGCAGCCGATGCCTGGGTTCCAGGTCACCGCGAAGTACTGCGAAGACAACAAGAGCGATGCGGGTGTGGTGGGCGACTGCCTGAAACTCGCCAAGGTCCTCGAGTGGGGCAGCAGCCCGCTCGGTCGTTCGCTGGGCCTGCATCTGCGTGAAACCCTGTCGACCGATACCGCCGAGCAGCAGTCCGCGAAGACCGCTCGCATGAACCTGGTCTGGCAGATGCAGCGCTTCGCGCAGCTCAACGTCCAGGCCCAGGGTGACAAGGTGACGGCGCAGAAGCTGCTGTCGCTGGCGCGCAGCGGCGGCACCGAGATGAGCGTGGTGCTGGCTTCGCTGCGTGCGTACGGTATGCCGGCGGAAGCCCCGGCAGGATGGGAGCCGGCTAAGGTCGAGCAGTAGGCCGGCCTGAATTGAGCCAAAAAAAAGGGCGCCCATGGGCGCCCGTTTTTTATTGAACCGCCTGTAGGAGCGCGCCCTGCGCGCGAATCCCTTACATCGCGCGCAGGGCGCGCTCCTACAGATTCAGTCAGTCGCCGAGTTCGGTCCGCATGAACTCCGGCTGCGCCAGCGCACCCTTGTGGATTTCAGCGTTGTAGTACTTCGTCGGGAAGCCCTTGCTGATGGCGCCGCGCTCGCGGAAGCCGGACAGGTCGCCGTCCTTGCGGGCCATGGTGCAGCTCCACCAGCCGGTGGGGTAGCACGGCTGCGGGAAGGGCAGGGTACGCACGGCCTTGAAGCCCGAGGTGCGCATGGCCGAACGCATGGCCTTGATCAGCTCGATGTGGGCCAGCGGGGATTCCGACTGCTGCACGAGGATGCCGCCGTGGCGCAGGGCCTTGTAGCAGCTGGCGTAGAAGGCGGCGTTGAACAGCCCTTCGGCCGGACCCACCGGGTCGGTCGAGTCGACGATGATCAGGTCGATGGACTCCGGATCCGCCTCGGCCATGTACTTGATGCCGTCGATGAAGAGCAGCTCGGCGCGCGGGTCGTTGTTGGCGTCGCACAGTTCCGGGAAGTACTGCTCGGCAAGCCGGGTGACGCGCTCGTCGATCTCCACCTGGGTGGCCTTCTCGACTTCCTCGTGCTTGAGCACTTCGCGCAGGGTGCCGCAGTCGCCGCCACCGATGATGACGACACGCTTGGCCCGGGCGTGGGTGAACAGCGCCGGATGGGTCATCATCTCGTGGTACAGGAAGTTGTCGCGGCTGGTCAGCATGACGCAGCCGTCGATCACCATGAGATTGCCCCAGTCGGTGGTCTGGTAGATCTCGATGGTCTGGAATTCGGTCTTCTCGGCGTGCAGCAGGCGCTCGACACGGAAACCGATGGATGAGCCGGAGGCCTGGTGGGCTTCGGTAAACCAGCTGAGCTGCTGTTGCGACATGACTCGGATCCTGAAAAGAGGTAAGGGACCAAACACGGGATTGTACCGGCTCCGGGTCCGGAATCGGCCAAGTCCTTGCCCTGGCACAAATGTAGGTCGTCCCTGATGGCGATGTTGCCCCGGGCGGGGCGATACACGGATGTCATCCGTCGCCGCTACAATACGCGGTCTGCCCCGTCTCCCCGGACGGCGCAGACCCTGTCTGGTCGGCCCCGCGGCGTGCGAGGCTCCCGGTCGCCAGACTCGCTTCAGGTCAAAGTTCGCCGCTGCGACTGTTCCGCGCCCCCCACGGGGACACGACACAATCACGAGGGAGATCGTCGCCACCATGACGAACTGGACCACCGAACGCGCGAAGCTGACTTACGCGATCCCACACTGGAGCAACGGCTACGTGGATGTGGCCGGCAACGGTCACCTGCAGATGCGCCCGCGCGGCGACGAGGGCCCGGCCCTCGACCTGCCGGCCATTGTCGATCAGGCCACGGCCAAGGGCCTGCGCCTGCCGTTGCTCGTCCGCTTCCCGGATATCCTCGCCGACCGTCTGGCGCGCCTGCAGCAGGCGTTCGCCAAGGCGATCGATGACGCCAAGTACGCCGGTTCCTACACGGCTATCTATCCGATCAAGGTCAACCAGCAGCGCGGCGTCGTCAGCGAACTGGTCGCCGCGGGCGAAGAGGGTTTCGGCCTCGAGGCCGGTTCCAAGCCGGAACTGATGGCCGTGCTCGCCTATGCCCGCCCCGGCAGCATGGTGGTCTGCAACGGTTATAAGGACCGCGAGTACGTCCGTCTCGCCCTGATCGGGCGCAAGCTCGGTCTGCGCGTCCACATCGTCATCGAGAAGCTCTCCGAGCTCGACCACGTGTTCGCCGAGGCGAAGGCGCTGGATGTCGAACCGCTGCTCGGCGTGCGCGTGCGCCTGGCCTCGATCGGTGCCGGCAAGTGGCAGAACACCGGTGGCGACAAGGGCAAGTTCGGTCTCAGCCCCGGTCAGGTGCTGGAGCTGATCGAACGCCTCGACGCCGCGGGCCTCAAGCACACGCTGAGGCTGCAGCACTTCCACATGGGCTCGCAGATCTCCAACGTGCGCGATATTGCCGCCGGCATGCGCGAAGCCGTGCGCTACTTCGTCGAACTGCACCGGCTGGGCGTGCCCATCGACGTCGTCGACGTGGGCGGCGGTCTGGGCGTGGATTACGAAGGCACCCGCTCGCGCAGCTATAACTCGATCAACTACAGCCTGGGCCAGTACGCCGCCAGCATCGTGCAGCCGCTGGCCGAGGCCGTCGCCGAGCACGGCATGAAGGCGCCGGTCATCTTCACCGAGTCCGGTCGCGCGATGACCGCGCACCACGCGGTGATGGTGGTCAACGTCACCGAGGTGGAAGAGGTACCCGAGGGTTCGGTGCCCGCGCCGCGCGCGGACGAGCCGACGGTGCTGCGTCACCTTCGCGAGACGCACGCCGAGCTCGACAGCCGCCCGCCGCTGGAGCTGTTCCACGAAGCGCAGCATCACTTCGCCGAGGGCCAGGCGCTCTACGCGCTGGGTCAGCTCGACCTGCGCGACCGCGCGAAGCTCGACGACCTGTTCTACGCGATCGCCAACGCGGTGCGTCCGCGCCTGCTGCCGGCGGAGCGCGCGCATCGTCAGGCGCTGGACGACCTGGACGAGAAGCTGGTCGACAAGTACTTCGTGAACTTCTCCGTGTTCGAGTCGGTGCCGGATATCTGGGCGATCGATCAGATCTTCCCGATCGTGCCGATCTCACGTCTGGACGAGGAACCCACGCGCCGGGGCGTGATCGCCGACCTCACCTGCGACTCGGACGGCCGTATCGATCATTACGTGGATGCCGAAGGCGTGGACGTCAGCCTGCCGCTGCACGCCCTGCGTGACGACCAGTCGTACCGCCTCGGTATCTTCATGGTCGGCGCGTACCAGGAAACCCTGGGCGACATCCACAACCTGTTCGGCGACACCGACGCGGTGAATGTCCGCGCGACGGCCGACGGTTACGAGTTCGCGCACGTGCGTCATGGCGACACGACAGACCTGATGCTCGACTACGTGGGTTACGACCTCAGGCAGCTGCGCCAGTCCTACACCGACCGGCTTGCCGCGGCAGGCATTACCGGCGCCGAGGCGGAGATGTTGTCCGCCTCGCTGGACAAGGGCCTCACCGGCTACACGTACCTGGCGGAAACCGCAGGGCGTTGATTCCAACCGCGGCGCCTCAGGGCGCCGCGTCTCTTTTCAGACATCGGATAAAGGTTTTCGAGATGACCCTCAAGGCAGCATTCATCGGACTCGGCGCGATGGGCGCCCCCATGGCGGGACATCTTCATGCGAAGGGCCTGCTGGCCGCGGTCGGTAATCGCTCACAGGCGAAGGCCGATGCGCTGGCGAAGGAGCTTGGTGTCGACGCGCCCGATCTCGCGGGCATTGCCTCGTCATGTGACGTGATCGCCCTGTGCGTCAGTGCGGATGCGGACGTCATCGGCGTGGTGGAAGCGCTGGCTCCGTCATTGAAGACGGGGGCGATCGTCATCGATCACTCGACAGTGGCTCCCGCCACGGCGAAGAAGGCCGCCAGCCTGCTCGCCGATGTGGGCGCGCTGTTCCTGGATGCGCCGGTGTCCGGCGGCGTCGAAGGCGCGAAGAACGGCACGTTGTCCGTGATGGTCGGCGGCGACGCGGAGGTGCTCGAGCGAGCACGTCCGGTGCTGGAAGCCTACGGTGCGCGTATCACGCACATGGGCGCGGTCGGTAGTGGCCAGGCAACCAAGGCGGTCAATCAGGTGCTGGTCGCGGGCATTGCCCACGCGGTGACGGAAGGGCTCGCGCTGGGTGAAGCGCTCGGTCTCCAGGCGGATCGCCTCATTCCGACGCTGGCGGCGGGCGCGGCGGGCAACTGGTTCCTCGACAAGCGTGGCGCGACGATGCTGCGCAACGAGTTTTCGGTGGGCTTCAAGCTGGCGCTGCTGCACAAGGACCTCGGCATCGTGCGCGGTATCGCGAAGGACGCGGGTACCAACCGCACCATCATCGAACAGTCGCTGGCCGACTTCGCCGAACTGATGTCGCAGGGCTACGGCGATGACGACATTTCGGCACTCATTCGCCTGAAACGCGCTGACTGACAGGCGGGTACATCGCTTCAAAAAAAATCCCGCCGTTCTGAACTGCACCCCAGAAGTTGGACACCCGTCCAATCTCTGGGGTGTTTTTTTATGGCGAAGTACGACGCTGCTTTCAAGATAAAAGTCGCGCAAGAGGCGGCTCAGGGGACCACGTCGGCCGGAGAGGTAGCCATGCGGCACGGCCTCGACTATTCGATGGTCCGCCGCTGGCGGGATGCCTACCTACTGCATGGGCGTGCCGGTTTGTCGCGGAAGCACACGTATTACGACGTGTCCTTCAAAATGGAAGTTCTTCAGCGAATTAAGGCTGAGGGTTTGTCGCTCAGGCAAGCCACGGCGTTGTTCAACGTCCGCAATGCCGG